>NZ_AQXE01000008.1 GCF_000375485.1 Desulfovibrio oxyclinae DSM 11498 | reverse complement strand
TTGCCTTCACCGTTGGGAACAACAGCACCGTGAACGCCCCCGCCGAAACCTATATCGCCTACGTTTTCCGCTCCGTCCCCGGTTTTTCGGAGGTGTTCAGCTTTGAGGGCAACGGCTCCAACGCNGGGCCGAGAGCAAATCTGGGTTTTCTGCCCCTGGCCATGCTGGGAAAAAATGCAACTGCCACGCAGGACTGGTTTTTCGTGTCCTCTGACATGGACGGAGGCCGGAACAATATTGAACGGTGGGTTGAGGGCAACACGGTTGAGCAGGCGTTCGGCTCGCCCGGGCTGTTTTCGTTTTTCTCGGGCGGCTTCGACGTCATAAACTCGTCGTCGCTGATTAACGGCAACGCCGATACCATCCTCGGCATCGCATGGGCGGCGCAGCCCTTCAAATATTCCAACGCATTCTAGGAGGCAGACATGTGGAGATACCCGGACAACACTTTTCGACAGACCCCGCCCGCGCAGGTGGTGCAGGGTGGCAGCGTCCGCCGCTTTGCGGATCTGACCCGCGAGGAGCGTGCGGCGCTCGGCTACCACGAGGCGCGGACGCTGCGGCGCGAGCCGTTCACCAGCTACGTCACCGAGTGGTTGCTGGGCGAGGACCTGATCCTGCGGGAACAGATCGTGGAGGCCGTGGTGGACGAGGCGGCACGTCTGGATGATGCCGCCGAGCGCAAGCGCCGCGAGATTTTGGCCGGGGCAGACGCGGCCATGGATGCGGCCACGGTGGAGTACAGCCGCGCGGAGATCGACAGCTGGCCCAAGCAGGAAGCCGAAGCACAGGCCCTGCTGGCTGACTCGACCGCCCCGGCGCCGGTCCTGTCCGGCATTGCCGCTAAGCGCGGCATCACGCTCGCACAGATGCGCGACAAGGTGCTTGCAAACGTCGAGGCCTTCGAGCTGGTCTGCGCTGAGATCCTCGGCACTCAGCAGGCCGCCGAGGAGCAGCTCAAGGCGGCCATGGACGCCGGAAACTACAACGCGATCGAGGCGCTGGTGGTTGAATATCCCGAGCCTTGAGGTGCTGAACAAGTGCAATGAAAAGCCCCCGGTCGCGTCGTGCGGCCGGGGGCTTTTTTTGTCTGTTCTTCTCAGGTTTTTGCAAAAACGGGTTGACACATGATAGCACTAGTGCTACTACTATAGTCAACAAAGGGGGAAACAAAATGACCACCATCGCCAACGAATACGAAATCAGCACCGAGACCGTCTTTTCCGGAACCAACGGCGACGTTCCCGAGAGCATCCTTGGCTACGGTCGTTTTTCCTCCGAATTTGACAACCGCTTCGGCGGTATCTTCGCAAGCCCGGAACGGGCAGTTGCAGAATCTCACGGCGAAACGGTTTTTGAAATGAGCCTCGGACGCTACATCAGCGCCGACGACTTCCGTCACCTGGCTTTTTATTCCGATCACGCCGAAGACGTTGCAGCGCTGATGCTGGCAGAGATCGACGATGAAAGATGTGTTTCCGACATCAATGCCGACTTGATGCTGGAACTCGTCGCAGAAGATGAAAATGTTTTCGATCTCGACAACGAGGTTGCTTCGGAACTGCTGGAACAGTTCGGTTTTGACAGCCTTGGCGAGCTGAGTTGGGACATCCAAGGTCTCAAGGGCGAAATCTGCCGCCGGATGGGTTTTGACTCCGTGGGAATGGAAGACGAACACGGCGAAAGCATCCTCGTTTTGAATCTGATCTAAAGAAAGGAGAGTAGGGATGGCTATGAAGAAAGGGACCCCGCAGTCTGTCGTGAGATTTCAGACCGACAACGATTTGCGGCCCGCAATTGCCCGGGCAGCCGAAGCAATTCAAGCCGAATCGGGGAAAAAATGCTCGGCAAATGACTTTATTCTCGCTGCAATTGAAGAAAAGTTGGCAGCTATGGGGGTGAAGCCCGGGCTGAATCAGTACGCTATGAAGATGCAAAAGCAGGTCGTCGCGAAGAACGGGCCGTATACGATTGTGAATCCCTACTATTTGGAGGAGAATCAGGATTCGCAGCGGTATAAGTCGCTGAGCGCGCAGCGGACGTCCTTCCTCGAATTTCATAGATACATGTTTTCGCTGTCAGACGAGCGGGTTCAGCGCTTACACCATAATTTCAAAGACTTCTGTCTTGAACAGCGTTTGTGCGAGAGTGATCATGTGTATCTCGATGTGCAACTGCTTCAAGATGCGATCGCATATCAGCTGGCGCTTCGCTCTCCGGACATGTTCGATGTTTTCGCAGTGACAAAAGACATATCACAATCGTGGCGGTCAAACATCAAGACTGCTATCGACTTCGATGACGTGACGTCCGAGCGATTGATCGAACTCGCGGATGAAATATTGTCCCAATGAGTTGTTGTCTGGCGAGCGCCGCGAAATTCTCGGCACCCAGCAGGTCGCCGGCGACTACAACGCGATCGAGTCGCTGGTGGTTGAGCAAGGATAGGGTCTGCGACCTAAAATCCCCCTGTGCTGGCACGGGGGGATTTTAGGTTGGAGAGGGAGGGGGTGCTCTCAAACAACTTCTCGTTACTCATACGTTACCCCATATCGGTTTCTTCCGACAGCCGCTTCAGCCAATTATATTCTTCATCACTCAAAAGGGGCTCATTTAGTATCTTGTGTAAGAGCTCAAGCGCTTGAGACTTGTCTGGGCTGAGATTGAACAAAAGAACATCAAGGGTTACCTCATCTTTTTTTGAGTACAGTTTTCTTACGGTTTTTATCGCCGAATCAACGTCACTATTACTCTTGGCCATCAAAACCCTCCATTCGCGTTAATGATTTATGAGTCAAGGTCATAGAGGCCTTGGTTACTGTCTAGCCTTTGTTTCAAGGCACATATAATTCGCCAAAACGCACCTAGATGTCATACTTTCTATAACCGCAGCCAAAAAAAGAGGGCCGAAGCCCTCGGGATAACTCGCTACCCCCGGTCCTGGTCTTCGGGTTCGTCCGGGCTTAATCTGGAGTAATGGCGCACCGCCTTACCTTCCCCCGCCACGTCCGGGTGGATCTTCGGGTTGTATATGCCCAGCTGGGCCGCGCGTTCGTTGAAGCGCGTCTCCAGAACCACCATTGACGCACGCAGGACGTGCAACTCATCCACTTCCGCCATGGCCTGTTCGACTTTTTTCACGGCCTCTGAGGGCGGCTCGTAGCCTGGGTACAGCTTGCGGGTTGTCGCCGGACTCTCTGGTGCAGTCGCCGCATCTTCGCCCGTCAGCAGCCACGCGGCGTCTGCTCCGAATTCTCGAACAATGAACGACAAAATGTCGAGCTTCGGCTGACTCGTGCCCTTCATCCACCCCGAAAGCGTTCCCGGACCCACCCCGAGGCGCGCCGCAAAATCGTTGTGGCTCAGGCCCGCACGCTCCATGACCTGCTTAAGACGCCACCCGAAGGCACAATATTCGACTTTTTTTGCCATTGTTCGATTTTTGTATTGACTTGTTCGACTTTTTTGAATTAGGGGTGACGGTAACAGTTGATGCAGACACCCGACACGAACACTTAACACACGCTGAAACTATGGAACCCAAAGACCCCCGTCAAGGACGCATTGCCGGATGGCTCAAGATGTCCGGCGCTTCGGTCAAGGATCTGGCCGCCCACCTCGGCCTGAGCCCTGCTCAGACCAGCCGCCACTGCAACGCCGAAGAGGTTCCCGTGGCGGTGCTGGAAGGGATGCGCAGTTATCGCGCACCCGGCGGCCAGCGTATTCCCGAACCGTACCTGCCCGCTGGCAGGGACAAGAAGCCCGGCCCGCCCAAGGGTTGGCTGCAACAGCGTATCGAACAGGCTCGCGCCGAGGCGGGAGGGTAACCCCTCCCCTCTTGTGCGCGGCAATTTTTTTTACCGCCAGCGGTGAGAATTCAGGAGGTAATTTCTCATGCACAACGCCGATTTGCTCCCCCTGCTTTTTGCCCTGCAGGACAGCACCAAGCACGCACGCAGCGGCATGAAGGCCGAACAGATCGCCGAGTTGATGGGCATCGGCTATTCGACCCTGATGAACAAGGTCGCGCCCAACGTGCACACGCACAGGCTGTCCCTGGCCG
This sequence comes from Desulfovibrio oxyclinae DSM 11498, assembly GCF_000375485.1. NCBI lineage: Bacteria > Pseudomonadati > Thermodesulfobacteriota > Desulfovibrionia > Desulfovibrionales > Desulfovibrionaceae > Desulfovibrio > Desulfovibrio oxyclinae. The sequence continues at coordinate 185,781 of NZ_AQXE01000008.1, read as the reverse complement.
AGTTCTCGGCCTTGATCCGTTACACGCAGGATGATCGCCTGCTTTCCAAATTCGCGGCGGCGCACGGCTACCTGATCATCCCCATGCCAACGGGCAAGGTCGGCAACAGCGAAGCCGCACGCACGGCAGTGCAGGCTACCGCCCGGTTCGGCGAGGTCATGCGCAGTTTCGACCACGCGACCGACCCCGACGGCCCGGACGGCCAGCGCATATCCGACGACGAGCTGAAGAAGTTTCAGGAGGCGGGCCTTGAGGCGCAGAGCTACCTCGCCCGCTTCATGGAAGCCGTCAAAACCATGCGGGAGGAGTCATGAAAAACTTCATCATCTGGCTGTTCACGGGCAGCGAAGGGATGCTGGCCATCCAGTTTCTGCTCGGCCTGATCATTGTGCTGTACGTCGCATTCCTTGCGGGCTGCCTGTGGCTGCACCTGACCGGGAGGTCCTCATGAACCGGGTGGAACGCGTCCGACGCTACCGGCAACAGGTGCTGGCCCGATTGCTGAACGACGAGCTGGCTGATGTCGAGAGCATTTCCTTTGTAGAGCTGCTTGAGATGATGAACGTGAAACTGGCCGCGATCCGCAGTCGCATGAATCTGCCGCTTGATCTCGAATTCGGCGGAGGCGTTGGCGGATTCAGCCAGTTCGCGGTCAGGGCCTGCGGGTTTGCCGGGGTTTTTACGCCCGGCGGCAAAGGGGTCTCGTTTGCCAAGCAAAAGCGAGAGGCGTTTCTGCGGCGTCACCTGTCATGGGAGGACCCGGACCTGTTTGATGCACAGACGCCCTGCCCCGCACAGCCCGAGCCGGCAGCCGAAGAGCCGACCGGCGAGACTGTCGTGAACGACACCGCCCAGACACTGGGGAGTCTGGAGTTCACGGAACAGGCTCGGGTGAACCCGGCGGATGCGTTCCGCAACGTGGGCGAGGCCTACGACATGATGTGGGACATGGCCGGGCTCACCGAGGCCGAAGTGATGTGCGCCCTTGACGGCGCCCTTTCCGATCTCAGGAGCGGACAGGATCGGCACGCGAGGCTCAGGGTTTTGTCCTGCGCTCTCGTACTCAACGGAAAAGCCGCATAGCGCGGTACATACGGAGGTTACCATGACACATTTCGACAGCATCCTACGTCGCATCCACGAAACCACCGGCACCCGGACTCAGGTTCAGCTCGCCGACCAGTTGCAGGTCAAGCAGTCAAGCATATCCGACGCCAAGCGACGCGCGAGCATCCCCGATTCCTGGCTGGTCACGTTGCAGCGCGTGTTCGGCGTCAACCCCGAGTGGATCCTGAACGGCGACCCCGAGCCGCGCTGGCTTGTGCCTGCGGACGAAAAGGGCCGTCCCCTGAACGTGACCCGGGAACGGGAACGTTTGGAGCAAGAGGTGCGCAGGGAGCTGGACACCCTCGGCGTCGGCGAACTCATCATCCGACTCCGCGAGGCCGTTCCCGGAGTGGTCATCACCGTCGGCAATGCCGCACCCGAGAGTCAGAGCGGCGAACAGGCCAGACAGCCGCAGTAGGGGGGAAGCCATGCCCGTGGAACTCAAGGAACTCTATGAATGCCGCTGCGCCCGTTGCAACGAGCGCTTTCTGGTGGCTCCGGGCACGGCCATGGTCCTGGGATACAACTCGCGCCACGGCCGTTGCCTGCACTGCAAGGCGGACCTGCACATGGAGATTGAAGACGGCCTCGGCGGCGAGCGAATGGTCTCGGAAATGTATGGAGAGTGGGCCAGCCGAACGGGATACCGGGGTTGCCCCGTGGTCCAGAAGCGCAAGCCGGTTCGCTGCGACAACGCGGCCTGCCTGCGCGCAGACACTTGCTTGCGGCGCACCTTGCCGCAGGACCGCGCGGAGCTCGGCATGCGCGGCGACGGCCAGGGATGCGGCTACTACATGGACGGAGGTTCGTCATGCCTGTCGTAAACCAGCACGAACAAGTGGATCGCGCCCTGCGACAGGTGGAGCGGCTTTTCGATCTGCCGCAGGTCCGCGAGGGCGGCAAGGCGCGCATCGCCTTTGCGGCCATGTCGCTTCGCACGCTCAAGGAATTCATCCCCGAGAGCGCGGTGGCGGAAACACCCCAGCCCCGCTGCGAACGGGGCGTCTACAACGAACCCTGATTTTTCGGCGGCAGCCGGTGCCGACCGACTCCGGGCCGTCCCCGGAGATGTGAATACTCGTCCCAAACGGGGGGAGGACGGCTTCCCCCATGCCTGAAAACGATATTTCCCGGCCGGGAAGCCCCCGAGAGCATGCCCTCTGGCACGCGCGAAGCACTCCGGCCCGGCCGGGAATCTCAAAAGGAGGACACGATGTTCATCCGCATAGAACGCAATCATCTGGTGGAAGCCCTGGGCAAGGCGCTGGCCGTGTCCGGGGCCAAGGGTAGCGTCTGGATCGATGCCGTATCCGGCGAGCCCGACACCCTGACCCTGTTCGCTCTCAACGACCAGAACGGCATGGAGTACCGAACCACCCTGCCCGGCAGTGTGGTGAAGGCCGGACGGGCCGGATTGAACGCCCGCACCGTGCACGATCTCGCCAAGCGTCTGCCGACCGGGGAACTCTGTATCACGCGCAAGGAGGAAGGCGGCGTTTCCGTCACCATCGGCAGCAGCTCCTATTCGCTGCCGTGCACGGATGAGGCTGCCCGGCCGAATCTTTGCGAGCTGCCCGATGACTTCACCGAGATTTCCGGAGACCTCTTCGGCGAAATGCTGAGCCGCGTGGATCCCTACGTGAGCCGCGATGATGCCGCCATGGAAGGGATCACCTGCGCCAAGCTCGGCTCAAGCGGCGACACCTTCCACGTGGTGGCGCTGGACGGGCACCAGCTCTGCAGGACCGAGCTTGCCAACGAGGAACTTGCCGGACTGTTTGCAGAGGATGTTTTGATCCATCACGCGAACCTGACCGTCCTGCGCCGCTGGATGACGGCAGACGATGTGCAGCTGTCCGTGACGGACAAGCGACTCTTCGCTTCCATGTCCGACGAATCCGGAGTTTACGAGGTTCTGACCGTTCCGCGCAGCCTGTTCGCGTTCCCTGACGTCCATTCCATCATCGGCAAACTGGATACCGCCGACACCCGGGTTGAGGTTGCCCGCGAGGCCATGGATGCGACCCTGACCCGTATGGGGCTTTTTTCCGGCAACGGCGTTGGCCTGTTCTTCGAGGACAAGGGCCTGCGGTTCCGCACTTCGGACGACTCCGGCCGAGGCATGGAATTTCTGGAGGCTGCGGTGACGGGCGGCATCGAGCGCGTGGCCATGCCCATCAAGGTTCTGCGTACCGCGCTTTCCCGCTTCGATTCAGCCAAGGTTACACTCACGGTCTGCACCGTGCCCGGCCCCTGCGGGGTTACGGGCGAGGATGACCCCGGCGTGTTGGTCATCGCCATGCCGCTGGACATTGCCGACGACGGGTGGAGCCAGTTTGAGTAACCGCCCGGATTTCTTGCGTCTCACCCTTGCGCCAATGGGTCAAAATGCTAGTATTTACGAATAGTTACAAAATCAAACAGACACAGCACGGAGGTACGCATGTTTGAAGTTTTCGACGCACTTGTTCCACAGGGCGGCACGCTGGCCATCAGTGTGAGCCGCGCGGATGGGGAGCGCTTGACCGTGTCCGTCCTGCCTCGTTTTTCCGAGGTCGGCGACCACAAGAACGCCCTGCTCAAACCGATCACCGTGAAGGGGACGCCCGCCGAGTTGAACGAGTTTATCGTCTCGGAACTAGCAGGATTCGCACAGGACGTGGCCGATTTCGATTCCACGCTGGAACAGGCTCGCGAACAGCTCAGGCAGCAGGGTAAAGCCGCACGCGCCAAAGCTGGAGGCGGCAATCCGGACCGCACACAAGGCGAAGCCGACGAAGCTCAAGTGGAGACCCTTTGTCAGGCTCTGCCCGGCTCCGACCCTTTCAAAGAAACGCTCGGCAAAGCCTGTTCCGCAACGCTCGAAGCCGCGTTTGCCAAAGTGGAAGATCTCGCCGTTCTTCGTCCTCTGGCGACCGAGCTGAAAAAGATCGTCGGCAAGGAAGCCGACGGATACTTCGAGCAGCGCCTGACCGCGCTTTACAAGGACGGCAAGGGCGACAAATCCGCCGTTGGCAAGGAGCTGGAGAAGATCACGGGCAAGACGCTTGCAGATCTCGGACTCAAGGCCAAACAGGCATCCATGTTCTAGGAGGTTTTCATGACTGTGGAAGTAAAAAGCATGCCGCGAGTGTTCAAATGCAAAATAGGTGGGGAAGAGCGTACGCTGCCCGACCCGGACGCGAACATGTTCCCGGAACAGGTTATGCGCCACTATGCCGCCACCTACCCCGAATTGACCAACGCCGTAGCCTCTGGCCCAGACGTCAAACAGGATGAAGTCGTATGGACGTTCGCTGTGAACGTAGGCCGGAAAGGCTGATCCCCATTGGCGAGTACGTACGGAGGTTGAAACAATGCGAGCAGCAAACCAAACCGAATCCGGAGCCGACAGGCCAGGAACTCACACTTCTGCACCGAGGCTTCGGCAAGTTGGTGGAGAAGCACAACGGTTCGCGGCAACGATACGGAACGGAGCGGGAAACGCCCATGCCCGTACCGCGCAGGCTGCTCGGTACCCTGTAACACTTCCGGATGTTTCTGCCATACCTCCCTCCCTCAAGTGGCAGGATGCGGCCCGGGCCCAGGGACGGCTCGACCGCATCCTGCCCGACCCCGTTCGCGACCTCTGTGATCTGTGGGCCATGGTGGGCAATACCGGCTGCATCAAGGGCTTGAATGTCCCCGAGCACGCCCGTCCCGAGGACGTCTTCGTGGACCTCTGGCGCACATTCAAAGTTGCTGCAAACTCCGATTTCATGGTGGTTTCGTTAGATCGGAACAGTGCCGGGCGGCTAACCATCAACGCACTCGCAGAGGGGGCGGAAGCCCCGTGGGGACTCTTCGTCTCCGGTGACATGCTCTGTCTCCTGTCCGAGGTCAATCCAGAAGCATACCGGCTCGTTGCCGCAGTGCTGCGCCACATGGGCCAGATCCTGAACATCGATATGCTGTCCGAATGGCGTCTAGAACAGTTCGCAGACGGCGTGGCCGAGAATGCGGACTTCATGGGCGACGAGGACGAAGCAAAAGAGATGCAGGCCGAATATAAATCCATCCGAGAACGTATGGACAGGATGCCCGAAATGTTTGGTTGCCGACCGGACGAGGACGTTTCGGCTGAAATGATTTTTCACCAGTGCGAAAGCCGACCTGTGCCGCCGAAGTTTGCCCGGTGGGCACGTCGCGCACTGCTTCGTGCCAGACGTGCCGGCAATCTCCAGCACTATTTCGACCGGGACGTCTTCGACACCTACTACGGCTGCGAGGGACTGGTCTTCCTCGACTGCGTGGGGGTTCTCTGGGAGGGCCACTTCACGGCCATGGCCGAAATGTACCTTGATGCCGAATATCAGCAGGGCTTTGTCCCCCCGCTTTTCTCTGCCCGGTTCACAGCATTATCCGAATTTTCCTTTAGCAGCTTCGCGCGCCGCCGGCGCCGGAGCGAGCGAGGTTTTGAACTCCTTTCGGACTCGTTTGACGAACTCCAACGTCTCATGACCAGCGAGGTATCCAAGCATGAGTGAGATCGCGATTCCCATGAACGACTTCCAGGCCAAGGCCGTGCTTGTGGTGTACGGCCGTGACGGCGAGCGAAGAGACGCTCTCTTTTCGTCCTACGGCCTCGACCACAGCAACAGAACCGAGGACTACTACGTCGAGACGTTCCCGGCCACCGAAGGCCCTGACGGCATCGAACTCGGTGCGGGAAAGCCCATGAGCATGGCGTTTTTGCGCGACATGGTGAGAGGACTTGCCGAGGGGCATCTGGTGTTCGACGGGCTCGGGTTGTTGCCGGATACCACTCTCTCCACCCGGGCCGACGGTGACCTTGCGTGGTATCGCCCGGCAGGGCCACAGAGCGTATTCATTGAGTACCAGGGCAAACAGGTACGAGGCATGGCCAGTTACCCCGCCACGCTTTTCATGCTCAAGAACACGAACCTCTATGCTTTTGCGCTGAAAAGCGGGACGGACCGCCCTTCCGAGCGTAGCGGGGTCTTTCGCTTGCCGCTTCTGAACGGTTACTCGGACGGCCATATTTGCATGGGGTCGGCGCGGGTGCCCAAGGAAGGACTCGCTTCCGAGCGCATGGGAAAGGCAGAGGACGCCTTTTTCCAGTCCACCTTCAACCACAACTTCACCGGCAATCACAAACTGATCCGCAGCGGAGACGTTGTGGAGCTATGGGAGCGGCTTGTCCAGAGCGGCAAGCCCTTCCCGGAAAAACAGCTTGTGCGCTTCAAGCCCGGCGCAACTGTTGCCGACCTGCTGAGGGAGCACGGATTCTGATGCATTGGAACTACTTGAGACTTTCTGAGCAACTGGAACACCGGGTCCATATCGTATTGGCTGGTTGCGGAGGCACCGGCAGCGCAGTTCTGCGGGAACTGGCCCGCATGGACGCGGCTTTGCGCCAACTGGAACACCCGGGACTGTTTGTGACTGCATGTGACCCGGACCGGGTGTCCGAGGCCAATCTCGGGCGGCAACTCTTCTACCCGCCCGACGTCGGCTACAACAAGGCTGCCGTGCTGGTCACCCGCATCAACCGCGACTTCGGGCTCGACTGGGAGAGCAAGCCCATCCGGGTATGCCCGGACCACGAGCAGAAGCTCCGAATGTACGGGCAGCGCAACCGCGTTCTCGTTTCATGCGTGGACTCGGGAGCGGCCCGCGTCGGCCTCGGCCAGATGGTCACGGATGAAGTGTTCTCACTCTGGCTCGATTTCGGGAACGGCAGGGATTTCGGTCAGGCCGTTCTCGGCACGGCCCCGGCCACGCAGCGGACCTGCTCGTTCGGTAGCCTCTCGGACAGGGGTCTTCCGGAAACGGTCAGGGCGCTGCCCACGGTGCTCGACCTGCTGCCCAGCGCAGGGCAGGACGATCCGGACGACGGCCCGAGCTGCTCCATGGCCGAGGCACTTCGCCGCCAGGACCTCTTCATCAACACCACGCTCGCGGTGCTCGGCGTCGGCCTCCTGTGGGACTGTATCCGGAACAAGGGTCTGGACCATCACGGCCTGTTTCTGAACCTGCGGACCAAGGAAGTTCGCCCCATGCCCGTCGACCCGAACTACTGGCGACGGTGTGGGTGGAAGCTTCCGCAGGAGTGGCGGAGCGTCCTGCATCTACGCCTCAAGCGGCAGTGGTTCGACGAGATCGCCAGCGGCCGCAAGCGGGTCGAGTTCCGCGCCCGGACCGACTACTGGCGCAAGCGCCTTGAAGGCAAACATTTCGACGAAATCCGTTTCGTCAACGGCTACGGCAAGGACCGCCCGTGGATGCGAGTGGCCTTCGGCGGTCTGGAAGAGACCGAATGGAACGGAGAGCCCGCCTACGGCCTGCATCTGGGCGAGGTTCTGGAAACCGGCAACTACCAAGGAGAAAACGCATGATCGGCAATCCCCCTACCACTATGAAGCAGGAGCTCGACGCGGTTATCGGCCTGTTGCGCACGGCCGAGCAACAGGGCTTCTTTTGGCTCTGCGGCTGTTGCGGCCAGATCATCCCGGACGAGGACTACGCCTATGCTCAAGGCTGTCCCAAGTGTGCCGCCGATGACGTGAACGTGGAAGAAATCGCGCCCGCTGATCTTTGCGGCCGGATGGCCAGGCGTCTGGAGAGATTGAGTCCCGAACAGGAGTTCGATCGCGGCTATGCATTCTGCGCGGCGTTTGTGACCTCACAGAAGTGGCATGTGACGCCGGACGAGCTTTGGATGGATTTCCCCGCTGGATGGGATGCCCTCGAAGCGCTCCACCTTCCCGAACACGATTGGGGAATCCTTAGCAGGGCCTATCGGCGGGGCGAGAACGGGGAGATCGTCCGTAGGCAGGGCGACGATGAATAAGATTCTCTTTCGCGAATGTCCGAAATGTCATGGATACGGCGTGCTGGACAGCGGCAGGAACTGCACGTTCTGCGGTGGGGCCGGCCATGGTGGCCTTCACGGCGACGGCGTTATCGGCAGCGGGGAAATCATGATCGACAAGGACAGCGGGCGGCGCATTACGCCCAGCGAGCTGGCCCGAAGCATCCGGGCAAAGCGCAGGGAGAAAACGCCGTGATCTGCGCAGGCTGCATTCACCAGCCCGAATGGACCTATTCGGCACTGCTGTTCACTGCCAGGTGCCCTCGAATGGGATGGAATTTGGAACGGACTTTGTTTGAAGAGCACGAGGTGTTCCACGTCCGGGAGACCGGGCAACGGGTGCGTGTCACCTACTGCCCGGCCCGGCAAGAGGAGGGAGAAGACAGATGAAACGAGCCAAGAAGAACATGGACGAGCTGCGGCGACATCTGGAGGCCATGCGCTCGCATGGTCATGGCCCGGCGCGGGTGTTCGAGGACTGGGTGGCGCTGTGCTTCTACGCCCTGCAACGCGACGACGAGAGCTATCTTGAAATCATGGGCCGGTACGACAACGCCGTACGCATCGACGGCATGCGACCGGCGGATCGGTTCGCGGCCGCGTTCGCCTGTCTCGTGCAGGCCATGGAGGCCAGCAGCAGCGAACTCCTTGGCGACCTCTTCATGGAGTACGCAAGCGACAAGTACACGGGGCAATTTTTTACGCCGTGGTCGGTCAGCTCCATGATGGCGGAGATGGTCACACCAGCGGAAGGCGAGCGGTGTCTTGACTGCGCATGCGGCGCAGGGGGGCAGCTCGTCGCCGCCGGTCTGGCCATGCGCCACGCAGGTCACGACGTCCGCAAGAGCCTGTTCATGGGCGTGGACATCTCGTTTACCTGCTGTGCCATGACCGCGATCAACCTCACCCTGCGCGACCTGCCCGGGGTGGTGGTCCACGGCGATAGTCTCCGGCTCCTGACGTGGGCCGGCTGGAAGATCGTCCGTACTCCGCTCATGCCGCCCAGATTGGTGCGCATGACGATCGAAGAAGCGACGGAATGGATGGAAGGCCCGGTCCGCATGGGACTTGAGCAGGAGCGGGCCAAAGAGGAAGAACGCGGTGCCGAGGAGCCGGAAGTGGCCATGCCTCCCAAGCCCGCTTACGCAGACATGCCCATGTTCAGGGGGATGACATGAATACGAACGAACAGATGGTGATTCAGGACGGGCCGGCTACGGCCCTTTCCCGATTGATGGAACAGATTCAGCCCGAGCTGTCGCAGGGTCAGTTGACGGAGTTGCAGGAGCTATTCTCGCGCGCCGTCGCTATGGGAGTGAGCCAGGCCTTCGGCCGGGCCGCCCGGCTTGAAGAGATGCGGCGCAAGATCATGCTGACGCCGACAGAAGCGGCGGAGCTCATAGGCGTCCCGGCCAAGACCCTGAGCAACTGGCGCAGCGCGGGCCGTGGCCCGGACGTGGTCAAACATGGGGGAAAGGTCCTCTACCCCGTGAAGGATTTAGAGAAGTGGACGGAGGCGAACCGTGTCAAGAATTTGTAAAGCGCTTATCGATGTAGGACACCGCCTGCTGCCGCACGTCCGGGCACAGGTGGGCATACCGTTGGGTCTGGCTGAGACTTTTATGGCCCAACAACTGACTGATAACGTAGAGCGGGATACCATCGCTGGCCAGCCAGCTCGCGAACGTGTGCCGGAGCGTGTGGAACACGACTTTATAGCGATTGTCATCAATCCCTTTATTCAGTTTCAGAGCTTCAACCGTACGCTCGTAGGTGTCGCTGATGGCCGTGATCTGCTTCCCGGTCCGGCTCGGAAACACGAGGTGTCCCATGGGGGTGGTGGGCATGGTCCCGAACACTTCATTCATGAGGGTGGGAGTCATGTGGACGGTGCGGCTCTCGCCGTTTTTGGTGTCTTCGGCTCGGATCATGGCCGCCTCCAGATCAATATGTTCACCGCGCAGCCGAAATATCTCCGATGCACGAAAGCCAGTGTGCAGACTGACCATGGCCATGCGCCAGACCTGATCGCTGCGAAGCCTCAACCCTTCCATGAGCTGGCGCGCCTCCCCGTTGGTAAGAAAGCGCACCCGTTGAACGTCCGCCTTGGGAAACTTGATGCCTCTGGTGGGGCTGCGACCGTGCCACACGTCCCATTCGCTCATCTTGCGATAAAGCGACCCCACGAGGCCAATAACCTTTTTGGCGGTACTCGGGGCAAGTTTGACGAGAAGGTCGGCCTTCAGGTCCTCCACATCAAGCGTGCCGATCCTGTCGAGCCTCAGGTGGGCCAGTTTGTCCTTCAGGTGGGTTTCGTAGCGCATGCGCTCGGAGTCAGGGTCGGCAAGCGTGGCAATGTGGCGTTGATCAAACATGTCCCAGGCCTCGCCGAAGGTGATGTTCTTTCGGGTGGCCATCAGGTCACCGTGACGTTGCTTCTGCAGGCGCTCGGCTCGAATCTGGCTGGCCTTGGCGGCAGTGTAGCCCTCGGAGAGATATCCGACTTTCTCCCAGACCTTCTTGCCGCGCAAATCCTTGTACGTTATGTCGAAGCAAACATCAGGCTTGCCCTGATGCCGCCGGCGCTTACTCACGCGCTTGTACACACCTGGAAAACGTGTCGAGTCTCTGCCCATGTCCTGCTACCTTTTGGCTACCCAGTGGCGGTTTCTGCTACCTATTTGAGACCCACAAGCGGGAACAAGCGGGAGTCTCTGGGATCGAAAAGCCCTTGTAAGCCGTGCATTTGGGAACGTCAAGGACACACCGGGCATGAAGAGGAAAGCCGTGCAAACGGACTACGAATCCGTAGGTCGGAGGTTCGAATCCTCCCGGGCGCGCCACAAAAGATTTCAAGCCCTTGCAGTGTTCATCACCGCAAGGGCTTTTTCTTTTGCCCATCCTGTTTATGCCCAGTTGGGCATTCATGCTTCAGCTTGCCATCCCTCACGCTCCAAGTTCCACCGGTGGTGCCATAAGAAGCGTCCCACGCTCACTGCTCCAACGCTTGCCATTTCGCGCAGGCTGCTTCCTCACCAACATGGGGCGGAAAGCTGAAGCACTTTGCCCTGCGGCTAGACATAACCACTTTCCTACAATCCTCTTTCTAAAAAAATGGTGATGCGCTATCGTATTTGCCAACTGAATTTCCCACGCAGACCGCGCCAAGGCCCAGAGATTCCGCTGCGAGATTCCTGAGAGTTCAGCCGTTCTAATCCGGAGCTTAGTCACCATGGATATACAGCCCTTCATCTCACTCGCTCAAAATGTCTCCCTGTTGCTTGCGGCGGTGCTGCTTTTCGAACTCACCGGTGCGCGAATGGATACGGCCCGGGATCATTTCAAGGAGTTTACCGTCGGGCTCGGTCTCGGATTCATCGGCGTGCTGATCATGCTCACCCCATGGACCATCATGCCCGGCGTGGTCTTCGACACACGCTCGGTGCTCATCGCCGTCAGCGGGCTGCTTTTCGGGACCGTCCCCACGATCGTGGCCATGGTCATGACCATCGTATCCCGCATAGCCTCCGGAGGGACCGGGGCAATAACCGGCTCTGCCGTCATTCTTGCATCCGGCATCATTGGTATCGCATGGAGACAGCTTCGCAGGGAACAGCTGCACGACCTTGAATGGAAAGAATTGTTCGCCTTCGGATTTATCGTGCATCTGGTCATGCTGCTGCTGATGCTCACGCTGCCGGACGATGTGGATATGCAAGTGCTTTCCCGAATCACCCTCCCCGTCATCATCATCTACCCCGCCGGCACTGCGCTGCTGGGGATGCTGATCATCCAACGGCTGAAAAGAGAGCTTACGGAAAGAAAACTCGCCGAAAGCGAGGAACGCTTCAAACGGGCCATGGAAGCCAGCCGCGACGGCATCTGGGACTGGGATATAGCAAGCAACACAGTATACTTCAGCCCTGGCTACAAGGCGCTGCTGGGATACGCCCCCGACGAATTCGGCAAGGATATAGGCTCATGGACGGAGCTTATCCATCCGGACGACTTTTCCTCGGTGCTCAAGGCAAATCAGGACTGCATCAATGGCCGCTTCGATGAATTCGAGGTGGAATACCGCATGCATCACCGTGACGGCACTTGGCGCTGGTTTCTCGGTCGGGGCAAGGCCGTGGAGCGCGACGGCAACGGCCGGGCCTTGCGCATGGTGGGAACGCATACGGACACGACGCGCAGAAAGCAGGTCGAGGACAGCATCAAGGCCAATGAGAAGCGCCTCCGGAGCCTGTTGGACGATGTGGATATGGTGGCCGTGCAGGGCTACGACAACAAGCGACGCGTCATCTACTGGAACCGGGCCAGCGAAATCTTTTACGGCTACACGAAAGAGGAAGCGCTGGGGCAGCCGCTTGAAGACCTGATCATCCCTGAAGAAATAAGGGAGTATGTCGTTCGCGACATCACCAACTGGCTTGAGGACGGCATCCCCATCCCAGCCGGTGAACTGATCCTTCGCAACAAGGACGGTTCCGATGTCAGTGTCTACTCGTCTCACGCCATGCAGACCAACCCCTTTGGCGAAAAGGAGCTCTACTGCATCGATGTGGACATGAGCGAGATCCGCAAGACACACGACCAGCTCGTGCGGGCAAAAGAGTTGGCCGAGTCCGCCAGCCGCACCAAGTCGGAATTTCTCGCCAACATGAGCCATGAAATCCGGACCCCGCTCAACGGCGTCATCGGTATGCTGGAACTCTTGCGCACCACCGGGCTCTCCCATGAACAGGGCGATTATGTTCAGACAGCCGTGACCGCTTCAAAACGCCTGACGCAACTCCTGAGCGACATTCTGGATCTCTCACGCGTCGAGGCCGGCAAACTGTCCATTCACAACCACCCCATGAATATCGCCGAGGCCGTCGAGCACGTGCGGCAACTGTTCAAGCCCACCGCAGAGCAGGCAGGTATCGAAATACGGGAGTACATTCACCCGAAGGTGGCCCGACAGGTCTCAGGTGACGCCTCACGCATCCAGCAGATTCTTTTCAATCTCGTGGGCAACGCAATCAAATTCACGACCAAGGGCTCGATCAGCATTGAAGTGTATCCGTTGCCAACTCCCGACACCGGACGCATCAAAGTACTCTTCGCCGTTGCAGATACCGGCTGCGGCATTGAAGACAAACTGGCCGAAGAGCTTTTTGAGCCATTCACGCAAGCCAGCCGAGGCTTTCAACGGACTCATCAGGGGGCCGGTCTCGGCCTTACCATCTGCCGGAGGCTGATCAAGCTCATGGACGGCGACATCACGCTGGAGAGCCAGCCCGGCGAAGGCACCACGATCTTCTTCTGTCCCACCTTCCACGAAAGCACCGCGGACTCCGTGAGGCCTGCTCTTTCCGAAACTCATTCAGAACCGGGCAGGATCATCCGGAACGTTCTGCTGGCCGAAGACGACAGGATCAATCGCGTGGTCACTGAAAAGCAGCTTCAAAAACTTGGATGCAGAATCCACACGGCCACAAACGGCCGTGAAGCACTGGAAATGCTTGAGGTGAAGCCGTTCGATCTCGTGTTCATGGACGTACAGATGCCTGTTCTGGATGGGGTGGAAGCGGTCACATCCCTTCGCTCGGGACTGGCCGGAGAGTTGAACAGGGATGTGCCGGTCATCGCGCTCACCGCTTATGCCATGAACGGCGACGAGGACAATTTCCTCAGGGTCGGCATGGATCACTATCTTCCCAAGCCTGTCGAGATCCGCGAGCTCGACGCCGCCATTCGCCGTTTCGGCAAACCGCCGGTCAATCCTTGAGCACTCGTCGCCGAACAGAAAGATTTGCCGCCCTTGTCTCGTTTCTGTTCAGAAATCGCATGCACGCCGTACCATTTCTGCGCAGCGTTGTCCGACTTCCCTCGCCTGAGAAAACAACACCCTCTGTGCAAGACCGGGATTTAAGGCAGTGTGACGTGTCCTTTTCCTTCTAGTCCGAGCGCAGAGGGTGTCGTAATAATATTTATTACAGAAATCGTGCCGATGCGTCACCTTTCGGCAAAGCCTTCGGATGTGAACGTCATGGAGCCTATCAGCCCGAAGGTGGTGGCAAGGCGAAAATCGATATCCATGCGATCACCGGCGGAAAGCCTGAACGAGTCGCCCTTGTTCAGCGGCGTCTGCCGCGCGGTGAGCAGCAGCTTTTCGTCACGACCATTGCTCCACGCGCGCTCAATGGTGTAGTCGCCCTGCGGCAGTTGGTATACGCCACCGGCCTTCCACGGCACGAGGATGTCGTGCCCGGATGGAGTACCGAGCTTGAGCGCCAGGACTTCGCGTGACTCAAGGTTAATATAGAACGCGGACCGAGGCTTGCCAGGCGTCTCGCGCACGATACGGTAGCGGTGGACACCCGGGCGGTTGTTGTCCACCTGGTACTTGTCCATGAAATTGTCAGGATCGAGTATAATTTCCCACCCGAGGTCCTGCCCGGTATTATCCCACGGCACGGCGACAAAGCCCTTGAAGTTCACCACTTCTCCGGAGCCGCCCCAGATTCCTTCGAGAATGAGCTGATCCCCGACCACGGCATTAAGCGTTTCCCCGGCCCGGACAAAGCAGGGCCGACCATTGAGCCAGCAGACCAGCACAGGGCTGTCGTCGTTGGGAGCATCAGGAAGACGCCCCTGCCACCGGACCTTGGCAGAGGCCACGGAGCGTCCGTCAGAGCGCAGCTCAAGGCGGGAAAACTGTTTCAGGGCCATGCGTCGTGCGGAAAGCAGGTTCACGCCCGGTCGGTCCGACGCAAAAAGCGCCAGTTCGGGCGAAAAATCAATGGAGCCGCCGTCGATCGTCTTCACGTCGAGCGTCGCTCCCGGGGACAGGGAAATGCTGCGGCCATTCTTCAGCGGACGACCGTTGATCGAAACTTCGATGTTCTTTGCGGCATAGGCCAGCACTTCGTCGCGAGTGAAGTCCGGCAACTGCACTTCCACGCCATACTCGTGAAGCAGCATGGCCGTGGCGTGCAGCTGCTGGGTAACCTTCCAGTCCAACTGGCGGATATCCTTGCTGACCTCTACGGCCATGGCCGGAATGCCAAGCGCGGTGAGCGCGTAGCAGGTCAACGACTTGCGCATCTCGGGATATTCCGTGCTGCGGTCGAAAGTCCGGGTATTGAAGAGTTTGAACTGGTAGTCGCGCGAATTGATGCGGTCATTGATCTTGGCCAGCACCGTGTTAACCCGGCTGCCCATTTCGATCTGCCCGTTCCAGTTCAGGGTGTCCACGATGATGGACTGCCCGTACCTATAGGGGTTGCGCATCTTGTCGATGTATTCCGGATAATAGAATCCCGACCCTTCATGCAGGTGAATGAAGGCGTCTGACCGCTGAAGCAGAAAACGGATGACGCGCGCGCACCGGTCTTCGTAGAACCGGTTGTAGTCCTGATCGAAGCGCCGGTTCATGTCCACGTTGACCTGTCGGCTGCGCAGATGGATGGACGGGACATTGGCCCGGGGCAGCACGACGAGATTGCCGCGCAGGACCTTGGAGCGCGTCAGCAATTGCGCGGTAACGAACCCCGACGGCTCGTCCCCCTGAATGCCGCCCTGCACCATGATGGTGGGGCCGGGCAGTTCACCCTGAATGAAATATGCTTTGAGGGGGTACTGGGTGCCGCTGAAAAAAACGTGTTCCCACGAGCCAGCCTGAGCGGGCGTGGCACACAGGGCCGTCAGCAGCAGGCTAAGCCAGAATATTGTAGAGCGGATACGTTTCCGAGAAAATGACCTTGTCATCGTCGCCCTTGATTTTCACCCGAAGCCCGAAAATATCGTCAGCTTTCAGGCCGTCCGGTAGCAGAAAGGTAGTTCGTATACGCTTGAAGCGCTGAATCTGGAAGGTCAGGTCATTGCGATTGACCTTCACCCTGGCATCGGTGCCGTCCTTCCTGACAAAGACGAAATCGACCACTCCCCCGACGGGGTTTGCGTTCTGGAGGTTGTTCAACTCGAAGGACACGGTCACCTTGCGCCTGCTGACCTTGGCCTGCAGATTTTCCACGCCGACCTGACGCGTATCCTTGCGGGTGAATATGCGATTAAGGTTCAGCTCGGGTTCCTTGGGCGCAGGCTCCGCTGCAGAGGTCAACAGGGCCTGAAGTTCCTTGGGATCGTAGGATTTGAGAATCTTTTCCATGTTGCTGAGACGCTCAAGGCGAACCTGAGTATCCACGAGCTGCTGCTCCAGCACTTTCTTCTCGGCGCTGAGGGCCTTGGTCTCCTTCCACCCGCGCATGCCGAAGTAGACGCCGCCGACAGCGCACAAAAGCAGAAACATCTGGCTGAACAGAAACAGTTTGAGCCAGAAGGGGCTGAGGCGATAACGGCGCACATTGGCGTCGTCGCGCATGAACAGCACGCTGTACTTGGGATTACTCATTTAAAGGCGTCTCCAATCCTCACGCTCGATTTTCCAGCCCTTCTCGGCCGGAGAGAGAACCAGGGTCTTCATGCCCACGTCGGAATAACCGGAGGCATCTTCATACCGTTGCAGGAAGCTGACCTTGAGGCCGGACGGGTGCAGATCCACGTCCATTTTTTCAAGAGCGACCTTAACAGGTGGTTTTTCTTCCCACAATGTCTTTTTATAGTCCACGATGCGCTCCAGACCACGGTGGCTGCCGGATACGGCATCCTCGTCGTACATGGCCGCATAGCGCTCCGGGTCGGCGTGACGCCAGGCATCGGCCCAGCGTTTTACGAACTCTCTGGCCTGAGAGCCCTTCTCGCTCAGATACTCGGGTACCAGATCGCGGCTGGCCGGGATGTATTCCCTGCCCACCACGGCCCATTCGCCCTGCTCGTTCTTCTGCCAATACAGTCGTTTGCCCACGGTCTGGGTCAACACCGGCGAACGGTAGAGCTGATCGAACCACGTGACCCAGTAATCCGGGCCGCGCATGGCCTTGACGCCGTCCACCATGACGTGAATCCACGGCGTGCTGCGGAAGATGCTTTCCTTGTGATTCCGAAATCCTGCAAAGCTTCCGGGTTCGGCCTTGGTGAACTTTTCCGCATCATAAAGCTCGAAAAACGCATCCGAGCGGCTTTCCCACGCACGGGCCCATTCTCGGACGCGCTCGGTCATTGCCGTGGCTTCACGCTCATTCGCGTCGGCATCCCACTCAATGTCCTCGCCGATGACCACGGGTGTTCCATAACGGGAATCCCCGTTGAGGGTCTTCAGGTCCGGCACCTTGAGGGCCACGCAGCCTGCCGTGTCGCGAGGCACGAGCTGCTTGCCGCGCCCGTGAAGCCATATCCCGGACCCGGTCTTGCCCTTCAGGCGGTCCACCGGATTGGGGTAGTTCAGGGAGTAGGCAAGGTCGCCGTAAAGCTCCCAGTTCAGGTTGCGTTTGATCCTCGGGCCGAGGAAGTAGACGCCTTCGGGTGTGCGCAGGTCGCCCCGCACCTGCTTGTCGCCGAGCGCCTGCCCCGTGGTGCAGGGCAGTTCGCTGACCACCTTGAGCGGACTCTTGCGCTCAAGCAGCAGCAGTCTCTGATCGCCCTTGTCGATCGCCAGCATGGAGGTGGGACCCTCCGGATTGGCAACGATCCTGGGCCGCCAGCCGTCGGCCAGCGCCGTGGTGGCGGCTGACAGGAGGATGATGAGCGTCAGTAGTATGCGCATTGATTCCTGTTAGCGTTTCGCAGCTTCCAGCAGTTGGCTGCGGGTAAAGATGGATTCGAGGGAAAGCCCCGCCTGTTCGAGGTTTTCCCGACCGCCCTCTTCGCGGTCCAGAACGGAGAGCACGGAGACGATCTCGAACCCGGCGTCGCGAACCCGTTCGCAGGCGGTGACCAGTGTGCCGCCGGTGGTCACCACGTCCTCAAGCAGCGCGACCTTGGCTCCCTCGGGAAGATTCTTGAGGCCTTCCAGATACTGGTTGGTGCCGTGTCCCTTGGACTTCTTGCGAATGATGAAGCCGGGGAGCGGATGCCCATCCACGTGGGACAGAACCGTCACGGAGGAAACCAGCGGATCCGCCCCGAGGGTCATGCCGCCCACGGCCTGCACTTCCGGACGCCCCTTGAGCATTTCCAGAAAGCATTTGCCGATGAGCCAGCTGCCTTCGGGATGCAGCGCGGTCTGCTTGCAGTCGAAGTAGTAATCGCTCTTCTTGCCGGAAGTGAGGGTCACTTCGCCTTCAACGTAGGAAAGCTGCATCAGCAGCTTGGCAAGCCGGACTTTCAACTCTTCCATTCGTTATTCTCCAAACACACGGCTGAAAACCGTGTTTTCGTATCTTTTGTAATATGTTGGGTCGAACGCTTCGTCAAGTGCGCTCGATTCCAGATGCCCGGCCACGTCGGCATCCTTGCGGATCTCGTCTTCGAACTGCAGCCCGCCGTTCCAGCAGCGCATGGCGACTTTCTGCACCATTTCGTACGCCTGCTGACGCTTGAGGCCGGCGGCGATGAGCTGTCCGAGCACCCGCTGGGAGTAGAAGAGGCCGTAGGAACCCATGAGATTCCTGCGGATGTTATCCTCCTTCACCACCAACCTGTCGATCACTCCTGCCATGCGACGCAGGATGTAGTCCATTAAAATTGTACTGTCGGGCATGATGACCCGCTCCACCGAGGAGTGGCTGATATCGCGCTCGTGCCACAGCGCCTGATTCTCCATGGACGCGACGGAATTGGTGCGCACCAGCCGGGAGAGTCCGCACAGGTTCTCGGCGGAAATGGGGTTCTTCTTGTGCGGCATGGCCGACGACCCTTTCTGCCCCTTGGTGAACCCTTCTTCCACTTCCAGCACTTCCGTGCGCTGCAGATGCCGCAGCTCGGTGCCGAGACGTTCGATGCCGCCCGCAGTCATGGCCAGCGTGGTAAAGAAGTGCGCATACCGGTCGCGCTGCACGATCTGGGTGGAGTGCGGGTCCGGCTTCAGGCCAAGGATTTCCAGCGAGCGCTCCTCGATTTCCGGGGAGAGGTGGGCAAAAGTGCCGACGGCTCCGGAGAGCTTGCCCACGCGGATTCCTTCCATGGCCGCCAGCAGGCGTTCGCGGTGACGCGCAAACTCGGCGTAGAACCCGGTGAACTTGAGTCCGTAGGTTGTGGGCTCGGCGTGGATGCCGTGCGTGCGGCCCATGCAGAGCAGCCCCTTGTGCTCGAAGGCGCGGCGGCGCAGCACTTCCAGCAGGTTGTCGAGGCTGTCCAGCACCACCTTGGCGGCGCGGGTCAGCAGCACGCCGTTGGCGGTGTCCACGATGTCCGAAGAGGTGCATCCCAGATGGATGTAGCGCGATGCCGGACCGACCTTCTCTTCCACGGCGGTCAGGAAGGCGATGACGTCGTGCTTGGTGGTCTGCTCGATTTCAAGGATGCGGTCGAGGTCGAAGTCCGCCTTTTCGCGGATATCCTTTATGGCGTCGGCGGGAATCTTTCCCTGCTCGTGCCATGCCTCGCAGACCGCCAGCTCCACTTCGAGCCAGACGCGAAACTTGTTCTCAAGGGTCCAGAGATCAGCCATTTCCGGACGGGAATACCGTTCAATCATGCCCTTCTCCCGAAGTCGTTGTCGGTTTGTTTAGGCCGTAAAAAAAGGCAGCCTCGGCTGCCTTCATTGCATCCGGTCAGGCGTCGGCCTGTGTGGATGCACTCCCCGAAGCGCTCTGGGCGGAGTCGCTCGGTGAACTGCCTCCGGATGCGGCGGAAGCCGCGTCCCCGGAATCTCCGGACGAGGCATCGGCGGCGCCGTCGCCGCTTCCCTCGCCCGAATCGGCGGCTGCCTCTCCACCCGAGCCCTTTTTTCCGCCGTATTCCGTGACATACCATCCGGAACCCTTGAGAATGAAGGACGTGTTGGAGATCAGCCGCTTTCCCGCCGCTCCGCATTCGGGGCACTCCTGGTCCAGTTCATCGAACCCGGACTGCCACTCCTCGAACACGTGGGCGCACTTTTCGCATTGATATTCGTAGATGGGCATGGCGGCCCTCACCTCCGGTGAAACTACTTGGCTGCAGCAGCCTTGGCTTCCTTGATGCGGGCCTTGAGGTTCTTTGCGCGGCGCTGGCGCCTGCGGTCGAGCTTCTTCTTGCGTTCGTGCTTCTTGTGTTTGGCCATGGTATTCTCCTTGAATGCGGCCCTTGGGCCGATTTGATTCTTGCGAGCCGAGATGCATACCCCAACACGCCCCGATTGTCCAGTCCCCCTGCGAGCATCGTCGGACTTGACGCGAACCCGAATCGTGACCATATTTCCGGGCAACGAAAATCGCCAAGGAGAACCCAGATGATCAAAAGCTTGAGTCTCAAGGCCGCCATCAACGACGCGGTCCAGGTTTTCCAGTTCGACCAGTGGCTCCGCTTCCACTATATTGTCGAAAAGGAAGACGGAACACTTTTCGTGGAAATCCCCGAAGAGGTCATGCAGCGAATCAAGTCGGAGTATCCGCGCCTTCACAGCCTGGCAGAGGTGATGAACGAGCACTCCATCACCCAGCAGTCCAGCCATGACGCAGTGTGTGCCCACATCGCATCCAATCTGGACGGCGAGAAGTACGACCCCTCTGTGATCCCCAGAGTGTTCGACGCTCCGCAGTTCAAGATCGACATGTACGTCTTCAACATCTGGGTCAAGATGCACGAGTCCATTCTGGAGCAGGAAGGCCTCTTCTTCTCCGACTGGGAACAGAGCTTCAACGAGTGGAAGGAACTGGACGAGGTCAAGGAATACCTCGCCAAACTTCACAACACCGACCCTGAATCCCCTTCCTGCGGAACGGTTCAGTAGGACTTTGCGCGAACGATTCACGCAACGGGCGCGGCATTCCCACACGGGGATGTCGCGCCTTTTCCCTATTTGTCGGACCCTTCCTTGACGTCCGTGACCTTGCCGCCCTTGCCGGTGATCACGACTTTCTTCTTGCCCGCCTGAACGGGCGTCGCGATCAGCACCGCGGGCAGCGCGGCCAGCCAACGTAAAAAAAGTCTTCTTTCCATGATGCATCCTGTGCGCGAGGCTTAGTACTTCCATAACCATAGCAAACCCCGTGCCCTGCGGCAAATACCGGTTTTCGCACCCGGCATGGCCCTTCCCGAAACCCTGAAAAATCGTCCTTTCGCCATCGAAGGTGCAAAAAATGCCCGGATATGCAATGGTTGCTCTCGGCATTGGCCACCGCATGATTCTCCATGGCCGGACTTTCTTGCGGCGCTTCGGCAAAACATGAAATTTACGGTTTTCTTCTCAGCAAAAAAAATATACTACGCCACGTCCGGCCAGAGCCGGAGCGGCCCGCCGTCCACGGACGGACTGGAAACTAGCGTAATGGGGGGACCGGAATGACTGGCACCGATCCGATCATTCGGTTGGACAACCTCGTGAAGAGGTTCGACGACACCACCGTTCTGGACAGGGTGAGCCTCGACATCAGGGATGGCGAGTTCCTGACCATCCTCGGCCCGAGCGGTTGCGGCAAGACGACTATCCTTCGGCTTCTCGCGGGCTTCGAAACGCCCGACGAGGGCTCCATCCATCTCGGCGGCGAGCGCATCAACGACAAGCCCGCCAACAGCCGCCGCGTCAATACCGTATTTCAAAGCTACGCGCTGTTCCCGCACATGAGCGTACGCGACAATCTCGCCTTCGGCCTGAAGATGCACGGCGTCTCGGCCCGCGAGATAGACGAGCGCGTGAACGAGGCGCTGGACCTCGTGGACCTCGCCTATCTGGCCAACCGCAAGCCGGACAGCCTTTCCGGAGGGCAGCAGCAGCGCGTGGCCATTGCCCGCGCCGTGGTGAACAAGCCGCTGGCCCTGCTGTTGGACGAGCCGCTCTCCGCACTGGACGCCAAGCTGCGCAAGCGCATGCAGGTCCGCCTCAAGCGCATGTGCCGGGAGCTGGGTATGACCTTTGTCTTCGTAACCCACGATCAGGAAGAGGCGTTCGCCATGTCCGATCGCGTGGTGGTCATGAACGAAGGCCGCATCGAGCAGATCGGCACCCCCGAAGAGGTGTACGAGGAACCGGTCAACCTCTACGTGGCGCGCTTCGTGGGAGAGACGAGCATCCTCGACGGCGAGGTCGTCTCCAAGGAAGGCGAAACCCTGAACGCCATGGTGGAGGGGCTGCCCTGCGAGCTCAAGACCTCCAAGGATTTCCAGCCGGGCCAGCCGATCAAGATCATCCTGCGTCCGGAAGACATCCTCGTGGAACTCAAGAGCGACACCCAGCACGCCCTGTGGCTGCCCGGAACGGTCACCGAGACCATCTACAAGGGCAGCACGTGGGACATGGTCATCGCCACCGACTCCGGCAAGCACATCCTCGTGACCGAGTTTTTCAACGAGGACGACGACCGCATCTGGCACAAGCCCGGCGACCGCATCGTGGTCAGCTGGTACAAGGGATGGGAGGTTATACTGCCCGATGAAGATCAGGACGCCCCGCCTGTTTAGGCGCGTATCCCTCGGTTCGGCCGTCATCTGGATGGCCGCCTTCGTGCTGGTTCCGAACCTGCTCATCCTGCTCACCAGCTTTCTGGAGCGGGACGAAGCGACGTTCGTGGCTTTCGACTTTTCCCTGCACGGCTACTCCACCATCCTGAGCCCGCTGTTTCTGGACGTGCTGCTCAAGTCCGTCTATCTGGCAGGCACCGCGACGCTCATATGCCTGCTTGCCGCCTACCCGTTCGCGTGGACGCTGGCCCGGCTGCGCTCCAAGCATAAGGGGTTGCTGCTCCTGCTGGTCATGATCCCCTTCTGGACCAACTCGCTCATTCGCACCTATGCCATGGTCTTCGTGCTCAAGGGGCGCGGGGTCATCTCCATGCTGCTCACCGGCCTCGGCTTCGCGGATCGGCCGGTCTCCTTCATGTACAGCGAGTTCGCCATCTTCGCGGGCCTGACCTACACCCTGCTGCCGTTCATGATCCTGCCGCTCTACTCTTCCATCGAGAAACTCGACGGCCGCATGATCGAAGCCGCCAAGGATCTCGGCGCCAGCGGAATGCGCACGTTCTTTCACGTGGTGCTGCCCCTGACCCGGCCCGGCATCATCGCAGGATGCATGATGGTCTTCCTGCCCGCCCTTGGCATGTTCTTCATTCCGGACATCCTCGGCGGCGGCAAGCACCTCATCGTGGGCAACTTCATCAAGAACCAGTTCCTCACCGCGCGCGACTGGCCCGTGGGCTCCGCCGCCTCCGTGGTGCTGACGCTGCTCATGCTCGGCCTGATGTGGCTCTACGGAAGAAGCTCCCGCAAGCTGGGACAGCACGGAGGGTCTAAACTGTGAGGCGATTCTCCACCGCGCTCCGGCTCCTGCCGGTCTACCTTTTCCTGTACCTGCCCATCATCGTGCTGGTTATCTTTTCCTTCAACGATTCCAAGTACTCCACCGCATGGAAGGGCTTCACCTGGAAGTGGTACGTCAAACTCATGGGCAACGATCAGCTACTGGACGCCGCCCTGAACTCGCTAACCATCGCGGTGTTGGCCGCCACGCTGGCCACCTGCCTCGGCACGCTGCTGGCCGTGGCCCTGTACCGCTACCGGTTCCATGGCAAGAACATCCTAAAGGCGGGTGTTTTCGTAATCATGATGAGCCCGGACATCGTCATGGGCGTCTCCCTGCTGCTGCTCTTCATGTTGCTGGGCATGGAGCCGGGATTCTGGCCCCTGCTCATCGCCCACGTGACCTTCTGCACGCCTTTTGTCACGGCCACGGTCATGTCCCGGCTCAACGGATTCGACCCGCATTTGATCGAAGCGGCGGAAGACCTCTACGCGGGCGAGTACAAGACCTTCAGGCACATCATCCTGCCCATGTGCCTGCCCGCCGTGCTGGCCGGGTGGCTGCTTTCGTTCACGCTGTCCATGGACGACGTGATCATCAGCTTTTTTGTAACGGGCCCCGACTTTGAAATTCTTCCGCTGCGCATATATGCAATGGTAAGGATGGGCGTGAAACCGGACGTCAACGCCCTGAGTGCGATCATGGTCGGCATCACCGTATGCCTTGTTTTCACTTCGCAACTGCTGATGAGGAAAAAGAAATGAAACGACTCGTGACCGTCGCCGCGCTTCTCGCCGCGGCACTGCTGTCCGCGGCCACGGCCTTTGCCGGTTCCGGAAAAGTGTACGTGTACAACTGGACCGAATACATCCCCGAGGGCGTGCTGGAGCAGTTCACGGAGGAGACCGGCATCGAGGTTGTCTACTCCACATACGACAGCAACGAAGCCATGTATGCCAAGCTCAAGCTCATGGACGGCAAGGGCTTCGACATCGTCGTGCCCTCCACCTATTTCGTGAGCAAGATGCGCCGCGAGGGCCTGCTCCGCAAGCTCGACAAATCCATGATTCCCAACTGGAAAAACCTGGACAAGGACTTTCTGGGCAAAAGCTTCGACCCCGAAGCCGCCTATGCGGTCCCGTACAGCTGGGGCGGCAGCGGCATCCTGCTGAACACCGAATGGTACGAGAATCCCGAATCCATGTCGTGGGACGACCTCTGGAATGAAAAGTACAAGGGCCAGATCCAGCTGCAAAACGACGTTCGCGAAGTCTTCGGCATGGCACTGGCTTCCCTTGGCTACTCCATCAACGACACCGACCCCGCGCACATTGAAGAAGCTTACGAAAAGCTCAAGAAGCTCTTCCCGGCCGTGCGCACCTTCAACAACGACACGCCCAAGACCCCCTTCCTCAACGGAGAAGTCTCCGTCGGCATGATCTGGAACGGCGAGGCCTATGTCGCCTCGGGCGAAATCGAATCCCTCAAGTTCAACTGGCCCGAGGAAGGCGGCATCATGTGGATGGACTGTCTGGCCATCCCCGCCGGCGCCGAGAACGTGGAGGAGGCCCACGCCTTCATCAATTACATCCTGCGCCCGGAAGTGGCGGCCCAGATGGTACGCGAGTGGGGGTATGGCACTCCGAACAAGGCGGCCATGGAGCTTCTGCCTGACGAACTGCGCAACAACCCCGTCATCTTCCCGCCTGCGGAAGTCATGAAAAAGTCCGACTTCCAGGACGACGTGGGCGAAGCCGTGGTAACCTACGAAAAATACTGGAACCTGCTCAAGAGCGGCAACTAGCCCTCTTCCGCAACCGTCATCAAAGGCCGTCCCGAAGCTTCGGGACGGCCTTTTTTCTGAACATGCCGCACGAATTGCGGCGCAGCTTGCTTTCCCTCGTGTCGAGGCGTATACGTCTTTATCATTCTTCACACGAAACATGGCCCACTGGAGAATTCATGCACATCTCGGAAGGCGTACTCACGGCACAGGTGCTCATCGGCGGAGGGTTGCTCGGTGCAGCCGGAACCGCCATCGGCCTTGGAAAAATGGACTACGACAAGGTCATGGGCGCAGCCATCATGTCCGCCGCGTTCTTCGTGGCCTCGCTGATCCATGTCCCCATAGGCCCGGCCAACGCACACCTCATCCTCAACGGCCTGCTGGGCGTCATTCTGGGCTGGGCCGCGTTTCCGGCCATACTCACTGGCCTGCTTCTGCAAGCGGTCCTTTTTCAGTACGGCGGTCTCACCGTGCTGTGCCTGAACACGTTCAACATGGCCGCACCGGCCGTGCTGTGCTGGTACCTCTTCGGTCCCATGCTTCGCTCCGGCGGCAGTCGCAGCTTTGCGGGGGCGTTCGCATGTGGCTTCATGGCCGTCCTGTTGAGCACTTTGCTCACTGCGACTTCGCTGGCCCTTTCCGGCGAAGCGTTCGCGGCGCCCGCCAAGGCATTGGCGCTGGCTCACCTGCCGGTTATGATCATCGAAGGAATCGTCAGTGGCTTTGCCTACACCTTTCTCGCCCGTGTCAAACCCGAAATCCTGCACGGCAGTGCCGCCTAGGAGATATCATGCGCCAGTTCTGTCTGATTCTCGCTCTCATTCTGTGCTTCCCTACCCTTTCCAGTGCTCATGGGGTTAACATTTTCGCTTATGTTGATGGCGACCGCATCGTCACTGACAGCGGCTACAGCCATAGCAGACGGGTTAACGAGGGGACCGTCACCGTACACGCTCCGGACGGGCGGGAACTGCTCTCCGGCACCACCGATGAAACCGGACATTTCGCCTTCCCCATTCCAGAAGAAGCCCGTGACGGCAGCATGGACCTGAAACTGGTAATACACGCTGGAGAAGGGCATCAGGCCGACTGGACGGTGCGCGCCTCGGAAATCGCCCCTCAACCCGCTCAGGCCGCTACTGAAACGGAAACCGTTGAAGCGGCTCCCACGCAGGCTCAAGAGACCGTTCCCGCTCGGGAAGACGTACGCCGCGTAGTTCGGGAGGAGCTGAAGAAAGAGCTGGCACCGGTCAAAGCCATGCTTTCCCAAATGCACGAACAAGGCCCCGGACTGACGGAAATATTCGGCGGCATCGGCTGGCTTGTCGGCCTCGGCGGCCTGCTGGCTTACGCTCGAGCACGGCGCGGCTGATCAGGTTTCCGATTCGAAAATCGAGACTTGCCAGTTTCCCGTTTTTTCCATACCATAATGGAATGAAATGCACGGTTGGCAGAATCGGTTATTGATTTACCGCCCGAATTGATATATCCGCACACCTTGTAGGGAAAATCATGAGACTCACGACACGAAGCAGATACGGCACAAGGATGGCTCTGGACATCGCCCAGAACGGCCAGGAGACCCCGGTTCGCATCGGCGACATAGCCGAGCGGCAGGGAGTATCCGTCAAATACCTCGAAAAACTCATCCGGGAACTCAAGTCTGCCGGATTCATCAAGAGCAAACGCGGTCCCCGTGGCGGTCATATGCTCGCCAAGTCACCGACCGAGATCACGGTGGGCGAAATAGTTCGCGTTTTGGAAGGCGGCACCAGCCTCGTGGAATGCACCGGGGATCCCTCGGTATGCTCGCGAGCGGAGTCCTGCCTGACTCGCTCCCTGTGGCAGGAAGCCGCGGAAGCCATGTATGACAAGCTCAATTCCATCACGCTGGCCGAACTGCTCAGTGATGCCGGCCAGTGTTCCGAACCCGAGAAGATCGGCACTCCGCTGTTCTGATCCCCCATATCACGTCTTTTTCGAAGGCCGCCCTGGTGCAGAACGGGGCGGCCTTTTTCTTTCCCGCTTCGATTTATGACATTATAATAATTCGTCCACGCGTTACATCTGATACGGTTTTCCATAGCCGGAATCGCCTTACCTCTGCTCCACTGGCGACGGGTTTTGCCGGGGAGCTTCGGAAAGGCACTACCCCGTATGGACGGGATAGCCAAACTTCAGGAGTGGGGAATGCTCAAACACATGAGCGTGAAATGGAAAACGCTTGGCATCGCGGTTGCCGGACCGGTGATCGTTGCCCTTATCATGGCGTATCAGGAAGTCCGGGCAATCCGCTCAGGTGCCGACGAGTCGCTGCTGGAGAAAAGCAGAGCCATCGTCCTCATGGCCGAAGCCGCCCGGAACGAAATGTCGGACAAACTCGCTCAGGGAATCATCCGTCCGTTCGACCAGATTCCCGAAGACAAGGTCATTCAGGCGGTTCCCGTCATCACGGCCATCCGCATGGCGGAAACCAATGCGGAAAAGGCCGGATACAAATTTCGTGTTCCAAAAGAAGATCCGCGCAACCCGGAAAACAAACCAACCGACCTGGAGCGGGAAGTCCTGCGCGAGATGAAATCCAAAGATCTTTCCGAAAAGATCATCCACGAGGATGACCAGATTCGGTATTTTCGCGCAATTCGACTGACGGAAGACTGCCTCTACTGCCACGGCTACCCGGCAGGTGAACCCGATGCCGTCGGTGGAACGAAGGAAGGCTGGAAATCAGGCGAGATACACGGAGCATTCGAAATCATAACATCCCTTGAGGAAGCGAATGCAAAAGTCCGGGCCGCCGCGATTTCCACCACCAGCTGGACCTTGCTCATTCTCCTTGGCATTGCCGCGGCGGTGTGGATGCTGATGCGCAGCTCGGTCATTCGTCCGCTCTTCAATATCAAGGGGCTGTCTGAATCCATGGCATCCGGGGACTTCACAACAAGTCTGGATACTGATTCCCGCGATGAAATAGGCCTTGTCAGCCGTTCCCTGAACAGGATGGTAGGCTCGCTTTCCGGCGTCATCGCGCGGGTCAGAAACGTCACGATCGGTGTTGCGGACATGAGTCAGGAGCTTTCAGGAGCGGCAAACAGCCTGTCGGCAGGCGCCTCGCAACAGGCCGCGAACATCGAACAGGTGGCCTCCAGCGTAGCCGAGATAACCAGCAGCATCGGCCAGACCGCCGAGAACTCGGACAACACGGAAACCATCGCCAACAAGGCAGCCAAGGATGCGGAAGAGTGCGGCAGCGCCCTCGGTGAAGCCCTTGATGCGCTCAAGCACATAGCCGAAAAAATCTCCATCATCGAAGAGATTGCCCGCCAGACCAATCTGCTCGCCCTGAACGCGGCAATTGAGGCAGCACGTGCCGGTGAAGCGGGCAAAGGCTTTGCCGTGGTTGCCGCAGAAGTCCGCAAACTTGCGGAACGAAGCGGCAATGCAGCCGGAGAAATCAGCGAGCTCTCCAATTCAAGCGTTCAGGTGGCGGACCGCGCTGGAAGGCTACTTGCGAACCTCGTGCCCGACATCAAGCGCACGGCCGAGTTGGTTCAGGAGATATCCTCAGCATGTAACGAGCAAAGCTCCGGCGCGGAACAGATAAACACGGCCATTCAGGATTTGGATGATGTCATCCAGCAAAATGCTGCGGCAGCGGAGCAGATCGCTTCCACTGCCAAGGGTCTCTCCGACCAATCGGACGACCTCAAAGATACCACGGCGTTTTTCCAGGTGAATGAATCCGATGACGACTATGACGATGACCTTTCACCCGATATGAAGCAGCTGCCGGAATAACCTCCTCCCCGGTGCTGGGTTGCGGATGCGGAAGCTTTGTTTTCGCATCCGCTTTCTTTTGCGAGTGGCAGCAATTTGAGCAGAGACAAAAGCCCGTCAGAAACGCACGACTCCTTCGCGACCCGTTTCCCTTCCAAGTGATCAGCAAAAGCATGGAACATAAAAAAGGCCGCCCTGTGGGCGGCCTCATTCTTTCAGTTCGGTGCTCTGCTATGCTGGCGGCAGAGGCTGGCGGACGTTGTCGGCATGGCGCTCCTTGACGCTGAAGAAGCCCATGACTCTAAGCAGCTGTTCTGCCTGTGCGCTGAGTTCCTCGGCAGTGGAAGCCAATTCTTCGGAGGCTGCCGCGTTGTTCTGAACAACCCCGTCCAGCTCGCGGATGGCAGTGGCAATTTCCTTGACCCCGGCACCCTGCTCTTCGCTTGCGCTCACGATCTCCTTGACCAGTTCGGCTGTACGCTTGATGTCCGGCACCATGTTGCGCAGGAGCTCTCCGGCTTCGTCGGCCTTGCCGAGCGTTGCGGAAGAAAGCTCGCCGATCTCGGCAGCGGCACCGCCGCTTCGCTCCGCAAGCTTGCGGACTTCCGCAGCAACCACGGCGAATCCCTTTCCGGCCTCGCCAGCGCGTGCGGCCTCGATTGCCGCGTTAAGAGCCAGCAAGTTAGTCTGACGCGCGATTTCCTCGATGATGGAAATCTTCTGCGCAATGTCCTTCATGGATTCCACGGCTTCGAGCATGCTGTCGCCGCCGCGCTCGGCATCCCTTGCAGACTTGACCGCAATGCGCTCTGTCTCGCGCGCGTTTTCCGAGTTGCGCTCGATATTGCCGAGCATCTCTTCCACCGACGAGGAAACCTGCTCGACGGACGCAGCCTGCGAACTGGCTCCGGTGGAAAGGTCGTTGGCGGAATTGCTCACCTCGTGGCTGCCGTCGCCCACGTTTTCGGCCGTGGTCTTGACTTCGCCCACGATGCCGCTGAGCTTCTCCGTCATGCTCTTGAGGGTGTTGTTCACCATGCCCGGAAGGTCGTTGTACTGAATGGCGAACTCGCGGGTCAGGTCGCCCTTGGCCACCATGTCCGCGGCTTCGACGGAGACTTCGAGAGGCTTGACGATGCTGCGGTTGATGAAAATGCAAAGAGGGAGAATGATGATGATGAAAAATCCGGCCACCGCGCCGCCGACGCCCCAGGTATAGGTGTCGCTAACGCTGTCGATTCGCGACTCCAGCGCCTCACGCTCTACCGTCACATTGTCCATGTATACGCCGGTTCCGATCCACATGTCGGTTCCGGGAATCATCTCCGCATAAGAGACCTTGGGCTGATCGCCCTTGCCAGGCTTGGGGAATACGTAGTTCACGAAACCGCCACCGGATGCGGATTGCCTGCTGAGCTCTGTCACAAAACGCACGCCGTTCACGTCCTCGGCGCCGCCAAGATCCTTCCCCCGCAGTTCCGGCTTGGGCGGTACGCTGACCACCGTTGTGCCACGGTAGACAAAGAAATACCCTGACTTGTCTTCCTCGAAACGAATGTCCTTGATGAGTTCGCGGATAATGTCGTCGCGCTCACTTTCAGGGACATCCCGAACCGCTTCGGAAAGGGCCAGTGCCAGCGAATGGGTCGAGACCTCAAGCTTGCGATGTTCGCCCTTGGTCATGGCCTCCACGGAATTCTGAATACCAATATCCGCAACAGAGCCAAGTCCCTGAAGAAACACGAACAGGCACAGAGCGGAAAATACCGCCATGAGCCCGGTCAGTCCCAGCATACGGGCGTTGATGGAAAGCCTTCGTAACATGTCATCCCCCTCGGAATTGTGGTACTGAGAGACAAATTTACCAAAATTTTGGCGGGTTGTCTTTGATAATCAATTATTATCTCAAAACTAAAAAAGGGCACCCTCAAGGGTGCCCTTTTTCTATACCTGTGTCTTGCAAAACTATTCGGCAACCACCTTGCTCAGGAAGTCTTTCAGCCTGGGATGCTTGGGATTGGAGAAGAATTCCTCGGGCTCCGCCTCTTCCTGAATTCGGCCTTCGTCTATGAAGATGACGCGATCGGCCACTTCCTTGGCAAACCCCATCTCGTGAGTCACCACGACCATGGTCATGCCCTCGCGGGCCAGACGCTTCATGACTTCCAGCACCTCGCCGACCAGTTCCGGGTCCAGTGCGGACGTTGGTTCGTCGAAAAGGATGACCTTGGGGCGCAGAGCCAGCGAACGCGCTATGGCCACACGCTGCTTTTGGCCGCCGGACAGCTGATCCGGGAAATTGTGCGCCTTGTCTTCCAGACCGACCTTGGCAAGCAGGTCGAGCCCCAGCGAGTTGGCCTCGTTGCGGGACATGCCCCGCACCTTGATGGGGCCGAGGGTCACGTTGTCCAACACCGACATGTGCGGAAAAAGGTTGAACTGCTGAAAGACCATCGTGGCTTCGGTGCGCACGTAGTTGATATCCGTTTTGGGATCCATGATATCGAATCCGTCAACGATGATGGTGCCGTCGGTGGGCTCCTCCAGCTTGTTGATGCAGCGCAGCACCGTGGATTTGCCGGAGCCCGAAGGTCCGAGGATGACCACCACCTCACCCTGCTTCACGTGCAGGTCCACGCCCTTGAGGACCTGAAAGTCCCCGAAACTCTTATGAAGTTTATCAATTTTGATCACGGGCGGCCTCCTAGCGCTGGGTCTTCAGGTGCAGTCGTTTTTCCACGATGTTGAGCACCTTGGCGATGGACATGGTCATGGCGAGATACATCAACCCGACGGTCAGATAGACCTCGAAGGCGCGGAAGTTCACGGCCACGATCTCGTCTCCGGTGCGAAGCAGCTCGCCCACCCCGATGATCATGAGCAGGGAAGTGTCCTTGAGGCTGATGATGAACTGGTTGCCAAGCGGCGGAATCATGCGTTTGAAGGCCTGCGGCCAGATGATGTAGCGCATGGTCTGCCCACGGGTCAGACCGATTGTCCGTCCCGCCTCCATCTGCCCCACATCTATGGACTGCACCGCGCCACGCACGATTTCCGCAATGTAGGCTCCGGAGTTGATGGCGATGATGATGATTCCTGCCGCCAGCGCGGAGATGCGTATCCCGAGGGCCATGGGCAGGCCGAAATACAGGAACATGGCCTGAACCAGCATGGGCGTGCCGCGTATGACTTCGACGTAAACGCCTGCTATCTTTCGCACGAACATGCTTCTGGACAGTTTCATCAATCCCGCCACGGCTCCGAGGGCGAAGCCGAACATCAGACCGCCGAGGGTGATGACGATGGTCATCCCAGCACCCGACATCAAGGTGGGGACCGAGTCGATCATCACGGAAGGTTCGAAATCAAAGGCCATGGCTAAATTCCCGATAAGGTATGAAAAAAGTGCGGGGAGGCCCAAGGCCTCCCCGTAAACATTATTCTGCTATTGCGGCGAGTTACTCGGGAGCAACTCCAAACCACTTGGTGTAGATCTTGGCGTAGGTGCCGTTTTCACGCAGCGTCTTCAGGGCGGCGTTGACTTTCTCCACGAGGTCGGAACCCTTGGGGAAGCCGATGCCGTAGGGCTGGCCCTGGTACAGGTCGCCGACGACCTTGACCTTGCCCTGACCACGCTTGCCGATGAAGTTCTCGACAACGGGCTTGTCGAACATCACTGCGTCCACGCCGCCGGTCATGAGTTCCATGAACATGGCGTTATCGTTGGGGAACAGCTTGAGTTCTTCGGGTTTGGCGTTTTCCTTGAGGTACTTCTCGGAAGTGGTGCCCTGCTTGGTGGCCACCAGCTTGCCGTCGAGATCGTCAATGCCGCTGATGTCGGAATCGCTCGGAACCGCGATCAGCAGGCCGGACTTGTAGTAGCCGTCGGAAAAATCGATGGTCTTCTTGCGCTCTTCGGTGATGGACATGCCGGCAATGCCCGCGTCCAGCTGACCGGCCTGAAGGCCCGGGACGATGCCCTTGAAAGCCATGGGCTGCAGTTCGTATTCCACGCCGATTTCCTTGGCGATGGCATCCCAGAGTTGCACGTCGAAACCGGTGTGCTCGCCGGTGTCGGGATCCTTGAATTCAAACGGGGGGAAGTTGGTGTCGGTGGCCACGACGAGTTTGCCGGCAAACGCGGGCGCGCACATGGCGACGGTCACGACAACGGCACACAGAAGGGTCAGAATGCGTTTCATGGTTACCTCTCTCTCTGGTTGCGGTTCTTGCGGGAAGGTTTCCCGCTCACGGCCCCGCGATCGGGCGGGATGGCGCAATCGGAAGGACGGCTCTCTCCGTCCTTATCTGAAGCCCGGTTGTTTTGCACCATAATGAAATTTTTTTCAAGTCTAACGAATGGCGGACGATTTTCTGCGCAATCATTGAAAAAACTCCGTCTGCATTCTTCGATACTTCAGAAAGCTCCCAAAAGCTCACGCACCTGTTTCAACATGCGCTCGGCCTGCATGTCCGCCCCCGGCACATCTTCCGTGCGATAGGCCTCCAAGGCATCCGCATAGGCTCGCTCGGCCTCCCGAAGCCGATCGGCATCGTTCATGGCCTGCCCGAGGGTAAGGGCCACCCCGCCCTGTGCCTGCCGCGCCTGCGCCCAGTTGAGCGGCAACTCCTCGCGCGTCCAGAGACTCAGACAGTTCTCAAGGGCTTCGGAGGCCTCGGCCAGCAATTCCACATCGCACCCGCCAAACTGCTGCGACATGAGCAGGGCATCCGCAAGGCTGTAATTAAGCGAGGCCCACCAATCCGGCTGCACGTCATGGGTAATGACCGTGAGCATGGATCGCAATGTTCTCGCGGTGGCGAGGTACGCCTCGGCGCTTCCGACCATGACGGCCCGGCGCCCCCGCGCCATGGCGACATTGCTCATGAGCCGGGACCACGTGTCGCGATCGTTTTCAAGCGTATACACTTCCAGCGCGTGCTCATAGGCTTCGGACGCCTTGGCGAGCGCGGCTTCGTCGTCGCCCATGTGTCCCTTGCCATAAAGGATGTTGCCCATGTTCACCCACGCGTCCGCCCAGCGCGCGGGATTACGGGTCCGGTTGTAGATGCCCAATGCCTTGCGGCAGGCGACCTCCGCCTCCCTGAAGAGTTCCCTGTCGCCCTCTTCCGCCAGCTGACGCAACCGAACGGCAAGATTATTCTGGATGTCCGCCCATTTGAGGGGGTCCTTGGTCTTCTTCACCTGCTTCAAACCGGTGCGATACTGTTCCACCATGTCCAGCAATTCCTGCCTGTCTGCCACTGCGTCCTCCTTGCCCTGCGGCTCTATTTCGGACTGTGATTCTGCCCGAAAACCGGCTCGGGCACAAACCGGGAAAGAATCGAAAATGGCTTATCCTGTAACAAGATTCTTGACTTGGAGCCGTATTTCTGCACCATTGCTCCATGGTGCAAAACAGTCCGCTTTCCTCTCTTCCCACCGGGGAACAACATTCGCAATGGGATGACAAATTCATCGACTCGCTGTTCCTTCCGGTATTCGAGGTACGCGAGGACGGAGCCATTCTCTATATCAACGCCGCGGGCAGGCAACTGCTTGGCATCGGCGAGGATGAAGCGCTCCCCCCTTTTGCGGTGGACCTGCTGCACCCCGAGGACAGAAAACGGTTCCTTGAGGAACTCTGGTCCGCCGGCAAGCGGGCCAGCAGGAGAAACGAATACAGACTGACCCCGACAGACGGGTCGATCATCCACGTATCCGGCTCCATGGCCCCGTGCAGGACAGATGAAGAACTTGTCGTGCAGCGGGGCTTTTTTGTGGACATCTCCCCCATGGTGGAAGCCGAACAGCAGCTGCGCACCAGCGATGAACGCTACGCTCTCGTCTCCCGCGGAGCCAACGACGGCATATGGGACTGGGACATCCTCACGGACAAGGTTTACTTTTCTCCACGCTACAAGGAAATCATCGGATACGCCGAGCACGAGTTCGCCAATCACGCGGACGAGTGGCGGCGACGCATCCACCCTGATGACCTGGATATGGTCGTTGAGGCCAACATGCGCTGCATCCGCGGCGAGACCGACCAGTTCGAGGTGGAGTTCCGGATGCTGCACCGCGACGGAAACTGGAAGTGGATTCTCGGACGCGGGGCCGGCCTTTCCGACGAGACCGGAAAAGTCATCCGGCTAGCGGGAACCCACACCGACATCAGCCGCAGCAAGAACGCCGAGGCCGCCCTGCGCGCCAGCGAGGAACTGCACAGCGCCCTCTCCAGAGCAAGTTTCGAGGCCGTGCTCATCATCGAAAACGGCGTCATCGTCGCAGCCAACGAGGCCACGCGCCGTCTCTTCGGACACAGCCTCTCCGAACTCAGCGGCAAGGCTCCCGCATCGCTGATGACACCTGACTCGCAAAACCTCGTGCGAGTCCATCTGCAAAAGGACAGCGGCGAGGCCGTCGAGACCACCGGCCAGAAAATCGACGGAGACACCTTTCACGCCGAACTGCGCAGCCGCAGCTTTCGCTATCAGGGCCGTCAGACGCAGGTCCTGAGCATCCGGGACATTTCACGCCGCAAACAGGCGGAAGAACGCTACCGGACAATCTTCGAAAACGCACTCGAAGGGATATACCAGAGTACGCCGGACGGTCGGTTCATCACGGCCAACTCCACCCTCGCCACCATGCTCGGCTACGAGTCCCCGGCACAGCTCATGGAAGAAGTCACCGACATCGGCAAACAGATTTATATCAACCGCAGCGAACGTGAACGCTTCGTGCGCGAGCTCGCCCTGCACGGTCAGGTCAGGGACTTTGAGACACAGGTTCGAAAGCGCGACGGCTCCCTCGTCTGGATATCCCAGTCGGTGCGGGCTGAGAAGAACCAATCCGGCCGCTTTCTGCACTACGAGGGTTTTGCGCAGGACATAACCACCCGCAAGACCAACGAACTGATCTCGGCCGCCCTGTACCGCATTTCCCGAGCCGTCAGCGCCACCGCAGACCTTACGGAACTCTACCAGACCATCCATCAGGTGCTGCGGGAAGCGATCAGCGCCAACAATTTTTACATTGCCAGGGTCTATCCTGATGAAAACCGACTCACATTCTCTCATTTTCAGGACGAGCGCGACCACATGTACGACCTGTTCGACATCAGCAACCCCGAAACGAGGGGGCTGACGCTGGATGTCATCCGAGAAGGCCGCTCACTGTTTCTCAAGCGCGACCAGCTTGAACACGAGATGGCCAAAGGCAGACGAGTGGTTCGCGGGACCATGCCCGCCGTCTGGATCGGGGTGCCGCTCATCATGCGCGACAAGACCATCGGCGCCATGGCGGTGCAGGACTACGAAAACCAGAACCAGTTCACCGACCGCGATGTTCTCTTTCTGGAATCGGTCTCCGACCAGATCGCCCTCGCCATCGAACGAAAGAGCAACGAGGAACGGATCATCCGCCTGAACGAGACCCTTGAGAGCAAGGTCGTCCAGCGTACGGCAGAGCTGGAGCGGAAGGCGTCCGAACTGGAAGCCGCCAACCTCAGACTGAGAGAACTGGACCAGCTCAAGTCATCACTTATCTCCTCGATATCCCACGAACTGCGGACCCCACTGACTTCTATACGCGGCTTTGCCAAACTGGTGGCGCGCGACATCTCCCGCAAGCTCTGCCCCATGCTTGAAGAGAGTTCCGTGGAGCAGCTTACCGATCGCATGATCGGCAACCTTTCGATAATCGAAAGCGAAGGCGAGCGGCTGACCAGACTGATCAACGACTTCCTCGACCTGAGCCGCATCGAGTCGGGCAAGACTTTCTGGAACGACATGGAGTTCGACCCAAGCTCGATACTGCGCGAGACCGGCCGCTCCATAGCGGGCCAGCTGGCCGGACGGCCTGTTCAGCTTGAGGTGAACGTTCCGGAGACGCTGCCCTGCGTGGTCATGGACGAGGACCGGTTGCGGCAGGTCATGATAAATCTGCTGAACAACGCGGCAAAGTTCACGGATCAGGGGCGGATAGGCGTGCAGGCGGGTGAGACTGACGAGAATCTGTTCATCTGCGTCGAGGATACGGGCATCGGCATCGCCCCGGAACACCATCGGCAGGTCTTCGACCGCTTTCACAAGGCAGGGGACGGCGATACGGTCCCCGGCAGAGGCGGTACCGGGCTCGGCCTTTCCATCTGCAAGGAAATCGTGGAACACTACGGCGGTGAGGTCCGTCTGGAATCACAGCCGGGATGCGGAAGCCGTTTTACGGTTTTTCTTCCGAAAAAAGAGGACGTTTCCCATAAGGAAACGCTATAATCCGTTTTTCTGCTCGGCCCATTTCCCGACGCCGTCGAGCAGCACGAAACTTTCCGTGGAGGTGATTCCCCCGACTTCGGAAAGATCATCGATCAGGAACCGGCGAAGCTCATCGCGCGAATTCACGAACACTTCCACCATCAGATCGAAACGGCCGGAAACGTTGACCACGGACTGAACGCCCTGCAACCCTGCGATTCTGCTCATGATCTCGCGGCTTGCCGGGTTGGCGAGGTTGAGGCCGACCAGCGCCAGCAGGGAGTCGCCGAAGTACAGCGGATTCACGGAAGCCGAAATGCGCAGATACCCGCTCTTGACCATACGTTCCGTGCGCAAACGCACGGTTCCGTCGGACACGCCGAGCTTTTTGGCTATGTTTTTGTAGGATTCCCTGCCGTTTTTTTCCAATTCGGCAATAATGGCCTTGTCGGTGTCGTCGAGCACGAGTGATTTGCTTTTCACAACTCTTCCTTCCCGTTGTTGGCGTATCGTAGAGAAATTCAGCTGGTTAGTTTATATAGTAGGCATTTATCGCCCGCGTCAACTCCATGGTGCAAGATGCCTCTTGATTCGTATCTCCTTTTTTTCTACACCTCTGACAACCCGTCGTGCAACGGCGCAGTTATTTTTTTACGAAATACTCAAAAAAAAGATCAGCAGGAGAGTGTCATGCGGCATCCGTTGCTAGCCGAGCTTTCGGCCCAGTTGGAGGAGCTCCGGGAACAGGGCCTTTTCAAAGAGGAAAGAGTCATCACGTCCCCCCAGCAAGCGGCCATCAAGGTCAAAAACGCCGACGAGGTGCTCAACTTCTGCGCAAACAACTATCTCGGACTGTCCAACCATCCGGACCTCGTGGCCACCGCCAAGGACGCGCTGGACAAATACGGCTTCGGCCTGTCTTCGGTGCGCTTCATCTGCGGTACGCAGGACATCCACAAGGAACTCGAAGACAAGCTCTCCGAGTTTCTGGGAATGGAGGACACCATCCTCTACTCTTCCTGCTTCGACGCCAACGGCGGGCTTTTCGAGTCCATCCTCGGCCCCGAGGACGCCATCATCAGCGACCAGCTCAACCACGCGTCCATCATCGACGGCATCCGGCTGTGCAAAGCCAAGCGTTTCCGCTACGCCAACAACGACATGGACGAGCTGGAGCAGTGCCTCAAGGACGCGTCCGACTGCCGCCACAAGCTTATCGTCACCGACGGAGTATTCTCCATGGACGGCATCATCGCCAACCTTGAAGGCATCTGCGATCTGGCCGAAAAATACGGCGCCCTGACCATGGTGGACGATTCGCACGCCGTGGGCTTCGTGGGCCAGAACGGTCGCGGCACCCATGAGCACTGCGGCGTCATGGACCGCATCGACATCATCACCGGCACGCTCGGCAAGGCGCTCGGCGGCGCATCCGGCGGCTATACCGCTGCGCGCAAGGAGATCGTGGACTGGCTGCGCCAGCGCTCCCGCCCGTACCTCTTCTCCAACTCGCTGGCGCCCGTCATCGCCGCTACTTCCATTGCGGTTTTGGACATGCTCAACAGCACTTCCGAGCTGCGCGACCGCCTGAACGCCAACAGCGTCCGCTTCCGCGAGCGCATGACCGAAGCCGGATTCGATCTGGTGCCGGGCGAGCACGCCATCATCCCGGTTATGCTCGGCGACGCCTCTCTTGCCCAGAAATTTGCCGCTAAAATGCTGGACGAGGGCATTTACGTCATCGGCTTCAGCTTCCCGGTGGTACCGCGCGGACAGGCGCGCATCCGCACACAGATGTCCGCGGGCCACACTCCCGAGCAGGTGGACCGCTGCGTGGACGCCTTCATCAAGGTGGGCCGCGAACTGGGCGTCATCAACTAGCAACTTCTCAGGATCGACAGAATGCAGACCGTCAAGACCATGAAGGCGCTCGTCAAGAGCAAGGCCGAACCCGGCATCTGGATGGAGGAAGTCCCCGTCCCTGAATGCGGGCCCAACGACGCGCTTATTCGCGTGAAAAAGACCGCCATCTGCGGCACCGACGTTCACATCTACAATTGGGACCAATGGTCGCAGCAGACTATCCCGGTGCCAATGGTTGTGGGGCATGAATTCTCCGGCGAAGTGGTGGCCGTGGGCGGCGAGGTACCCGGGCTTGAACCCGGCGACCGAGTCTCTGCCGAAGGACACATCACCTGCGGCCACTGCCGCAACTGCCGCGCCGGAAAACGGCACCTGTGCCGCAATACCACCGGCGTGGGCGTGAACCGCCCCGGCTGTTTCGCGGAATATCTCTGCGTGCCCGCCGTCAACGTCTTCAAGCTGCCCGAAGCCCTCTCGCACGACGAGGGCGCGGTGCTCGACCCGCTCGGCAACGCCGTTCACACGGCCCTTTCCTTCGATCTGGTGGGCGAGGACATACTCATCACCGGGGCCGGCCCCATCGGGGTGATGGCCGCCGCCGTCTGCCGTCGCGCCGGAGCCCGTCACATCGTCATCACGGACATCAACGACTACCGCCTCGAACTCGCCAAGCAGCTCGGCGCAACCCGTGCGGTGAACGTCATGAACGAAAAGCTTCAGGACGTGATGGACGAGGTCGGTATGGTCGAAGGGTTCGACGTGGGACTGGAAATGTCCGGCAACCCGTCGGCGTTCCACGAGATGATCGACAAGATGAACCACGGCGGCAAGGTCGCCCTGCTGGGCATCATGCCCGGCGAGACTCAGGTGGACTGGAACCAGATCGTGTTCAAGGGCCTCGTGCTCAAGGGCATCTATGGTCGCGAAATGTTCGAGACCTGGTACAAGATGGCCGCCATGATCCAGAGCGGCCTTGACATCGGGCCCGCCATCACGCACCGCTTCAAGGCCGACGATTACGAGAAAGGCTTCGAAGTCATGCGCTCCGGCCAGTCCGGCAAGGTCATCCTCGACTGGAGCTAGCTCCGCGCCGCCGCGCCGTACCGGTCTCCCAGAACGGGAACCGGACATATGACACAAGAAAAGGGCCGTCCGCGTCAGCGCGGGCGGCCCTTTCCCTACCTTGTTTCGTTGCGGGGAGGCTACGCCTTGGCCACCGTGACGAAATGTTCCTGCAGCGCGAGACCGCCGCCGGCCTTGTCCATCTTGTCCAGCCCGCCCTTCATGAGCTCGTGGTCGGCAGCGCCCTTGCCGTAGGCCCGCGACTCAATGGGCAGCTTGTGACCGAAGCCGTGCACCATGAACACGCAGTCCGGATGCACGAAGTCCGTGACATATGCCCGGATGCGGCCGTCCGCGCCCTCGTTGTTCACGGACACATAGTCTCCATCACCAATGCCCAGTTCTTCGGCACGGGAAGTATGAATCCACAGCTTGTTTTCGGGCATCTGCTCGTTGAGCAGCGGGTTGTTCACGGTATGCCCCTGCGTATGCAGGGCGCAACGCCCGAAGGTGATGCGGAAGCGGCCTTCCGGCGGACGCTCGGGGGACTCGTAGGGCTTCAGGCTCGGCAGATCCATGTCCTCCCAGACCGGATTGATGACCTCGATCTTGCCCGATGGGGTCTTGAAGGAGATTTCATCCATGGTGCGATACTTGGGCTTGTCCGTGAGCCAGACTTCGCCGGTGGCCTTGAAGTCCTCGCGGGTCACGCCGGTGTCCTTGAGCTGATACTCATGCAGATCTTCAAGCGACTTGCCGGAGAGTTCCTCCAGCCCCAGCCGCTCGGCGATGCCGCAGATGATTTCCCAGTCCGCGCGGGTCTCGTAGCGCGGTTTCACAGCCCTGTCGCGATAGAAGAAGTATGACTTGATGCCGTTCTTGCAGGCGATGATGGAATCGCGCTCCAGATACGGGGACATGGGCAACACCACATCGGCGTGCCATGCCGTATCGGACCAGCTGAAGGTGGTGGCAACCAGCAGGTCGAGGTTCTTCCATTTCTCCTTGATGGCTTCGGGATCGGGCAGTGCCATGAGCGGGTCATGGCGATGTACGATGTATGCCTTGATGGGATACGGGTCGCCGGAAACCATGACGTCATAGTTGAGATGGATCAGCCCCGGCCCGCCGTCAATGTGCTTGAGGGTGGAGCCGCAACCGTCCGCGCGGGGTTTATCCGGTTTGGGAAAAAGATCCACGAACTTTTTGAGACCCTTGCGTCCGAAGTCGCCGGGCTTGTTGGTGATGGGCAGACCGCCCTTTGCGCCGAGGGAGCCGAGCAGCGCGTTGATGAGGTACGCGGTGCGGCTGACGTAGAATGAATCGGAATACCGGGCGACCATCCAGCCGGGATGCCAGATCACAGACGGCGCCGCGTGAGCCAGCTCGCGCGCCAGCGCCTTGATGCTGGAAGCCTTGATGCCGGTCTCCTCCTCGGCCCATTCGGGAGTGTATTCCTTCACGAAGGTCCGCAGCTTGTCGAGATCATGTATATGCTTCGCCGCGAATTCCTTGTTGTAGAGGTTCGATGCCAGCAGCTCGTGAATCATGGCGAGGTTGAAGGCGTAGTCGGTGCCGGGACGAATCAGGAAAAAGTTGTCCGCCTTGCTCGCGGAGATGTTGGCCCGGATGTCGATGACGGTGAGCTTGCCGCCCTTGTCCTTCATATCCAGAACGCCGTTGACTTCCTTGACGTTGATGGCCTCGAAGATGTTGCGAGTCTGCAGCACGAGGTGCTTGCAGTTCTTGTAGTCGTAGGAGACGTCCTTGCGGCCCATGCCCATGACGGACTTGGCGGCGTGCTGCACGTTGCGGGCGCAGGAAGAGTCGTGGTTGCAGTAGTTGGGTGAGCCGAGTCCCCGGACGAAAGCCATGTGCAGGTCGCGGAAGGGGCCGCCGCGGTCGGACCAGAGCACGGACTCGGGGCCGTGTTCGTCGATGATGCCCTTGAGCTTGTCGGCCACGTAGTCGAGCGCCTCGTCCCACGAAACGCGCCGCCACTTGCCCTCTCCGCGTTCCCCGTCGCGGATCATCGGAAACTGCGGCCGCTCGTCGTCGAGCGTCAGGGCGTAGCCCGCGCCGCCTCTGGGGCAGAGCGCTCCGGCCATTCCCGGATCGTGGGGATTGCCTTTGATGAAGGAAACTTCCCCGTTATCGACTTCCACCTCGATGGGACACCGTACGGTGCACATTCCGCACACGCTGTAGACTTTTTCCGCCATGACCTCTTTTCTCCTTGAAATATGACCAAACGCATCCCCCGCCCGGACCATGCACGGACGACCTATAGAGTACCACGTTATGATCTTCGGGTAGCAACGTCATGAACGGTAGTGCAATTGCATTATGTACTTGTGAAAGATTTCACTTATCGAAAGGGAATTCTTCCCGGCCTCGCTGGTGGAAACCTTCCGACTTTGTGAAAATGAAAACATGGGCATGTTTTCCTTTACGATGGGGCAACTATCGGCAATCTCCAATAGTACGTGGAATGATCTGTTTTCACGTCACAACGTCAGAAAAGGGGGATGGAGAATCATGGTTTTTTCATGGCTCAACGTGGCGATCATTGCAGCTCTGGCCCTTGGTGCGGTCTTTGCCGCCGCGCCCATGGCAGGTTCGCTGCTGCTTGCCCCCAAGGCCAGAGGCGGTGAGCTGACCACGCCGTACGAATGCGGCATTCGCCCCCACGGCACGCCGTGGATGCGCTTCGGGATCAACTACTTCTTCTATGCCCTGCTGTTCCTGGCCTTTGACGTGGACGTGCTCTACCTCTTTCCGGCCGCCGCGGCGTGGCCGCAGGCAGAAGGAATCGCCCCGCTCGTCAAGATCACCGTCTTCCTCGGCGCCCTTGCCGCGGGCTGCCTGTACTTCGTCAAAAAGGGAGTGTTCGAATGGCCGCGCAGGATTCGCTAAACAGGGCGGTCACCACCGTCGATTCCGCCATGATCTCGGCGGAACCCGTGCAGAAAATCGTGGACGTCTGCCGGGCCATGTCCCTGTGGCCCATGACCTTCGGGCTGGCCTGCTGCGCCATCGAGATGATGGCGGTTGGCATGTCGCGCTTCGACATTTCCCGGTTCGGAGCGGAAGTCTTTCGTCCTTCGCCTCGCCAGTCCGACCTCATGATCGTGGCCGGTACGGTGTCAAAGAAGATGGCCCCCTCCGTGGTCAGGCTCTACGAACAGATGCCTGCCCCGCGCTGGGTCATGGCTCTCGGAAACTGCGCCATCTCGGGCGGTCCGTTTTCGTTCAAGGGTCAATACGGCATTGTCGAGGGTGTTGACAAGCTCATTCCCGTGGACGTCTACGTCCCCGGCTGCCCGCCGCGTCCGGAAGGACTGCTGGAGGGCCTCTTCCAGTTGCAGGAAAAGATCACCGGCAGACGCTGGTGGCCTGTTCCCGAAGGCTACGAGGAACACGGGAGGTAGGCGTGCGCGACGAGATACTTTTCGAATACGAGAATGAAAACCGCGCGGTGAGCGACGACGGCAAATCCGGTCAGGGATGCACCGTCCACATCGCGCGGGAACGGCTCACCGAAGCGGCCCGGACCATGCTCTCCGAGGAATACCTTCTGGAGGACGTGACGGTCTCCGACTTCAAGGAAGGCTTTCAGGCGCAGTACCACTTCGCCCGCTGGGGCAACAAGGGACGCATCACCCTGCGTACCCACGCCCCGCACGAGGATGCCTGCTTCCCCTCCATCAGCCACATCTATCAGGGAGCCGACTGGCACGAGCGCGAAGCCATGGACTTCTACCCCGTGCAGTTCAACGGCCACCCCAACCCGGCCCCGCTTCTGCTCCCCGAAGACATGGAGACAGAGTTCCCCCTCGAAAAGAAGGAGGACAAGCGCAAGTCGTTCTTCGAGATCGTCTGCTGTCAGAAGATCATTGAGACCGACGGCGACCACCTGCTCTGCAACTGCGGCATGAACCTCGGCTATGACGAACTGGCCGAAGAGATCCGCTGCGCCCCGGAGTTTCGTGAAGAGACGCACCCCGAGGCCAAACGCCTCGACGTGGAAGACGGCGACTTCTACACCCGCAACTTCGAAGAGGGCACCGAAGACCGCCTCATCCTGAACATGGGGCCGCAGCACCCGTCCACCCACGGCGTGCTTCGCGTGGTCCTCGAACTCGACGGCGAATACGTCATGCGCGCAGAACCGGTCCTCGGCTACGTCCACCGCATGCACGAGAAGATGGGCGAGATAAAGCAGTGGCACCAGTATCTGCCCAACATGGGCCGGGTGGACTACCTGCACGCCCTCGCCTGGAACGAGGCCTACTGTCAGGCCGTGGAAAAGCTCGCGGACATGGAGCTGCCCCGCCGGGCGCAGGTCATCCGCGTCATCGCCTCCGAGCTCAACCGCATCACCTCCCACCTGCTGTGGTGGGGCGCGTATCTGCTGGACCTCGGCGCGTTCACGCCCATCATGTACGGCTTCGAGGACCGGGAACGGATCATGGATCTGCTCCAGAAGGTCACCGGATCCCGCCTGACCTACTGCTACTACCGCTTCGGCGGCGTCAGCCACGACTTTCCCAACGAACTCATCCCCGAAACGCGGGAAATCCTCAACATCCTTCGTGAGCGGCTGCCCATGTTCAAGGCGCTGGTCACGGACAACGTCATCCTCCGCAAACGCGTGGAGGACATCGGCATCATCGACGACTCCATGTGCCTGCGCTACGGGGCCAGCGGCCCGGTCCTGCGCGGCTCCGGAGTGGCCTGCGACGTGCGCCGGTCCGACCCGTACTCCGTCTACCCCGAGTTGGACTTCGAGGTTCCGGCATACGGCGGACAGGACGCCTTCGCACGCTATCTGGTGCGCATGGACGAGATCGAACAGAGCATTCACATCGTGGAACAGGCCCTGGACATGCTCCCGGGGTGCGACGACGGCCATATAATGAAAAAGGCTCCCAAGCCGGGCTTCAAGCCCCC
This sequence comes from Desulfovibrio oxyclinae DSM 11498, assembly GCF_000375485.1. Lineage (NCBI taxonomy): Bacteria > Pseudomonadati > Thermodesulfobacteriota > Desulfovibrionia > Desulfovibrionales > Desulfovibrionaceae > Desulfovibrio > Desulfovibrio oxyclinae. The sequence goes on along the minus strand of NZ_AQXE01000008.1, from coordinate 140,838 downwards.
GACCGGCGAAGCTTACGGCTGCGTGGAGGGCGGACGCGGGCGCATCGGCGTCTACGTTGCCAGCGACGGTACCAACACCCCCTACCGGGTGAAGCTGCGCGCGCCGAGTTTCAGCAACCTAAGCCTTTTTGCCGAGTGCGCCTCGGGCGTGCTCCTGGCCGACGCCGTGTCCATACTGGGCAGCCTTGACCTCGTCATCCCGGAGATCGACCGATGAACGCCGTAATGCAATCCATACCGGAACCGGCGCTGAGACTCGCTCTCGGCCTGATGGTCTTCGCGAGCTTCATCGCCCTGAATGCGCTGGTGCTCGTGTATCTCGAAAGAAAGGTGGCTGGCCACATTCAGCGGCGGCCCGGACCGTTCGAGGTCGGCCCGCACGGCATCCTCACTCCCGTGTGCGACGCGCTCAAGCTCGTGGGCAAACAGCTCACCAGCCCGAGCGGTTCGGACCGCCTCCTTTTCTGGACGGCCCCGATCCTGTCTTTTGCGCCGATCTTCCTGCTGTTCCTGCCCATCGAGTTCGGACCGGGGCTCTACGCCCTCAAGTTCGACCTCGGGCTGCTGCTGATCCTCGCCTTCGCTGGATTCAACGTGCTGGCGCTGTGTCTGGCGGGCTGGGGTTCCAACAACAAGTGGTCGCTGCTGGGCGCCGCGCGCGCCGTGGCCCAGTCCGTCGCTTACGAGATTCCTCTGCTGTTGACGGTACTGGCGGTGGTCTTCATGTCCGGCTCGCTGGACATGGGCCAGCTCGTATCCTCGCAGGGACCGTGGCCGTGGCAGTGGAACGCCGCAGTGCAGCCGCTGGCATTCGTGATCTTCTTTACCTGCGCGGTGGCCGAGACCAACCGCGCCCCCTTCGACATGCCGGAGGCCGAGTCCGAGCTCACCGCCGGCTTCCACACCGAGTATTCGGGCATGGGCTTCGGCCTGTTCTTCCTCGCCGAGTACGCCGAGATGATCGTGGTCTGCTCCGTGGCGACCGCGCTGTTCCTCGGCGGCTGGCAGGGACCGTTCGCGCCCGGACCGTGGTGGTTCCTGCTCAAGATGTACGCGCTCCTGCTGGTCATGATGTGGTTCCGCTGGACCTACCCCCGCGTGCGCTTCGACCAGGTGCTCAACATCTGTTGGAAATGGTTCATCCCGCTGGCCCTGGCGAACCTGTTCGTCACCGCCGTAGTGGTCAAGGTTTTCTAGGAGGCACCGTGAACGACCGGACACACATGCAGCAAGCCAAACGGATGCCCGCACCGCCTGAAGGGCTCGCGGGCCGCCTGAAGGAAACGGCCAAGGGGCTCTGGAGCCTCGTGGTGGGCCTCGGCGTCACCGGGCGCGTGTTCACGCAGAAGCAGGACACCGTCCACTACCCGCGCGTCACCGTCCCCGAAACCGCCCTTGAAGGCTACCGGGGACACATCGAGCTCGTCTCCAAGGACGAAGACCCGCACACCGCGCGCTGCATCATGTGCATGCGCTGCGTCAAGGTCTGCCCTTCGGGCTGCATCACCATCAAATCCAAAAAGATCGAGCATGTCGAACACAAGGAGCAGGACCCGGACCCCAACACCCATCACAACGGGGGTCTGCAGCCGCTTCCCAAGCAGTCGGTTCCCCGCCCGGGCAAGGGCAAGCGCGAACTGACCAAGTTCCAGCTCGACTACTCGCTATGCAGCCTCTGCGGCCTGTGCGTGCAGACCTGCCCCGCGAGCTCGCTGCGGCATTCCAAGCACGTTTACTGGGCCGGATTCGAGCGCAAGGATTTCACTCTCGACCTCCTCGACCGCATGCACAGGCAGGCCGAGGCAAAGGAGGAAAGCTAGATGACGGCTGACATCGCGGCAAAAGTCCTCTTCGGCCTCTACGCGCTGGTGATCCTCGCCGGAAGCGCGCTGGCGGTTTCATCGGCAAGCCTCGTCAGGGCCATGATCGGACTGATCATGACGCTGTTCGGCGTGGCCGGCATGTATCTGCTCATGAACGCCCCCTTCCTGGCCATGATGCAGGTGCTCATCTACGTGGGCGCCGTGGCGGTCCTGATTTTCTTCGCCATCATGCTCACCCGTGGCGACGACGCGGGCTCACCCGGAGTGGGGCTGCCCATGGGCCTCGGCGCGGCAGTGCTGCCCACGGCGATCATCGCTACGGTCATCAGTNAGTCCACCCTGCAGACCACGGCGGTTCCCGTGGAGCTGCCCCTTTCCACCGTGGGTACCGTGCTCATGAACGAATACGTGCTGGCCTTCGAGCTCATCTCGGTGGTGCTCTTCGTGGCCATGGCGGGCGCGGTAGTACTCGGATTCGAAAAAAGGAGGCCCAGATGAGCGCCCTCACCGCATATCATCTTGTGGCCCTGGTTCTTTTGGCCTTCGGCGTCTTCGGCTTCGTACGTCGGAAAAGCCTCGTGGGGATGCTTATCAGCGTGGAGCTGATGCTCAACGGCGCAGGCCTTTCCATCGCGGCATCCGGCCAGCTCACGGACGCGGATGCCGCGATGGCTCAACTCTCTTCCCTGCTGGTCATGGGGCTGGCGGCCGCGGAAGCCACGCTGGCGCTCGCCATCATTCTGGTGGTCGCCAAACGCTTCGGCTCCAGCGGCACGGAAGACGTCACGGAACTGAAGGGGTAACGGCATGATGCAGTTCATCAACACTCCCAGCGTCCTGATCCCGCTCGCCGTGACCTTTGTGGCGCCGCTTCTCGTCTGGCTGCTCAGGCACGACCAGAACAAGCGCGAGGCAGTGAGCTTTGCCGCTGCGGCTTCGGCGTTCCTGTCCGTGCTTTCCTTTGCCCCGGGCGTGCTGGACGGCAACATCTACGTGTACACGCTGTTCACCATCCTGCCGGGCATCACGGTCAAGTTCACCTTCGACGGGCTGGCGATGATCTTCGGACTTATCGCCCCGTTCCTGTGGTTCCTGGTCACCGCCTACAACATCGGCTACATGCGCAGCCTCGACGAGCACGCGCAGACCCGGTACTACTTCTGCTTCGCCGTCGCCATCTTCGGCGCCCTCGGCGTGGCCACCGCGGCCAACGTGTTCACGCTCTATCTCTTCTACGAGATCATCTCGCTCTTCACCTACCCGCTGGTCGCCCACCACGAGGACGACGAGGCCTTCGCCGGAGCGCGCAAGTACTTCGTCTACCTCATGGGTACCTCCAAGCTGTTCCTGCTGCCCGCCATGGTGCTGACCTACGTGCTGGCCGGAACGCTGGACTTCAACCTCGGCGGCCTCGTGAACGGCGTGTTCCCGGCGGACGCGAATCCGACCCTCGTGACCCTGACCTACGTGCTCTACGTGGCGGGACTCGCCAAGGCGGCCATCATGCCGCTGCACAACTGGCTGCCCTCGGCCATGGTCGCGCCCACTCCGGTCTCCGCACTGCTGCACGCGGTGGCGGTGGTCAAGGCGGGCGTGTTCTCCATGAGCCGCATCATGCTCTCGCTCTTCGGCGTGGAAACACTGGACCGCCTGTTCCTCGGCATCCCGACGGCATACCTCGCGGCCTTCACCATTGTGGCGGCCTCGATCATCGCGCTGACCAAAGACGACATCAAGGCGCGGCTGGCATACTCCACGGTGAGCCAGCTCTCCTACATCATCATCGGCGTGGCCATGCTGACCCCGGCCGCAGTGCAGGGCGGGCTGATGCACATCGCTCACCACGCCTTCAGCAAGATCACCCTCTTCATGGGCGCGGGCGCCATCTACGTGGCCGCGCACATCAAGAAGATCAGCCTCATGAACGGGCTGGGCCGCCGCATGCCGTGGACCTTCGGCGCCTTCGCGGTGGCAAGCCTGAGCATGATCGGCGTGCCGCCGGTCTGCGGGTTCGTGAGCAAGTGGTACATGGCGCAGGGCGCGGTCACCATTCACCACTGGTGGCTGCTCGGCGCGCTGCTGGCCTCCACGATTCTCAACGCCGGATACTTCGGTCCCATCATCCTGCGGGCGTTCTTCCGGGCACCCGATCCCGGCGCGAACATGGAGCAGTATTCCGAAGCCCCGGCCATCATGGTGATCCCCCTCATGATCACCTCCGCCATCTCGGTACTTCTCGGGCTGTATCCCGAGACGTTCCTGAACTTCATCCACACCTTCAAGGGGTTCTAGCATGTTCAGGGAATCACTCGGCAAATGGCTCTACACGCAGCGCAACAAGTCGGACGGCTGGTTCTGGGCGCTGCTGGCATTCCTCGGCTTTCTGGTGCTGGGCAACGTCTTCGTGAGGCCGCACCATCCGCACTTCGGGCTGGACGCCTACCCCGGATTCTGGGCCATCTTCGGATTCGGCGGCGCGGTGATCATGGTCTTCGTACTCAAGAAATTCGTCGCACCGCTGCTGGCAAGGGAGGAGGACTGCTATGACCGCGACTAACAGCTTTCTCGCCCACCCGGCGCTCTACTTCCTGCTGGCCTCGTTCGCGGTGCCCTTCATTCCGGGCAGGCTGCTCAAGTGGCTGCTGCCGTTGCCCGCCGTGCTGGCCGTCCTCTCCGTGATCGGCCTCGACCACGGCACCAGCGGCGTGTTCCAGTGGCTGGACACCGACCTGACCCTGTTCCGCGTGGACCAGCTTTCCGTGGTCTTCGCGCATGTCTTCGCCATTCAGGGCGTCATCGCGCTGATCTTCGCCATGCACATCAAGGACAAGGGTCAGCACATGGCCGCGCTGGCCTACGTGGGCGGCGGGTTCGGCTGCCTGTTCGCGGGCGACTATCTGACGCTCTTCATTTTCTGGGAAATCATGTCCGTCGCATCCACCATGCTGGTGTGGCTCAACCGTTCCGACCGTTCGGTGCGCGCGGGCTTCCGCTACTTCATGTTCCACACCCTCGGCGGGCTGTTCATGCTGGCCGGCCTGCTCCTGCGCTGGGGCCATCTCGGCACGCTGGCCTTCACGCCCGTGGATCCCACCGGAGCCATGTATTACGACTGGCTGATCATGATCGGCTTCTGCGTCAACGCGGCCGTGGTGCCCCTGCATGCATGGCTGCCCGACGCCTACCCCGAAGCCACGGTCACCGGCGCGGTCTTCATGAGCGCCTACACCACCAAGACCGCGGTGTACGTTCTGGCCCGGGCCTTCGCCGGGTTCGAGGTGCTGGCCATCGCCGGAACGGTCATGTGCGTCTACGGCGTCTTTTACGCGACCATCGAGAACAACGCCCGCCGCATCCTCGGTTATCACATCGTCTCGCAGGTGGGATACATGGTGGCGGGCATCGGCATCGGCACGGCCATGACGGTCAACGGGGCCAGCGCCCACGCCTATGCGCACATCCTCTACAAGGGGCTGCTGTTCATGGGCGCAGGCTGCCTGCTCTATTCCGCAGGGACTGCCAAACTCACGGAACTGGGCGGCCTCGTAAAGCGGCTGCCGCTGGTCTTCGTTTTCTACATGGTGGCCGCGGTCTCCATTTCGGGAATGCCCTTCTTCAACGGCTTCGTATCCAAGACCATGACCATCACCGGCGCGGCAGAAGCACACCGCACCTGGCTGGCGCTCGGCATGGAACTGGCCGCAGTGGGTACGTTCCTCTCGGTGGGACTGAAGCTGCCGTACTTCGCGTTCTTCTCCAAGGACGACAACCCGCAGCGTGAACTCAAGCCCATTCCCGTGAACATGTACGTGGCCATGGGCATCGGCTCGGTGCTCTGCTTCTTTACCGGCATCTACCCGGACTTTCTGTACAACCTGCTGCCGATTCAGGAAGGCATCGCCGCATACAGCCCCTACATCACCCACGTGGCCGAAGCCATCGAGCATCCGTACGTGCCCTACACCACCTGGCATGTGCTGCAGGCCTTCATGATCCTCGGCTTCACGGGCCTCGGCTTCTGGGCCATGCGCCGCATCGTGGTCCCCCACGCTCAGCGCAACGTGGACTTTGAATGGTTCTATATCCTCGGCGGCAAGGCGTTTCTGGCCATCTTCTCCCGCACTTTCGCATGGATCGACAGCCGTTGGAGCGAAGTCTACCGCACCCTGGGCCTGCGCGGCCTCGTGGGGACGGCGGACGGCTCCGCAAAGTTCGACCGTGTCGGCATCGACGGCGCCGTGGACGGCACGGCGCGCGGCGTGGCGGGAATCGGCTCGGCACTGACCCGAATCCAGACCGGAAGGCTCCAGTCGTACGCATCGGCCGCGCTCGTGGCCGCGTTCGTCATCGGCGCACTGGCCTTCGTACTGGTGAAATAGGAAGGAGAACGAGATGATGCACTACCCTGTCCTGAGCGTTCTGATCTTCTTCCCGCTGGCGGCGGCGTTCCTGCTCATGGTGCTGCCGCTGACCGAAGACGCCGTGCGCCGCTACACCTTCGCGGTGGGCATCGCGGAGTGCCTGCTGGCCCTGCCGCTGCTCACGGGATTCCAGCTCGGCGAAGCCGGGTTCCAGTTTGCCGAAAAAGCCGTCTGGGTACCCCAGTGGGATCTGGCATATTCGCTGGCGGTGGACGGCATCAGCCTGCTCATGGTCATCCTGAGCGTGGCCCTGCTACCGCTGTGCGTGCTCTGCTCGTGGACCTACGTGGGCAAGCGGCTCAAAGAGTTCCACATCTGCCTGCTGCTCATGACCACGGCCTGCGTGGGCGTGTTCACGGCCATGGATCTGGTGCTCTTCTACATCTTCTGGGAAGCCATGCTCATCCCCATGTACCTGCTCATCGCGGTCTGGGGCGGTCCGGAACGGCGTTACGCGTCCATCAAGTTCTTCCTGTACACACTTGCGGGCTCCACGCTGCTGCTGGCGGCCGTGGTGGGCCTGTTCCATCAGGGCGGCACCTTCAGCATTCCGCAGCTCATGCAGACCGACTTCCCCATGGGCTTCCAGACGTGGGTCTTCCTGTTCATGGCGCTGGCATTCGCCATCAAGGTGCCCATGTTCCCGTTCCATACGTGGCTTCCGGCCGCGCACGTGCAGGCCCCTTCGGCCGGTTCCGTGCTGCTGGCATCGGTGCTGCTGAAGATGGGGACCTACGGATTCCTTCGCTTCTGCCTGCCCATGTGCCCCGACGCGTCGCTGTACTTTGCGCCCATGATGATCGCCCTTTCACTGGCCTCCATCATCTACGGCGGGCTCGTTGCGCTCGGGCAGACCGACATCAAGAAGCTCATCGCCTATTCGTCCGTGGCCCACATGGGCTTCGTGACGCTTGGAATCTTCCTTTTCAACGCACGCGGGGCCGAGGGCGCGGTCATGGTCATGCTGAACCACGGCATCGTGACCGGGGCGCTCTTCATGATGATCGGCGCCATCTACGAACGCAGCCACAGCCGCGAACTCTCCGACCATCTCGGCATGGGCAAATACCTGCCCGCATACATGGGCCTGTTCGGGCTGTTCGCGGTCTCGTCCTTCGGGTTCCCGGGGCTGAACAGCTTCGTGGGCGAGGCGCTGGTGCTCATCGGGGCATTCGAGGCCAAGGTCTCCATCGGCATGCTGGCGATTCCCGGCGCCATGCTCGCGGCGGCCTACATGCTGCGGCTGGGCATCAAGATGGCCTGGGGCCGTCCGGCATCGCCCAGGGATAAGGGCTGGAGCGACCTCAACACCCGCGAATGGGCCTACCTGCTGCCGCTGGCGGTGCTCGTGGTCTACATCGGGCTCGCTCCGGGACTGACGCTGAGCGTCATCAGCCCCTCCACCGGCAAGATGATCGACGATTTCCACGCGCGCACGACCGTTGTCGCGGAAACGCCGGAACATGAAGCACCTGCCACGGTCGCGGCAAACACGCTGTCCGGCGCAGAACAATAACGGGGGAACGAGATGAATTTCGACATCATGCTTGTACTGCCGGAACTGGCGCTGCTTCTGGTTGCGGCGGCGCTGTTCGTCCGCTCCATCGCGGCCCCGGCCTCCACGTCTCCCAGAGCCGGTTGGCTCCCGACCGCCTCGATTGCGGTGCTGGCGGTGAGCCTGTTCTCGCTCGGCGCACGCGGCGAGATGTTCCACGGCACCTACGTGGTGGACGGGCTTTCCCAGCTGTTCAAGGCAGCCATTGCGGCGGGCTTCCTCATCACCTCGCTCTTCACTCCCGAAGCACGCGGCGTGGATGAAGACAAACGCGATGACTATCTGATGTTCCTTGCCTTCTCGGCCTGGGGGCTGATGCTTCTTTCGTCCGCCGCCGAGCTGATGACGCTGTATGTGGCCATGGAGATTTCCTCCTACAGCCTGTACGCCGTCATTCCCCTGCGGGCCGGAAACCGCAACGCCGCCGAGTCCGGCATCAAGTACATCATGTTCGGGGCCATGGCCACGGCGCTGGCCCTGTTCGGATATTCATACATCCTCGCGGCACACGGAACCGCCTACATCTCGCAGCTTGCGGGACTGGACTGGAGCTTTGCCGGGAACCCCACCGCCATGATCGGACTGATCCTGTTCCTGTGCGGCGTGCTGTTCAAGCTGGCGCTGTTCCCGTTCCACTTCTGGGCTCCGGACGTGTACGAGGGTACCGGAAACGAAACTGCGGCCTTTGCCGCAACTCTCCCCAAGCTGGGCGCCGCCGCCGTGCTGGTGCGACTGGCCGCCCTGCTGAAACCCGATATGGAGATAACCTTCCTGCTGGCGCTGTTCGCCGCCGTGTCCATGACACTCGGCAACCTCTCGGCGCTGGTGCAGAAGGACCTCAAGCGAATGCTCGGATACTCCGGCATCGCCCACGCCGGCTACCTGGTCATCGGGCTGGCTGCGGGCACCGCCGAAGGTCTCGGAGCCATGAGCTTCTATGCCGTTGTCTATCTGCTCATGAACATGGCCTGCTTCTGGGTGGTCTGCCACCTGCGCTGCGACGGGCGCAACCCGGTCTACGCGGATCTGGACGGCCTGAGCCGACGCGCCCCGGCGATGGCACTGGTCCTTGCCGTATCCGCTTTTGCGCTGGTGGGGCTACCTCCCACGGCAGGCTTCATGGGCAAGCTTTTCCTGCTCACGAGCGCGTGGAACCACGGGTACGCGTGGCTGGTCATCGTAGCGGTGGTGAACACCGCACTGGCCATCTACTACTACCTCGGCCTGTTCCGACATGCGTACACGGCGGAATCCGCCGACAGTACGCCGCTTCGCGACAGGAGCTGGATGGGTGTCGTCGCCGGCACGGCCATGGCTGCGGCCATCCTCGTGCTGGGCGCGTTGCCCGGCGGACTGTACAGCATGGCAGTCGAAGCCGGGACCGGCCTGCTGCCCTAACAATTAGGCCGGGTCGGTCTCTACCGGCCGGTATTCAGGAGGATAACCAATGGCTGACTTCGTAATAACCTTCAATCAGGACCGTTGCATAAACTGCTACGCCTGCGAGACCCACTGCAAGGCCAAGAATCACGTGCCCGAGGGCGCGCGTCTGGGCCAGCTTATTTCCGTGGGTCCTGTGAACCGGGGCGGCAAGCCCCGCATTCTCAACATGTACATGACCTGTTTCCACTGTGCGCAGCCGTGGTGCGTGGGCGCGTGCCCCACGGGTGCCATGATGCGTCGCGAAGACGGCATCGTATACGTGGATCAGGATCTTTGCGTGGGATGCAAGGCATGCATCCAGGCCTGTCCGTGGCGCATTCCCCAGTGGGATTCGCTGCAGGGAAAGGTGGTCAAGTGCGACTACTGCCGCGACCGCATAGATCGCGGCCAGAAGCCCGCTTGCGTGGATGCCTGTTGCGGCCACGCGCTGGAGTTCAAGGAAGCCAACGACGCATCGGCCGACGCCAGGCGGTCCTATGCGGAAAAGGCGCTTTTGAAAACGAATGACCCGCACGCGGTATTTGCCGCTGCAAGAAAAGCCTAACAACCTTTTGAGAGGAGGGAACTCATGTCCAAACACCGCAATGTACTCATTGTGCTCGCTGCTTTCGCAGCGGTACTGCTGATCCAGGAGTCGGCCCTTGCCGCACGTCTTGGTGAGGCGATCAACGAAGCCGTGGCCTCCGGGTCCATGGACGCAGGCGCCGACAAAGGCTACCTCGGCATCCCCGGCGCTCCGGAACTCACCTGGTGGTGGGGCCTCATCTGGGCAATCTGGGTAGGCTGGATTTTCTCCACCGTCGGCGCGTTCGGCGGCATCATGGCCGGTGTCGGTCACATCACCATCTACGGTCTGGGCGACTACGCCAAGAGCTTCGGCAAGACCATGAAGATCAACAAGGTGGTCACCGACTCCATCCGCGTATCCAACCAGTGGCTCGTCGGCTGCTCCGCCGGTCTGTCCTCCTTCAACTACTGGAAGATGGGCCGCCTCGTGCTGCCGCTGGGCATCGCGCTCGCCATCGGCTCCGTGGCCGGTTCCTGGCTCGTCCCGGCGCTGACCGCCGGCAAGATCAGCCTGAAGGCCTACATCGGCTACTTCGGCCTGTTCGTGCTCTTCCTGGGCTGCTACCTGTTCTACGAAACCACTCCGGCGGGACAGGCCAGCAAGAAGGCCGCCAAAGAAGCTGCCAAGAAGTTTCAGGATTCCGTCGCCTCCGGTGAAGCCACCGCGGACATGGGCGTCAAGGTTCAGACCTTCACCCCGACCAAGTGCATCTTCACCTTCTTCGGCGTCGAATTCTCCTTCAACCCGCTCATCCCGGTTGTCGGTGGCTTCGTCATCGCGGCCCTGGCCTCCTTCCTCGGTGTCGGCGGCGGCTTCCTGCTGGTGCCGTTCCTGACCTCCGTGGCAGGCCTGCCCATGTACCTCGTCGCAGGCACCTCCGCCGCGGCCGTGTTCATCGGCATGATCAACTCCATCGCCTCCTACATGCTGCTGCGCGGCACTCCGGTGGAATGGTCCCTGATCGGCGCCGAGCTCGTGGGTATCGTGATCGGCTCCCTCATCGGCCCCCGTACCTCCAAGTACATCCCGGACGTGTGGCTGAAGCGCCTGTTCGTGGTGCTGGCCGTCTACGTCGGCATGCGCTACACCCTCAAGGGCTTCTTCGACATCGCCCTGTGGCCGTAAGCCTGAACTGAACAAAAACGGGGGCCGCCTCGGCGGCCCCCGACCAAGAACGGAGCGACAATGGGAATCTTCGAATCCCTCAATATTTTTCTGGACCCGTATTTCATCTGGATCTTCCGCCTGCCGGAGACTCCGTGGATCGGGTTCGCCCTGGGCGTGGCCTTCCTCTGCCTGCTGACCACGGTCATCGGCGAGCTGTCCATGGCCGGAATCTACTTCTTCAACAAGGAGCATTTCGCAGAGCACAACCGCGAAATGGTGCGGCACAACAACATGTCGCTGCGCTCCCTGCTCGTGAAGAACAAGGAAGGCTTCAAAGCGCTCAACAAGCGCGCCAACGACGAGTTCGGCAAAAACTTCTTTTCCCGCATCGCACTGTTCGGCGCATCGCTCTGGCCCGCCTTCTTCATCATGGGCTGGCTCGACTTCCGCTTCGCCGAAGTGGACTTCACCGTCCCGTGGGTCGGTCTTGTGGGACCGGGTTTCTTCTTCGTGCCCGCCTACATCGTGACCCGCATCCTGTTCGAAAAGAACAAGAAGCGCATCCCCCTGTTCCGCAGCATCGCCCGCAAGGTTGCTGAAAACGAGGAAACCGATGAAGAACTCATGGGCTTCAAGGAAATGGAACAGGAAGCCCAGGCCATGAACGCACGGGTAACCGACTCAAAGAAAAACGAAGAAGCCGAAGTGACGGGATAGTGCTTGAGGGCTCTGCCTGACTGCTAGACGCAGCCGGTGGAGCCCATCATGAGCGTGAAGAACCGCTCGATGTATTTGCCCGAGATGACCTCGGAGAGAGGAAATTCGGGCTGCGTCTCCAAAAATTCGCCGGTAAGGGCGAACCAGATGTCGGCCGAGAGCTCGTTGAGCCTCGGCTGAATCTTTTCCCAGAGCCGTTCGCTGGCTTCGCCTTCCAGTCCGTAGACGCGACACAGCACGGGTCTGTGTTCATACAGGCGACAGCCCTGCTCGCCCCACAACGGACACTTGGCCCCCACATCCGCCATGCAGACCTTTGCCCCGCGCTGCCGCCTGAGGGCCGAACGCTCCTTGCGCGAGACCTCCACCGCTCGGTCGATCAGCTCAAGCCGTGTGGCGCTTGAGAGCACGGTGTTCCGAGCTCTGGCAAGGGCCACCGCCTCCACGAAACAAAGATGAATGGGAATGCTGGAACAGCCGTCGTGATCCTTGCCGCAACGGCTGATTCCGGCTTCCTCCACGGTCTGCTCGATCTGCGCGACCAGTTCCAGATAATCCTTGATAAACGGGCCAAGGTCCACGGTCCGGCTGAACTCCAGCGAGGGTTCGCGGCAGGTGAGTTGCCCAGTTTCCTTGCCGTAATTTCGCACGGCGCGCCACTGAGTGAAGTTGGCCGGACCGCCGTGAACGCCCTTGAGCCGTCGTCCCGCCAGCTTGTGGCCGAGTCCGCGCCGCAAGAGGTAGGAGTTGAGCACGGTCCCGGTGCGCCCCACGCCGTGACGACAGTGGATGTAGACCTTCTTGCCGAGATAGAGCGCCTCGTCGAGCCATGCCAGCGCCTTTTCCAGTTCCTTGAGGGCAGGAGCCTCTTCGTCGGGAACCGGCAGGTAGTAGACTTCAAAGCCGTACTTTTCCTCGATGCCCTTGAGATCGGGAAACTCGCCGCAAAGATTCAGTATCGCCGAGATGCCCTGATCACGCAGCCACTTCAGGGCGGTGGCGGATGCCGGCGCAGGTCCGGCGGCCAGATAGTCCGTGACCCATGCGACGGGTTCCTTGCGGCCAAACATGATCAGTACTCCGAAGCGGGCGCTTCCGCCTCTTCAAGAAACTTCCGGGCCATTTCGTCGGTGTCCACATCGCCGTCCAGCCGAATGTCCAGAAGCCGACTCTGGGCAAGCAGTCGTCCCACAAGCACCAGTCGGCGTCTCGTGTCGTTCTCGCCCATCCTTGCACAGCGTGCATCCAACATGTCGCCCCGGATGCTCACCTCGAAATCGCGGGCTTCGAGCACCGCACGGATGTACTCCAGCCGACGCAGACGCTGCTCCCAGTGTCCGCCGCCACCCTTGAAGCGAAGATTGATATGGTTCCCGGTGGCTTCCGAGCCGCAGACCGCGTCCACCACGGCAAAATGGTATCCAAACCGGAACATGAAATGCGCATAGTCCGAGGCCACCACCGCGTAGCTCGCCAGCGCCCGGGAGTCCTTGGTCATGATCCCGGCGCTCAGGCGGTCGAATTCCTCCCAGTCGATGACCGGCATGTTCTCGTTCCACTCCACGCCGCTGCGGGAGAGCCCCCACCAGAGGGCCCACATGGGAGAACTGGTCACGTCCTCGGGAGCAACGATGTTGCGTTCGCGCGCATGGGCAAACAGTCCGCCCCCCAGGTCGAGCAGATACATGGCGATGGGCAGGCGCGTCTTGAGACGCTTGACCCGACCAAGTCCCTTGCCGCCGCGCCCCACCAGCGAAAACATCTCGCGCACGGCGGTCTCATGCGCAAACCGGATCACGTCATGCACGGAGCGGCACCCCTCGGGCGCGAAGCGATCGTCCTCGGGGTCTGTGAGATACAGCACCGAAAGATTCGGCATGATGTCTTCGAGCCGTTTGGCAAGCACGCTCTTTTCCGGCGTGCGTTTTTCCGAGAAGCCGGGAAGCTTGCCCGCATAGACCGTGCCCGTATCGGCATCCACGGTGATCATCCGTCCCTCGGCCAGTTCCGAAGCATAGGGAGAGGCCATCACCGGCAGGCCGAACTCGCGGGCGACGGAAGCGAAATGCCCGGCCCTGCTTCCGGCCACCGCGACCACGGCCGTAAGGCGATCCATAACGCCCACGAGGTCGGGTGTGAGCGAGCGGGCCACAAGAACCGCCCCTTCGGGAACGTTATCCGGAACGCCCACCGCATGCACCACGCGCCCGTAGCCGATGCCCGACGAAATGCGCGTGCCGCCGGAAAGCAACACCTCGGCCCCCTCAGGCTCTTCACGGTGCATCCCGGTCATGGTTTCGCGCTGCATGGGCCTCGACTGTAAAATATGGAGTCCGCCTTTCGTGTCGGCAACCCACTCCACGTCCTGAGCGCCGCCGAGCACTTCTTCCAGACGGTGCCCGCTGCGGGCCAGTTCAAGCAGCATTCCCGCACCGGGCTTTTCGTGATGCGCGGGCTTTTGCAGGATAACCGGCTCGTCCTCGCGGGTCAGGCAATAAACCTGCGGCTCGCGCCTGCCGCTGACGAGTCCCTCTCCCAGCCCTTCCACGGCGTACACTGCCGTGACCCCGTCCACGCACTGTGTCGCATCGGCGTCGGCGGTGTACATGATGCCCGAAACGGCAGCCGGGACCATGGGCTGAAAAAGCACGGCCATGTGGGTCTCGTCGTCGGCAAGGCCTTTGAGAATGCGGTAGGTCACGGCCTTGGCGGAGTACTTTCCCGCAAGGACCTTGCGATAGGCATCCACCAGTTCATCACGGGATACGCCAAGCACGGAATCGTACTGCCCGGCAAAGGAGAAGCGACCATCCTCCGCCACCGCGCTGGAGCGGACCGCAAAGGACACGTCCCCCAACTCGGCAGCGGCCTCCATGAGCGGATTTGCCACCTCGTCGGGCACCGGTGCCTCCAGCACCATGTGACGCATGGCGCGGCAGGTTTCTTCAATGCCCGCATGATCGTCCAGACGCAGGGTGCTGAGCATTTCGTCCAGCGTTTCGCGCAGGTTGTTGACTTCAAGAAAATAATGAAACGCACTCGCGGTGACCACGAAGCCGTCCGGGACGGACAGATCGGTCTCGCGCATGACGCGGGCCAGAGCGGCGGCCTTGCCTCCTCCGGTTTCCGGGCTTCTCACTTCTGCAAGCGGGAGCACATAGGGCGGCTCAAGGGCGGGCTGACCGACGTCGAGCCCCATGCGAACGTAGAACGCGGCCTTGCGGAAATATTCCTCCAGCCCCATGGCGGCGGTGGGCGAGAGCTCCTTGAGGCTCTCCACCATGGCCCCCACCTCGTCCTCAAGCTCCTGTTCGAGTTGCATGACCCGGCTGTAATCCACCACCTCGACCCCGGCCTGAACTTCCTCAAGGTCCGCAAGTCGCTCCAATGCCCGGACATCATGTTCGAGCAACGTCCGGAAGGCTCCGTATCGTTTCCTCAGCAGTGCTCCGGGGGCGAATACGCTGTAGGTCCAGCGGCGCAGCAGTTCGGTAATGAGCATGGCCTCTCCCGTCGGTTTCGTGGCGTCGTTCTCAGTCCTGGCCCTCCAGAACGCCCTGAACCTTGCTTTCGAGTTCGTCCTTGTCGATGGGCTTGACGCAGTATTCCGACGCGCCAAGTCGTACGGACTCCCTTGCGGTCTCCAGCGTGGGATATCCGGTGAGCATGATGATGCGTGTATCGGGGCTGACCTTGCGGATTTCCTCCAGCACTTCCACTCCGGTCATCTTCTTGAGTTTGATGTCGAGAATCGCCAGATCGGGTTTGTGCTTTTCCGCATAGGTGAGCGCCTCTTCCTCTTCGGTGAAGGGCGTCACCACATGGCCCTTGCGGGTCAGGATGCGCTTGATGAGCAGGCCGGAGTCGTAAACGTCGTCCAGTACGATGATGTTAGCCATGGCTGTGTGTCACTCCATTTCTCGTCCGCGTCAGGAATTGTCCAGCGGCAGTTCCACTATGAACAGGGCTCCGGGCCCCGAGGGGTAATCCCCGTCCTCGTCGGGTCGCCATTCCGGGGGCACGGGGCTTTCCACATGGATGCTGCCCTCGTGATCCTCGATGATGCCGAAGGAGACGGACAGACCGAGTCCGGTGCCCTTGCCCACTCCCTTGGTGCTGAAAAACGGGTCGAAAACCTTCTTGAGATGGTCCTGATCAATGCCGGGACCGCTGTCCGCGAACCGGGCGCGGATGGTGCGTCGCGAAGTATCCAGTTCGGTGGACACCTTGATGATGCCGCCGTCGGACATGGCGTCGCGTGCGTTGTTGAGCAGGTTGATCCAAACCTGCTTGAGCTTCTCCGGGTCACCGTAAATGATGGGCATGCGTTCGTCGAGTGCCGTGACGATTTTGACGCGCTCCATCTTGAAGGTATGACGCACCAGCGTCACCGCCTCCATGACCGAGTTGTTGAAGCACATCTCCTGCTTCTCACTGACAGACCGTCGCGAGAAACCCAACAGGTCCGCCACGATCTTTCGGCAGACCTTGGCCTGTTCCTCCACGATGCCCAGTTCCTCGCGCACGCTCGCGTCTTCGGCGTCTTCCTTGAGCAGCTGCGCATAGCCCAGAATGATGCCCAGCGGCGTATTGATCTCGTGGGCCACACCGCCTGCGAGCTTGCCCAACGATTCCATCTTCTGGGCCTGAATGAGCTGCTCCTGATAGCTTTTGATCTCGGTGACGTCGCGGGCCGTGCGCAGCACCGCCGTAACACGGCCGTCGTGGCCGTAAACCGGAACACGGATGACGTGAATCCAGCTGACGCCTTCGGTATCGAGCTGCCGGACTTCCTCTTCGTCGCCCTCGCCCGTGGCAAATACGCGCGACAGCTTGGCGGCGGCGATGCGGGCCTCGCCGCCTGTCAGAAAGTCGGACTCCTTGCGTCCCACCACCTTTTCCGGGTTCATGCCCAGCGAATCGGCATAGGCACGGTTCACGGCGAGATACGCCCCCTCGCGGTCCTGAAGCGTGACCCAGTCGGGCGTGGAGTCCAGCACGGTGCGCAAAAGCTGCTGCTGCCGTGCCATGGTCCGCTCTGCCTCATGCAGTTCATCGAGGTGCATCTTGAGGGTATGCGCCAGATAATCAAAGGTTTCGGCAAGATCCTGAATCTCGTCGCCCGCGTTTTCGCGGTAGACGATGCACTCCCGGCAGGACTCGGGCGCACCGGGCCGATCGTCGGCCAGTGTTCCGGCCAGATACCAGCAGCGTCGCTCGGAATCACCATAGGCCGGACACTGCGTGACCTTGCAATTGCGCAGCTCCCAGCAGTTGCGGGTGAGCCGGGGGCCGGACTGGGCTCCGAGGTCGCCCGTCACCAGAGCCTCGGCATGGCGCCGAAGTTGGTTGATGCGGCTGGTAACCTTGTTTGCGAAGAGCGAACCGAGAAAGACCGCCACAAGGAGCGTCCCGAAGGAGACGGCCATGACCGGATGCAGCAGGTCGTTGATGACCCCCTGAATCTTGGAGCGCGACATGCCGATGCGCACGGTGCCGAAACGGTTTCGGTCGATGTCCACCGGCACGGCGAAGTCGAAGACAAAATTTCTGCCCGTATCAATGAGCGCGATGGAGCTGTCCTGCGACAGAGGCAGCTCGTTGGCTTCCGGCAGTCCCACGGGCATTCCGCCGGTGAAGGTGTGTGCCAGCACGTTGCCGCGATGATCGAGTATGAAGGCGTAGACCACGTTCTCACCCACCTCGCGCACGCCGTCCACGAGGTCTTTCAACTGAAGAAAATCCGCGGAAAAAATCGGGTCGAGGGCACGCAGGGAAAGGTTCTCCGCCAGCACAAGCCCGTGCTTCTTGTTCTCTTCCACCAGAACGCGCGTGGCCAGCGTGCTGAAGGTCAGCGCCAGCAGCACCGCGGCCAGCAGCACGATCATGCTCGTGCCCATGCCGATCTTGGTGCTGAAACGAAGACGGTCGAAAGCCTTCACTGCGGCAGTCCTCCAGCCCCGGGCGCGTCGAGCCCCAGGTCGGACATGAGCTTGCGCATGGGTGCATAGTCTCCGTCGGAAGCCGGGATGATGCCCCGTATGCCTGCCGCGTTGAGAATGACCGCCCCGTCGGGGCTGTTGAGATCAAGCGCGAACATGGCCTCGGCGATCCTCGCGACCTGCTCCTTGGGCATGTTTCGACGCGCGGCATAGACCCAGCCGGGATAGGATCGGGTACTCTTCACCACGCGGATCTGTGAAATGTCGATCTTGTCCTTGAGGATGTCGAGGGTGCCTTCACGGATGGAGCCGATGTCATAGGCTCCGGCGTACACGGCCAGCACGACTTTCTCCTGCTTGCCGCCGGGACCGGGAGCGAAGTCGATGCGCCGGAAGTCGTCCTGCGTGATGCCGTTTTCGACGAACATGCCCAGCGGGAAGAGATAACCGCCCGCCGAAGAATGGTCCACGGCGATCCAGCGGGCGCCGCGGCAGTCATCAAGAGTCCGGATGAAACGGTTGTCGTCGCGGCAGATGACCTGCCCTCTGAAGCTCGGTCTGCCGGACGGCTCGATGACGCGTGCAAAGGCCCGGGCACCGCTGCGGGCGAGGCGCACGTAGATCATGGGGTTGGAGAACGAGATGTCGATTTCGCCGCGCTGCACCATCTTGACGTGCTCGTCGAAGGTGTCCGGAAACACCTGTCGGAAGGTCATGCCGGTGGCACGGCCTAGATATTCGATGAGCAGATGATGACGCCCGTAGGAGACGGCGTGGGAATACTGCGGCAGGTAGGCGTAGGTGATGGCATCTTTCTGCACCGGCAGCAGCACTTCCTTGCGCTTGGAGAAGTCCACGTAGATTGTGTCTTCTTCGCCCGAGCAGCCGACCAGCAGGATCGGAAGCAACAGGGCCAGCAGCATCCTGAAAACGTTCTTCATTCATTCTCCGTTAGCACACCCCCCGTCCGGAGAAAAGCGGGTATGCCGTTTTTTCCAAGTCCCACCGTGCCGCTGGGGAATGCTTCGAGCGCATGCAAAGAAAAAGGGCCGGACTTTGCGCAAAGTCCGGCCCCGTTTTGACGAGTCGTGCCGTCGGCTACTTCTTGCGGCCCTTGACGGCCAGGCGCAGGCACAGGAACGCGCCGCCCCAGGTCAGGCCCAGTCCGAAGATCATCATGATGAGTGCACCGGTTTCCATGGGCTAGCTCCTCTTGCGGAAGTTGTTGTTGATGGCCACGTGATTGCTGAAGGCGCACTCGCGGCAGGGGAACACCCAGGAAAGCGCAAGAATGCCCAGCAGCACCAGCCAGCCGAACATGACCACGGCGGTGGTGGAATAGTCTCCGTAGTTGGCGCTCAGGTCGGTGTACATGTTCATCAGCACCATGGAGCCCAGCATAAGCGGGGCGATGATGCGCAGGCAGACCACCCAGATGCCGCCGACCGCAAAGTCGGACATCTTGTTGATGTAACGGTGCATGCCTTCGAGGTCGCAGAACCATGCGATGAACACGATCTCCAGCAGGCCGCCGAGCAGCACGCCGAAGTTGTTGATGAAGTGGTCAACGATGTCCAGCAGGTAGAGGCCGCCGCCCGTGGTGTACAGGCAGCTGATCATGAAGCCGACGGCGCAAACCAGCGTCGCGGCCTTTTTGCGGGACATGCCCAGCTTGTCGATGAGCGAGGAGACCACGGCCTCGGTGATGGAGATGAGCGAGGAAAGCCCGGCCACCACCAGCGCAAGGAAGAACAGCGCGCCGAAGAACATGGGCATGGGCATCAGGTTCACAGCGGTGGGCAGGGTCACGAAGGCCAGACCGACACCCGCGCCGGCGACTTCGCTGATGGGCACGCCCTGCTGACCGGCCATGTACCCGAGCACACTGAAGATCATCACGCCGGAGAGCATGCTGAATCCGCAGTTGATGAACACGGTCATGCAGCCGTTGTTGTTGATGTCCGAGTCATCGGGGAGATAGCTGGAGTAGGCCAGCATGATCGCGAAGCCGACGGAGATGCTGTAGAAGATCTGTCCGAAGGCGTCGGACCAGACCTTGGCGTCAAGCAGCGCGGAGAAGTCGGGCCTGAACAGCCAGTTGAGGCCGTCCACGGCGCCCGGCAGCATGATGCCGCGGCCGATGAAGACCAGCACCAGCAGGAACAGCACGGGCATGAATATCTTGTTGAGCCGCTCCACGCCGCCGCGGATGCCCGTGAACACGGCAATGAAGGCCACGGCCCAGGCCACGCAGGTGGCGGTGAAGATGGTCCACTGGATATCGCCGAGGTTCATGGGCGAGTCGGTGAGGCCCAAATATTCGCCAAAGAAGAAGCCCTTCGGATCACTCCCCCATCCGAGGTCGAAGGACATGAGGAAATAGTCCATGGCCCATGCTATGACCACCACGTAATATGTGGCGATGACGAAGGCCACGAGGACCTGCCACCAGCCAAGCCATTCCCAGCGACGGGAAATGGATGCGAAAATTCTCGGTGCGGAGCCCTTGAAGCGGTGGCCCAGCCCGTATTCCAGAATGATGAACGGAATGCCCGCGAAAAGCATTGCCACAAAGTAGGGCAGCAGGAACGCTCCGCCGCCGTTTTCATAAGCCATGTAGGGGAATCGCCAGATATTCCCCAATCCGATGGCGGAGCCGACCGCGGCCATGATAAAGCCGCCGCGAGAGCCCCACGTCTCCCTTTTCTGCATTTCCTCTCTCCTTGATTCTTGCCGATAAGCGGCTTGCTCTCGCAAGTCGAACCACGTTTTGCACAAAAAATTGCCGCCAAACTGCGTATTGCGGGCGGCGGCAAACAATTAGAACACATTCGCGCAATTGTCTATCGACAGGTTTTTGCAAGTGATTATGGCCTCCTATGGACTTGACGCGCACAATAGGCTATTAAGCGACATGCTCCGAAAGAGTCTTCCTGCCCTTTTGGCCACGACACTGGTCCTTGTATTGGCAACCACGATCTTTGCCGAATCACCGATTCGCAGGACCGTGAGAATCGTCACGCTCTACGGCTATGCCCCTTATTGTTTTACGGTTCCCCCGGAGACCAATGTCATTTCGGAGCACATTCCTGCGGGTTCGCACTCTGCCACCCTGCGCGGATACAGCTGGGATATTGTCCGCACCGCGTTTCATAACGCCGGTTACGAGATTGAGCTGACCGTCATGCCGTGGAAACGCTCGCTGGTCGCCATAAGCAACGGCGAATTTGATCTGCTTTTCCCCGCCTCACCAAGCAGCGAACGCAAGAAACGCTTCGCCTTTGGACGCATTCCCATAAACGATGTCCGATGCAGGCTTTACGTACGCACCGAAAGTCTCATTGACTGGAATGGTCTTCAGGGCCTCCCCCCCATCACCGTAGCCGTCCAACGCGGCTTCAACTATGGTGACCGCTGGGAAAACCTGCCCCCGGGGCATGTTCGCAAAAAGCCCGTGGACAGCATCCGGCAGGGTTTCGACATGCTTCTCGCCGGGCGCGTAGACGCCTTTGCTGGCTACGAAGCCAATTGGGACTTCGCCGTACAGCAGCTGGGAATCCGCAGACAGGTACGCAAGCTGCCGGTTTTCGAGAATACCTCGGAATATGCCATTGCCCTCAAAAACGCTCCCAATTCAGAACACTTCCTCAGCGTGCTCAACGAGCAGATGTTCAAGATGTTCGACAGTGGTTGGATCGACCACCTGCGCGAAGAATGGAGCCTGCCCGCACGCTCCTCCATCCCCGCCCCCTAAATCTTCCCCCGAATCCGTCCGATAAGGCTGCAAACGGCGACAAGGAGCGTTGCCATGTTAACAGCCACGGATTGGCCTCTTTCCGGAACGCCCGGGTTCGCTTTCACGCGCCCGGCATCCGACCCGGTTCTTGACCTGTTCCGGGACCGCGAGGCGAGCAACAGGGAGCCGCTCTTCAAGGACAATGCCCCGGACCGGGATTATCCCGGCCGCGGATATAGTCTGGAGAGCATGCAGCAAAGAATCAATGCCGTCAGGCAGGAGATCGCACAAGTACGGTCCTCGCCTTACTCACCCGAGGTAAAGGCAAGGCTGCTTGAGGCAGCGAGGAACGAACTCTCGCTGCTTCAGGCAGGCCAGTATTCCTTTGCCCGGGCAGGGCTCAGCGTAAGGGTCTGACAGGAAAGAAATGGCCCGCGTCATGTGACGCGGGCCATTGTCTTGCATGAGGGAAGCTACCTTAGAAGCGCTCGAATTCGTCCTCCGAGTCGCTATCGCCCGAAGCTTGATACGGCTCGTAATCCTGATTGGCTTCAGGCAGCGGCTTTGCCTTGGGTGTAGGAGCGGAGTACGCCCGGACCGTCGGCCTGCCACCGCCCTGACCATCAAATCGGAAGAAGCCCACCACATCCAGCAACGCCTTGCTCTGTCCCGCCAGTTCCTCACTGGTTGAGGCCATTTCCTCCGAGGCGGATGCGTTCTGCTGAATGACGGCATCCAACTGGCTGATGGCCGTATTGATCTGCTCCGCTCCCGCACTCTGCTCGCGGCTTGCGGCAGTGATTTCCTGCACCAGCTCCGCGGTCTTGCGGATATTCGGGACCAGCTCTTCGAGCATGTTGCCGGCCCTGTCTGCCACGTCCACGCTGGAAACGGACAGCTCGCTGATTTCTCCGGCAGCCTCGCCGCTTCGTTCCGCCAGCTTGCGGACTTCGGCCGCGACCACTGCGAACCCCTTGCCGTGCTCCCCGGCCCGGGCCGCCTCGATGGCCGCGTTGAGAGCAAGAAGGTTCGTCTGCCGCGCGATCTCCTCGATGATGGAAATCTTCTCGGCGATCTCCTTCATGGCCACCACCGATTCGCGCACGGCCTTGCCGCTCTCTTCGGCGTCCTGTGCGGCCTTGTACGCCAACTGTTCGGTACCCTGCGCGTTGTCCGTGGTCTGGGCGATGTTGGAAGCCATCTGTTCGACACTGGAAGAGACCTCTTCCACGGACGCGGCCTGCTCGGTCGCCCCCTGAGACACGCCCTGCGACGAACCGGAGAGCTGCTGGCTGCCGCTGGCGACATTTTCCGAGCTGCCGCGGACCTCGGCAACCACGCCGCCGATCTTGTCCACCATGTTCTTCATATCGCCGTACACGCCTTCAAGGTGACCGTCATCGAACTGGACGCCGAGGTTACCCGCCGCTATTTCCTTGGTGATCTTGGCAATTTCGGACGGATCCTTGCCAAGCTGGCCGAGAACGCTGCGCACGATGAACATGGCCGTAAGGATGCCGAAGAGCAACGCACCGGCGCTCAGGCCGATGACCATGTACACGGCACGGTTGTTCGCCGCCTGAAGCCTTGGGCCAAGTTCGTTCTGCTCCTGCATGACGGAAAGCTTCACATCTTCCATATCCGAGGCGATCTCGGGTCCCAGAACGTCGAGCCTGTCGTTTATCAAACGGTTGCGCTCTCCGATGACCTGCACAAGTTCCTCGAAAGCATCCTGATAGCTATCCTGCAACGGGATAATCTGATCAAGCAGGCCAAGCCGGTCCCGGCTCGTGAGGGTGCCGCGCATCCGCTCGAACTGCTGGTCCAAATCGACCATTTCCTGCTCCACTCTCTGGGAGAACGTCGCAACATTGTTTTCAAGAAACTTGACCACATAGAGCCGTGCAAGAAGCAGGGATCGGAGCGCGTTTGCGGTGGTCGTGGCTGCGTTTGTGTCGCCGGCCTGCTCGGCGCTGCGCAGAATCTGCGTCATGCGCTCTTCAATCAAGGGCCCGTTCTTGTTCAAAACTTCGTTCACTATCTCACGGCGCCTGCGCTGCAACTCAACCACTCTGTCGAAAGCGGAATTGTAAGCTCCCAGACGGTCGGCTGCCGACGAAACCATCGCGGCCCTGTCCGGCTGCGTGATCTCGGCTTGCGCCTTTTCCATAAACTTCTTCACTTCCGCGAACTCGGCTTCGAATTTCTGAAGGTCTTCCTCCTCCGCGCTGATGACAAAGTCCTTCACTGCCATCCGGGCCGAAAGCATATTGGCCTGAAGCCTTCCAGCCATGTTGGTGTCTCTGGCAAGCCCTCTGTACACCTCGAATCCGTTGGTGGAATTTTCCAAAGCGAAATACGATACCCCTGAGACCACCATAAGAAGCACCAAAACCATACCGAAACCGATGATCAACTTAGCGGAAAGCTTCATCAGGAACCCCCATGCGTGAAAATTAAGGCAGCTTTTCCGATGTAACAGTATCAAGCAGTTAGGGACGGTCAATTGTATATGATGGGTTAGGTGGTATTTATAACAATGCTAAAATATTCATTCATAAATCTGCTCCACACACTTCACACCACACATAACCCACTACCTATACTGTAAATTTTTCAAATTCTAATTCCCAGCGACCATGGTTCGCGCTATTCTTGAAATAGAGAATTTTACCCGGAGGGAACAATGCGAATACTTTCCAGCATAGGCACACGCCTCAACCTTATCATCATACTGCTCCTGCTCGTGACGAGTTCCGTCATCACGGGGCTGAACTACTATGTTGCGAGAGACAGTCTCGAAACTCAGCTTTCCGAGGACATGCTCCCATCCAAGTTGGATAATATCATTGGCATCGTCGAAAAAGAACTCGTCAAACCAGCCGCAGGGCTTGGCGTGGCTGTAGATGATCCGTTCTTCCGCGAATGGATTGAACTGGGCGAACCCGAATCCGGACTGGACAATCTTTTCGGCCAGCTCCGCAACATCACCAGTCAGTTCGACACCAACGGATGCAACTTCGTTTCCAACCGTTCCAAGCTCTATTACGGCGTGAGCGGCGGCGAACGCACAATCAGGGATCTCGGCCCGCAGGACAGTTGGTTCAAGGACTTCGACGAGCTGGGACAGGACGTGCTGATCAACGTCTATGTGGATGACCCGGATTTCGGTTCCACAGCGTTCATCAACCGCCGCATCGACAAAAATGGCGAATACCTCGGCATCATTTCCACCGCCATCGGCCTCGACAGCTTCGTCAGGGAAGTCACTTCCCTGACCATCGGGAAAAAGGGCGAAACGTACATGGTGGACAAAAGCGGCATGGTCCGCCTGCACCGAAACCGTGACTTCATCAATCAAAAACGAGTCAGCAATTTTGAGGGAATCGGAGAAAACGCGTCCAGAATGCTCTCGCGCGAGCAGTACCAATTCCATTATACCGATGGCGACGGGGAAAGCTGGTACGTCATGTCCCGCTTTCTGCCCGACCTTGGCTGGTATCTCGTCACCGAAGCCAACCGGGCGGAACTGCTGTCGAGCGTCAACGACGCTCTGTACGTGACCGTAGGCATCGCTCTGCTTCTGCTGGGAACCGGCGTTGTGGTGACCTATTTCTTCGTGAGAACCATCACTGGCGCACTCTCCCGTTGCGTTGGCTATGCGGAAAGCATTGCTTCGGGCGATCTGAACGTATCGCCGGACACAGGCCGCAAAGACGAACTCGGCAGGCTTCAAACTGCCATGTCGGGCATGGTCGGCAGGCTGCGGGAAGTTGTTGCGGCGGTTCAGGACTCGGCCTCGGACGTGGAAGACGGCGGGAGAGAGCTTTCCGACTCCTCCACCGCACTCTCTCAGGGCGCCACGGAACAGGCCGCATCTGTCGAGGAAGTTTCCTCTTCCATGGAAGAGATGACCTCCAACATCCACAGCAACGCCGAAAACGCCAAGCAAACAGAAGAGGTGGCCACCAACGCCGCCAGAGATATCGAGGACGGAGCCAAGGCCGTGTCCGATGCGGTGGACTCCATGGAGAGCATTGCCGAGCGCATCACCATCATCGAAGAGATCGCCCGGCAGACGAACCTCCTCGCTCTCAACGCGGCCATCGAGGCGGCCCGGGCCGGGGAGCACGGCAAGGGTTTCGCGGTGGTCGCGGCCGAAGTCCGTAAGCTGGCGGAACGCTCCGGCAACGCGGCGGGCGAGATCGTAGAGCTTTCAAGAACCAGCACGGAGACCGCGCGCAAGGCGGGGGAAATGCTGGAACGAACGGTCCCCGAAATCCGCCG
This sequence comes from Desulfovibrio oxyclinae DSM 11498, assembly GCF_000375485.1. NCBI lineage: Bacteria > Pseudomonadati > Thermodesulfobacteriota > Desulfovibrionia > Desulfovibrionales > Desulfovibrionaceae > Desulfovibrio > Desulfovibrio oxyclinae. The sequence continues at coordinate 115,239 of NZ_AQXE01000008.1, read as the reverse complement.
CACTGCGGAACTCGTGCAGGAGATATCCACTGCCAGCATCGAACAGAGTTCCGGGGCCGAAGAAGTGAACAAGGCCATTCAGGAGTTGGACAAGGTGATTCAGCAGACGGCTTCGTCATCGGAGGAAATCTCCGCCACATCCGATGCCCTGCTCGGCAAGGCGCAACGGCTGGAAGACGTCATATCGTTTTTCCGTATCGGCAGGGACAAACGCGAACGCAAGCAGGCCACGGCGCGTAGGGAGCAACCCGCCAAAGCTCTCCCCGGCGCGCAGAAGCGGTCCCGCCCGGAAAAACAAAAGCCCTCAGACTCTCCCAAGCCGAAGTCCTCCGGCAGCGGTGCTGAATTGAACATGGCCGACGACGAGTTCGAACGCTTCTGATTCGAGCCAGTCACAAACGACAAAAGGCCCCGCAACGTACGTTGCGGGGCCTTTGTCGTACCGGTAGTGCCCTCTCGAAGCGGCTGTGGCGATGAGCAGCTACCGCTCCTCTGGTCTATGATCCAACACCTTCTGGGGGAGTATCGGGATATCCTCGTGGCAGATTGCCATATGTTTTATCATGACATTCTCCCATATCCCTTCCATGAAAAAACCGGTTGGCAGCAGCCCGAAGACACGGAAAAAGGGCCTGGCCTAAACAGCCAAGCCCTTCAAGATTCATGGTGCCCCCGGCGCGATTCGAACACGCGGCACCAGGGTTAGGAATCCGGGTGCTTGCATATAATATATTGATATAATTGAATTTTTAAAATTAAAAACGAACTAAATCAACCACTTTCTGGGTTCTTGGTTGGCATGGGTTGGCACAAATGTACGATTCCATTGCAGCCTAACGCCCCGGTTTTGTCGGACCATTCTCCAAAACCCGTCAAGCAAAATCGACCGCCCCCCAAATAGCATTTCACCAAAATCAGCGTGTATTCAACCGACACGGCGGTGTATTTTACCGACATGCTCCGCGCATAGCGCAATTTTCCTCAAGACCCCGTGATACGTTGGTAATAACGCGACACATGGGGTGTTGCCCGCAACAAAACTTATAAGAGGAGCATTGGAATGAGTGGACATTGGAATCAACACATTGGTGATGATCAGCTTGTATACGGGATGCCAAAACACATGAGTGCGGTTGCCGGAAGTGGAAACGAGGCAACATACTGGCGTTATCATCCGAAGCCGCAAGCGTGCGACAAATGCCAGGCAATGAAAGGGCTATGGTTCGATGATAATCCTGGGCCTGTGCACCCGAACTGCAAGTGCGAAATCGAAGAGTTCAAAGCTATCAAAGCAACCGGCAGAGCTGACGGAGTACTTGTGCCGCCTGGGGTTGATATCACAACCAATATTACTGAAGCTAAGCAAAAAGCTAAGGAATGTGAACAACAAGCCACAAAGGAAGTGGACGACTTTCTGTCAAGAATAAACATCAATGGGATTAACGCCATCGCGAGCATTCGGAGGACCTGTATTGATGAATTGACTTTCCTCAACAAATGTCTTTGGATATACAGGAACTTTAAGAATGGTGCCAGGTACGATTTCAAGCAACGCGGTAAGGAATATGAAGACTTTGGCAACTACCATTACGGACTCTACACCCAAGCAATGGGTATAAGCATAAATATTGCTCAGGCGGCAGCAGGAGCGGCACAATTGGCAGCAGGTACGTACAAAATAAAATGGTACCGAACATGGTTCGATGATCCCCGGGACAATGAAATGATCCGCAAGGGCCACCAATCTCCGTTCAAATAAAAAAATTGAGCGCGGGTCACCCTGCGCTCAATACCAAACTAACGATGACGCAAAATATGACGGAGCCAGCAACCAACAATCAACACCCCATGCCGACATCATCACTCGTTGCCCGCCTGCTTATTCTTACCTACTTCGCCATCAAGGGATCTGTATCCCTAGTGTATTTCCTATTATCTCTCTGGCATGGGCTTGTAGGCTTGCCGTTTGGGGATGAGCACCCATTCTGGCTTGATATGTATTACATTTTCGAACCACTCAGCTTCATAGCTTTATCATTGTATGCATGGCTCTTCATACTCAGAAAAAGGAGGCACGTATCAAAAAGAATAGCAGGAATTGCCGCTTTCAACATTCTGACTTCACTCATTGGCATCATTCTCTTCTGGCACAAGCATGGCCTCGACTTTCAATATGATCATCCGAAATTATGTATTATCCAAATAATGTTATGCAGCATTATTCTCGCTGCATCGACAGAAAAACACGGCGAAACCACCAGTACCTAAAAAGCCGGTAAACCGGCTTTTACGTTTAAACTGACACACAAAGCGAAAAACCCGCTCTCCAAGGGAAAGCGGGTTGTCTTCATTGTGGTGCCCCCGGCGCGATTCGAACACGCGGCACCAGGATTAGGAATCCTGTGCTCTATCCTACTGAGCTACGGGGGCACGTGGTGTGGGTTTTGATATACATGCTCGTTTCCATGGTCAAGCCTTTTCCCGAATGAAAGCGATACAATGTCGCTGCCTGCCAGAGCCCGTCACCCAACAGATTCCCGCAATTCACGTCTTGCCGGTTGACGATGCCGACGCAGAGGCATACAAGTTGCGCTCTCAACCATCTTGAGGCCAAACGGCTTCCCAAGGCCCGGATCGGGTCGATAGCTCAGTTCAGCGAAAAACAGATTATGCACCATTTTATTCTCATCATGCTTCTCGCGGCTTTTCCCGCGCTCTCCACGGACATGTATCTGCCCGCATTGCCCACACTGTGCGACACGTGGGGCATTTCGCCTGCGCAGGCGAACCTGTCACTGGTCTCGTTCTTCGTGACATTCAGCCTGTTCCTGCTCATCCACGGCCCGCTCTCCGACCGCCACGGCCGGCGCCCGGTGTTGCTCGGAGGCATATCCCTTTATATAGGGGGCAGCCTGTTGTGCGCAGTCTCACCCGGAATCACGATACTCGTGCTCGCCCGCGCGGTGCAGGCCATGGGCGCGGCCGCCGCCTCCTCGGTGGCGCTGGCGCTGGTCAAGGATCTGTACGAAGGCGATAAGCGCAAGAAGCTGCTGGCCTATATCGGCGTCATCGTGCCCCTGTGCCCCATGGTGGCCCCGACACTCGGCGCCCTGTTGCTGGAATTCGTTTCATGGCGCGGTATATTCATTTCCCAGTCCATACTGGCCCTTCCCGCGCTCATCGGCTCGCTCCGGCTCAAGGAACCGCTGGAGGAAATGGGCACCGGCGGCGTGGGAGAAGCCATGCGGCGATACGGCAGGCTCGCGCGCAACGGCGCGTTCATGGGCTACTCCATTGCCTTTTCCATGGCCGGATTCGCCTTCTTCTGCTTCATTGGCGGCTCCGCAGAGATTTACATCGGCAGTTTCGGCATGAGCGAGCAGACCTACGGCCTCTACTTTGCCTTCAACGCGCTGGCGCTGATGCTCGGCTCCTTCCTCTGCTCAAGGCTCTGCGTAACCTTCGACTCCAAACAGTTGCTGATCATGTCCTTCACCGGCATGATCCTGTCCGCCGCAGCCATCTATCTTTCCGTGGGCGATACGGCCGCAAGCTTCGCGATGCCCATGTTCGGATATACGTTCTTCCTCGGCCTGAGCAGGCCCCTGAGCAACCACGTGATTCTGGAGCAGGTCAACACCGACACCGGCACCGCGGCCTCGGTCATCACCTTCTTCTTTTTCATCGTCGGTGCCATCGCCATGGAAATCATTACAATCCCTTGGGATTCCAAGCCGATGTTCATCTCTGCCGCCGGTGTGGCGGGCGCACTGATCCCCTTCCTGTTCCTTTTCAGAATCATGCGCAGGGGCAGAGCTGTCTAGCCGTAATGCAGTCCGCCGCGCCGGACAGACGCAATCAATACCGCCGCACCTATTTACAAATGCGAGCGACGGCTTATACTGTCTGATCAGGGTAGCAATGCCCTTTCTACCGTTTTCAAGTAGTTCAGGAGGACTTCATGATTCGCAAACTCCAGCCGCTGGCGCTTGCCGCGGTAATCATCATGGCCATGCCCGCTCTGGCGCTGGCCAAGGCGACACTGCCCGTCTTTACCGACCTCGCCGCCTCGGCGGGACGTGCTGTGGTAAACATCAGCACGGAAAGCACGAGCAGCGGCGGCCAGATGCAACAGTTCTTCAATCAGGAACAACTGCCTGAAGGACATCCTTTCCGCGAGTTCTTCGATCGCTTTTTCGGCGGCCAAATGCCCAATCAGCCCCGAAAACAGAGTTCTCTCGGCTCAGGATTCATCATCTCCCCTGACGGATACGTCGTCACCAACAACCACGTCATCCAGAACGCGGACAAGGTGACCGTGCGCCTACAGGGAGAAAGAAAGGAATATGAAGCGGACGTCGTAGGCGGAGACCCCGAAACCGACCTCGCTCTGCTCAAGATCGAGGCGGACCGCAAGCTGCCGGTTCTGGCCTTCGGCGACTCCGACACGGCCCAAGTGGGCGACTGGGTGCTGGCCATCGGCAACCCGTTCGGCCTCGGCCATACCGTGACGCAGGGAATCATCAGCGCCAAGGGCAGAATCCTCGGCGCAGGACCGTTCGACGACTTCCTGCAGACCGACGCCAGCATCAACCCCGGCAACTCAGGCGGACCGCTCGTGGACCTCAACGGACGGGTCATCGGCATCAACACCGCCATCATTCCCTCCGGTGAGGGGCTCGGCTTCGCCATCCCGGCCAACATGGCCTCCGACATCATCGCCCAGCTCAAGAGCGGCAAGTCCATCAAGCGCGGCTGGCTCGGCGTGAGCATCCGCGGCCTTTCCGAGACCGATGCCAAGGCGCTCGGACTGGAAAAGCCCATGGGCGCACTCGTGGCGCAGGTCTTCCCCGAAGATCCGGCTGGAAAGGCCGGAGTTAAGCAGGGCGACGTCATCATCGGCGTGAACGGCCAGCCGGTCGAGGACAACAACGACCTGCTGCGCAAGATCGCAGGCCTCAAGCCCGGTGAGAAGGCTCACCTCAAGCTGTGGCGAAACGGCGAGACCATCAAGCGAACCGTGGTGCTCGGCGATCGTTCCGATCAGGCCAAGAAGGCCGGTCCCGAAGGCACCCGCCCGCCCAAGGACGAAAAGTCCGGCGAACTGGGCATCACCCTGCGCCCGGTGACCACGGAGCAGGAAGCCCGCGCCCTCGGACTGGAAAGCCCCATGGGACTCGTCATCACAGGCGTCACCGCCAACTCCCCGGCACAGCGCAACGGCCTGCGTCAGGGCGACGTGATCCTTCAGGCCAACCAGGAAGACATGAACAGCGTGAGCGATCTGCGCGGTGCCCTTGAGGAAGCACAGGACCGCGGCGCGATCATGCTCTTCGTCAAGCGTCAGGGCCGCACCATCTTCGTCTCCATCCCCTTCGACGAATAACCGACACAGGGAGGGGCCTCCGGGTCCCTCCCTTTTTTCATGCCATGAACGTCACCCTCACTGCCCCGTGCAAGGTCAACCTGACCCTTGAACTGCTGGACCTGCGCGAGGACGGATATCACGAACTCCGCACGCTGTTTCTGCCAGTGCCGCTGCCGTGCGACGAATTGCGCATTGAGCCCGCCGCCGAATTCTCCCTGAGCTGCCCAGGGCATGAGGACATCGAAGGGCCGGACAACCTCGTGCACCGCGCATGGGCAGCTTACGGCGAGGCAGGAGGACCGGCGCCCGCCATGCACGTCACGCTGAACAAAGGTATTCCCATGGGAGCCGGACTCGGCGGTGGCAGCACGGACGCGGCCGCCCTGCTGCGCTGGCTGGAGCAGAACGCACAGAACAACGGCCTCGGCGAGGACAGGCTGCACCGGGTCGCGACCCGGCTCGGCGCGGACGTCCCCTTCTTTCTTGACGGGGTGCCCGCATGGGCCGAGGGCATCGGCGAACGGCTGACAAAAGCCGAAACCGACCTTTCCGGGACCTACCTGCTTGTCGCCAACCCCGGTATTCACGTGAATACCGGCTGGGCCTACGGAGAATGGGACCGCACCTGCCTGCCTGCGAAAAGGAAAACCGGCCAGCCCTTGACAAGCGCAAATGACGATAATAAGAACTCGACTCCCGCGGCGCACCTCATTGTTGCCAACGACTTTGAGGAGCCGGTTTTCCGGGCGCATCCAGCTATCCGGAAAATCAAGGAATTATTCTTTCGCGAGGGTGCCCGCGCGGCAGCCATGAGTGGTTCGGGTTCCAGCGTATTCGCACTTTTCCGAACCGAGAAAGCCATGAAACGGGCGGCAGAACTCGCCCGGGCCAAGGGCTGCGGCGTGTGGGAAAACATGCTCTGATCAATACTGGGGTGTAGCCAAGTTGGCAAGGCAACGGGTTTTGGTCCCGTCATTCGCAGGTTCGAGTCCTGCCATCCCAGCCATAATTTCTTTCAGGGGGCGAAAGTCCATGCACGGCGAATTGAAAATCATCAGCGGATCCGCCAACACCAAGCTTGCAGAGGCCATCTGCGAGCATCTCGGCTGCAAGCTGTCTCCCGCACTGCGGGAAACCTTCAGCGACGGTGAGATTCGCATCGAAATCGGGGAAAACGTCCGCGGCGACGACGTGTTCGTTGTCCAGCCCATCTGCTCCCCGGTCAACTACCACCTCATGGAACTCTGCCTGATGCTCGACGCGCTCAAGCGCGCCAGCGCCTCCCGGGTCACCGCGGTGGTTCCCTACTACGGGTACTCCCGTCAGGACCGCAAGGTCGTCCCCCGCGCCCCCATCAGTGCCAAGCTGGTGGCGGACATCCTTTCCACCGCAGGCATGCAGCGCCTCGTGACCGTTGACCTGCACGCAGGTCAGATTCAGGGCTTCTTCAACTGCCCGGTGGACAATCTTTACGCCGCACCGGTTCTGCTTGAGCACCTCAAGGAGATGGACGAGGACTTCGTCATCATCTCTCCGGATGCCGGCGGAGTGGAGCGCGCCCGCGCCTACGCCAAACGCCTCGGCGCATCGCTGGCCATCGTGGACAAGCGCCGCGACGCGCCCAACCAGGCTCAGGCCATGCACATCATCGGCGACGTCACCGACAAGGTGGCCGTGGTCATTGATGACATGATCGACACCGCCGGCACCATGTGTGCGGCCGCCAATGTCCTGCGCGAGAACGGCGCCAAGGACGTCATGGCCTGCGTGACCCATCCGGTCCTTTCGGGCCCGGCCATCCAGCGCCTTGAGGAGTCCGTCTTCTCTCAGGTGGTCGTCACCGACACCATTCCGCTGGACGAAACCAAGAAGCAGTGCAGCAAGATCAAGCAGCTTTCCGTTGCCAGCCTGCTCGCCAAAGCCATCAACAACGTTCATACCGAATCGTCGGTGAGCGTTCTTTTCGTATAACTACGGCCCTTAGGGCCGCGCCCGTCCGTCCATGGGGGACGGCCACGGCGTACTGAAGGAGAAACTAAATGTCCGATCGCATCACCGTCAAAGTTTTCGAGCGCAAGGAAACCGGCAAGGGACCCAACCGCCGTCTGCGCAGCAGCGGCTTCGTTCCCGGCGTCTTCTACAACCAGAAGGGCGTCAACATCCCGGTGAAGGTTCCCTACGCTCCGCTGCAGAAGGCCTACGCAAAGCTGCGCAACACCCAGCTGCTGGACCTCGAACTGGAGCGCGACGGCAAGGTCGAAAAGATCACTTCGCTCATCTGGCGCATGAAATACGATCCGGTCAAACCGCTGCCCATTCACGTTGACTTCTTCGGCGTGGACATGGAAAAGCCCCTCAAGGTCACCGTGCCCTTCAAGCTCGAAGGTACCGCCAAGGGCGTCAAGGCCGGTGGTCGTCTGGAACAGTACCGCGAACAGTGCGAAATCATCGCCCTGCCCAGCGACATTCCCGTCAGCATCCCCATCGACATCACCAAGCTGGGCATCAATGCTCGCGTCCACATCGAAGACGTGCCCATGCCCGAAGGCGTCAGCCCGCAGTTTGACGATAACTTCGCCATTCTGACCATCCTCGCCAAGGGCGCCGCAAGCGGCGTTGAGGACGAGCTGGAAGAACTCGACGCCGAACAGGAAGAGAGTGAAGAGGAAGCCGGCGAAGAGGCCTCCGAATAACCCTTCCCAGCCGAAACCATACGGCCCCGGATCGTTGATGCGGTCCGGGGCCTTTTTTGATAGGCAGACCACATGGATTCCGACACGCTCATCGTCGGGCTCGGCAACCCGGGTCCGAAATACGAACATACCCGCCATAACTTCGGCTTCATGGTTGTGGACGCCCTGCTTGCGCTTGGTGAGACACGCAAAAGCATGCGCCTGAAAAAGCTCGACGAGTCCGGCGACTACGAGCTCTGGAAAGCCGCTTACGGCGGCAAACCGTGCTTTTTCTGCAAGCCGATGACCTACATGAACCTCTCCGGCAAGGCTGTTGGCCGAATCTGCGGGCGTCACGGCATAAGCGCCGAGAACGTCGTGGTCATGCACGACGAGCTGGACCTGCCGCTTGGTCGCATCAAGCTCAAAAAGGGCGGTGGCAACAACGGCCACAACGGACTGGAAGATATTCAGCAGCGTCTGAACACTCCCGATTTCTGGCGCATCAGGCTCGGCATCGGCCGCCCACCGTCCGAACGTCCGGATGTCAGCGGCTGGGTTCTGGACGATTTTCCGCAAGAAAGCGCAGAAACCGTGGATGAGACCGTGAAAGCCACCCTCAAGGGGCTGGATCTGTACCTGCGCCGAGGACACGGCATGGCCCAGCAATTCCTGCATCGATTCCGGCCTGATAGCGAATCCGACAATGAGGTCATGGACTCCGGGCGGCAAATGGGGTAAAGTGTACTTTGCCGCTTCCGGCAGAGAGCAACCAAGGAGTCCCCTTCCAGTGTTCAAGTTAAATGACTTGGTCGTATATCCTTCCCAAGGTGTTGGAAAGGTAGAGCGTATCGAAACGCAGGAAATCGGCGGTGCTACCGCCGAGTTATATATCGTTCGCATCCTGAGCAACAACGTCACGCTCATGGTGCCTGTCATCAATGCAGAGAACGTCGGTCTCCGGGCCGTCAGCAGTCTGCGTGTGGGACAGGAGATCTTCGAATCTCTCAAGGACCGCTCCGAATTCACGGGATACACCGGCCAGAACTGGAACAGACGCTACCGCGAGTACTCCGAAAAACTCAAGAGTGGCGACCTCGAAGACGTGGCTTACGTCCTCAAGGAGCTGTTCCTCATCGGCCGTGACAAGGAACTTTCCTTTGGTGAGCGCAGACTTCTTGAACAGGCCATGGGGCTGGTTTCCATGGAGCTGGCTTATTCGCTCGACCGCGATCAGGAAGAGATCAAGGACGACATTCACGAGATGTTCGCCGATGTCATTCGAACGGATGACGAAAATGACGAAGAGCCTTCGTAAACGACTTGTCATCCGGTACGCTTTCGGGTAGGTGCACAGAAGACCTCTGCATCGGCAGGCGTTAATTCGCCGACAGGTGCTCGCTGGCAACGCAACTCCCCCTTGAAGAAGACACAGGAGACACGTCCCACCGACCCGGTCCCCCGCCGATGACAATCCGGCCGGTTTTCCGGCCCCTCCGATAGATACACGCTCTTGCAGACACCCCCGCCTCAGCGGGGTCGAGATACAATGATGCAGGCATGCAGCTGTCAGCCTCAGGTTGGCAGAACTGTTTTCTTACACGCAACGCCAGTAGACCATGACAGTTAAGAAAAAAAACGCTCCCAAAAAAGAACAGGGCACCGGCGAGAAAATGAATCTCACCGAACTCAAGCGCAGCTCCATGCCCGATCTCATGGATCTTGCGCAGCAGTACAACGTCGAAAACCCCAGCGGCATGCGCAAGCAGGAGCTCATCTTTGCTCTGTTGCAGCAGTGCGCCTCACGCAACGGGCAGCTTTTCGGCGGCGGCGTGCTGGAGGTGTTGCCGGACGGCTTCGGCTTCCTGCGCTCGCCCATGTACAGCTACATGCCCGGACCGGACGACATCTACGTCTCCCCCTCCCAGATACGACGCTTCGGCCTGAGAAAAGGGGATGTGGTAGCCGGGCAGATTCGCCCGCCCAAGGAAGGGGAACGATATTTCGCCCTGCTACGGGTCAGCGAAATCGGCTTTGAGAAACCGGAAAAATCCAAAAACCTCGTCCTCTTCGACAACCTGACCCCCCTCTTCCCCGAAGAAATGCTCCGCATGGAGAACGGGGACAAGAATTACACCTCCCGCATCATCGATCTTCTGGCTCCTATCGGAAAAGGGCAACGCGGCCTGCTCGTGGCACCGCCCCGCACCGGTAAGACCGTCATGCTTCAGTCCATCGCCAATTCCATCAACGCCAACCACCCCGAGGTGGACCTCATCGTGCTGCTCATCGACGAGCGGCCCGAGGAAGTGACCGACATGCAGCGCACGGTCAACGCCGAAGTGGTCAGCTCCACCTTCGACGAGCCGCCGAGCCGTCACGTGCAGGTGGCCGAGATGGTGCTCTCCAAGGCCAAGCGCCTCGTGGAGCGCAAGCGCGACGTGGTGGTCCTTCTGGACTCCATCACCCGACTCGGGCGCGCCTACAACGCCGTGACCCCGTCCTCGGGACGCGTTCTTTCCGGCGGTATCGACGCCAACGCCCTGCAGCGCCCCAAGCGCTTCTTTGGCGCGGCGCGCAACATCGAGGAAGGCGGCTCCCTGACCATCATCGCCACCGCACTCATCGACACCGGCTCCCGCATGGACGAAGTGATTTTCGAAGAGTTCAAGGGCACCGGCAACATGGAAATCTATCTGGACCGCCATCTGGCCCAGAAGCGCGTGTTCCCGGCCATCGACATCAGCCGCTCCGGCACCCGCAAGGAAGAGCTGCTGCTTACGCAGGAAGTGCTCAACCGTGTCTGGATTCTCAGAAAGCTCATGTCTCCCATGAACTCCATTGACGCCATGGAATTCCTCATCGACAAGATGAAAGGCTCCAAGAGCAATAAAGATTTCATGGACATGATGAACCGGTAGCCTCGCGGCGACACCCGACGAAACCAAAAGGATACGAGGCAGCCTCGTATCCTTTTTTCTTTGTGGCTTGCCCGAGGTTGCCCGGATGCTTACAGTGATGCAGAAACTCACGGAGAGACCATGAAAAAGACGGTCACCATAATAACGCTGCTCGCGATGCTGCTCACTCCGGCCCGGGCATTCGCCCTTTTCGGCGAAACCCTGACCATCTCCAAGGAAAAAGAGATCGGACGGGAATTCGACCAGAAGATCCACAACGAGATGCATGTCCTCGACGATCCCGCGGTCACCGATTTCGTGGAGAACATCGTCAACCGCATCGTCGAAGCCAAGGATCCAATCCCGTTCAAGATCAAGAGCCGGGTGATCCGCAATCCGTCCCTGAACGCCTTCGCCATTCCGGGCGGCTACATCTACACGTTCACCGGACTCATCGAAAGCGTGTCCACCGAATCGGAACTCGCCGCGGTCATCTCGCACGAACTTGCGCACGTCTCCCAGCGACACATCGCGGGCAGACTGNAAAAAGCCAGCAAGGTCGGCGCACTGAGCATGGCCGGGATGCTCGCAGGAGTTTTCCTCGGTGTGGCCGGCGGCGGAGACACTTCCGGCAAGCTCGCGCAGGGACTCATGGTGGGGTCTCAGGCTGCCGGAACCGCGGCCATGCTCACCTACTCCCAGCAGGACGAACGTGACGCCGACCACGTGGGCCTCACCTCGCTGGTCAAGGCCGGGTACAACCCCGAGGGGATGCCCGCCACCTTCAAGACCATGCTCAAGAAGCAGTGGTACGCATCGCCGGGCGAAAACGGCATCCCGCCGTACCTCTCCACCCACCCCGGCCTGTCCGAACGCATCGGCTACCTGCAGGACCGCATCCAGCGCCTGCCCGCCGACTTTCAGAACCGACAGGATGACAACAAGGACCTGCACCGGGTGCAGGCTCTGCTGCACGGCAAATACGACCCCGTGACCGTTGCGCTGGGTCACTTCAAGGACACGCCCGAAGACCAGTACACCGCACTCGACTGGATGAGCTACGGACTGGTGCTCGAACGCGCCAGCAAGCCCCGCGAAGCACGGGAAGCCATGGATCGCGCCCTTGCGCTTGATTCTTCCGACCCGTTGCTGCTTCGCGAAACCGGCGCGTTCATGACCCGCAAGGGCGATCTGGACAAGGCCGCATCCCTGCTCCAGAAAGCCATGTTCCGCGCGCCGACCGATCCGGTGATCCTGCTCCGACTCGGACAACTGCAGCTGCAGCGCAAGAATTTCCAGCAGGCCGAAGAGCTTCTGCGAAAAGCTATCGACGCCATGCCCCGAAACGCCGAGGCGCACAGCTCCCTCGGACGCACGCTCGGCGAATCCGGCGACCTGTTCGGCGGACACCTCCAGCTGGGCTGGGGTTTCGTCTATTCCAAGCAGACGCGCAAGGCCCGCATCCACGCGGACAAAGCGCAGCAGCTCGCCAAGACCGAGGAACAAAAGAAGAAAGCCGCCGAGCTGAAGAAGGCGCTGTAACCAATATGCCAGATGACGCGGCTTCCGGCAGCCGCAGGGCACATACGAACCTTGAAGCCGGACGGGAATTGCGGTAGCAATACCCCCCTAAATCGCTCCGTGGAAAGGACCATGATAGTCGCAAAGACAATTGAAGAAATACAAGACGCCGTACAGGGCGCCAGCGTGACCATTGGCAACTTCGACGGCGTCCATCTCGGACACCAGAAGCTGATCGGCCTCACCTGCGACAAAGCGCAGCAGAACGACCTCACAAGCGTGGTCGTCACCTTCGACCCGCACCCGCTCCGAGTGCTTACGGGCCGCAAGACGCCGCCTTTCATCACCCTCATCGACCAGAAGCTCCGCCTCATCTCCCAGTACGGGCCGCAGGTGGCGCTGGTGCTGGAATTCACTCGCGAGCTCGCCGCGCTTTCGCCCGAGCAGTTCGTGAAGCGCTTCCTCGTGGACGGCCTCGGCATGAAAGAGCTGGTGATCGGCCACGACTACCATATGGGCAAAGGCCGTTCCGGCAACTACGGCACCCTCTCGCAAATCGGGGAGGACATGGGCTTCAACGTGGAACGGCTCGATCCGGTGACCTACGACGGCGCCGTGGTCAGCTCCACACGCATCCGCGACCTGGTGCACGCCGGGGACGTATGGGACGCCATGCCCCTGCTCGGCCGATTCTATCAGGTGGAAGGCGAAGTGGTGCACGGCATGAAGCGCGGCGGCAAGCTGCTGGGATTCCCCACCGCCAACCTCAAACTGGTGGACGAACTGTTTCCTAAGCCCGGCGTCTACGCCATCTGGGTGGAAGTGGACGGTGAAGTGCACCGCGGCGTGGCCAACATCGGCAAGAACCCGACGTTCGGCAACGACGCCCTGTCGGTGGAGGCCCACCTGTTGGATTACGCATCCGACCTGTACGGACGCAACATCCGCGTCCACTTCGTCCAGCGCATCCGCGACGAAAAGAAATTCAACGGCATCGACGAGCTCAAGGCCCGCATCACCCGCGACGTGGAGATCGGCAGACAGATCCTCGCCGAACCCGAAGCCGCCATCAGACTGACCCGCGCCAACATCGAAAAGGCGGCGAAATAAGGCCATGAAAGCCCTCTCCTTCATCTTTGATTACTGGCGAGATTTCGTCAAAGCGTACAGACACATAGCCTCGTTCCGCTGGCTCGTCATGGGCTGTGTCGTGGGCGTGTTTTCCGGCCTGGTGGCGGTGCTGTTCTTCGGTGCCATCGAACTGGGTAAATTTCTTATTCAGGCCAAACTGGCCGGAATCATCTCCCCGCACCCTGCGGGCGAACAGCTCTTCCATGCCCACGCGGAAGAAATTCGCGGCTGGGTCATCCCCATCGCCACCACCGCGACGGGGCTGCTCACGGGCTGGCTGGTGAGCCGGTTCATTCCGGATACCGTTACCGGAGGCACCGACGGAACCGACGCGACTATCAACGCATTTCACAACAAGGGCGGCTTCATTCGCCCGCTCGTGCCCATCATCAAAGGGTTCACCTCGATCCTGACCATCGCGTCCGGCGGCAGCGCGGGCCGGGAAGGGCCCATCACACAGATCGGCGCGGGCATCGGTTGCTGGATTTCGGAGCGGCTTCACTTTTCCGCCAAGGAACGCCGCCTGCTTCTGCTGGCCGGCGCCGCGGGCGGCCTCGGAGCCGTCTTCCGCGCCCCGCTTGGCGGCGCACTCACCGCCATCGAGGTCATCTACCGCGAGGACTTCGAGGCCGAGGCCATCCTGCCTTCGGTCATGAGTTCCGTCGTGGCCTATTCCATCTTCACGTTCTTCTACGGGACCGAACCCATTTTCGGCATCCCGCGCTTCGAATTCAGCGACCCGCGCGAACTCATCTTCTACACCATTCTCGCTTTCGTCTGCGCCGGGTCCGGCTGGCTGTACGTGAAGACTTTCTACACCATCAAATACAAAATTTTCCTGCCCCTTACGGACAAGATGGGCCTCATGTGGGCCACGGGCCTCGGCGGGCTGGCCATGGGCCTGCTCGGCTGGGCATACCCCGAAGTGCTCTCCGGCGGCTACGGCTGGCTGGAACTGGCCATCCTCGGCCAGATGCCGCTGATGGCCATGTGCGCCATCATCATCGGCAAGACCTTCGCCACCTCCCTGACCATCGGTTCCGGCATGTCCGGCGGCATGTTCGCGCCCGCGCTGTTCGTGGGCGGCATGTCCGGCGGTCTGGTCGGCAAGATCGGCAACCAGCTCTTCCCGCAGATCGTGACCCAGCCGGGGGCCTACATCCTCGTGGGCATGGCGGCGTTCTTTGCGGGGGTGGCCAATGCGCCCATCGGGCCGCTGATCATGGTCACCGAGCTGACACAGGGTTACGGACTGCTCGCTCCGCTCATGCTCGCGTCCGCGCTGTGCATCGTGCTTGGCCGCACCTACTCGCTCTACGAGCACCAGGTGGAGAACAAGTTCGACTCGCCGGCGCACCTCGGCGACACCACCATCAACGTGCTGGAACAGCTCAAGGTCAAGGACTTCTTCCGCCCCGAGCGAGTGACCATCCTTGAGGAAGCCACTACGCTCAAGGCGCTGACGGACATCATCGCCAACACCAACCAGCTCTTTTTCCCGGTACGAAACGACGAGGGCAAGTTCACCGGCATGCTCTCGATTCACAACGTGCGCAACTGGATGTTCGAGGAAGACCTGTTCGAGCTAGTGGTGGTGCGTGATCTGGCAACCCGGCCCGCTTACGTGCGCGCGGACTACGACCTGTATCAAGCCCTGCTGCGCTTCGTGGACACCGACTACGGCCAGATTCCCGTGCTCAAGGAAGACTCCGAGGACGAGATCATCGGGCTCATCAATCGAGAAGACGTCTTCAACGCCTACGCCAAGGCCATCAAGGAGCTTCGCCCGGAAGAGGAGAAGCACCCGGCCTAAGAGGGATCGCGATGCTAGTTCCTAAATTCGTGACGCCGTCATATTGCGGGCCGCTCCTTCTGACCCTCGTGGTCTGCGTCCTGCTGTGCGCGGTCCCGGCGACGGCGCAGGAAATCGGCATTGTGGACCAGCCGAGCCTGACGCTCGACTCTCTGGAAGGTGAGAATGAGAAGGAACTCTCCATAGGCACCGCCTTTTCCCTTATCCCGTCATCCGAGCTTTCCGGCTCGGGCGGGGACGTGAGAGCCCTGCGCACCGACGTCAACCTGCATTACTCCATCTTCTCGCTGGCCTACGGATATTCTTCGTATGACTGGAGTTCCGGCACCTCCATGGGCCCCGACGGCGGCAGCTCCAACCCATGGAACTCCCTGCACGACGTGACGCTTCAGGCGAGAGTGCTCAAGGGCAGCTACAACGACCGCTGGCATTACTGGGTCAACGCCGAAGCGACTGCGGCCTTCGAAGAAATCTTCCCCGGCGCACTTGGCGCGGGTTTCAGCGGCGAGTTGGCCTATGATGTATGGGAAGGCTGGATGATCGGCGGCCTCATGCGGCTGACCGCTTTGAATCCCCTGAATCAGGACCTCTTCGCCGACGGCGAACTCGGTGTTGCCGTACACGTTTCGCAAAAACACGTGAGACAGGCGTTGATCGCGCTCGGACTCGTGGAAGAGAAGGAAAGCACCAAGGACCGATACGCCCTGCGCTTCGCCTACTCCGCCATGGACCGTACCTACCGGCTCTCACCCCACAGCGACTTCGTCCCCAATGGCTACGTGGGCATCAGACGCTCCAAGCTTGCCGCCTATCTCGATCTGGACCTCGACGGCGGGTTCCACATGATCCTCGGCCCGGAGTACCACTTCAATCGCCAGTACGCTGTCTACGGCAGCACCGGCAGCCGCCGCTCCACGACCGATATCGCCAGCTCCGGCGGCGGATACATCGGCCTGAACTGGACCTACTGAATCCGACGCTCCCCCCTTGCCAAGCGCGTCCGAGGTCTTATGTAAATCGAATCATGACCCAATGGACCTTCGGCAACGCCACCCTTCATATCGTTCAGGGCGACCTGACCCAAATGGAAACCGATGCCGTGGTCAACGCTGCCAACTCCCGCCTCGCGGGCGGTGGCGGCGTGGACGGGGCCATCCACCGGGCCGCAGGCCATCAGCGGCTCCAGCGCGCCTGCCGGGAAATCATCGAGGAAATCGGCGAACTGCCCACCGGACAGGCCGTGGTAACCCCCGGTTTCTCGCTTCCGGCCAAATACATCATTCACACCGTTGGTCCCATCTGGCGCGGCGGTTCCGAAAACGAACCGCAACTACTGGCCGACGCATACGACAACAGCCTTCGCAAAGCGACTGAACACGGCATCAAAACCGTGGCCTTCCCAGCCATATCCTGCGGCGTTTACGGCTTTCCGCCGGACCGCGCCGCCCAAATCGCTCTTTCCCGCCTCGCCGACGGCCTCCGACAGGGGCTGGTTTGCGAGGCTTTCATGGTCCTGCGCGGCGAAGCATCATACAAAACATGGCTCGACGCGGCACGCGACACACTCAGCTAGACACTCAACGAGGATACAATGGAACTCAAAGGAACCACCATCATTGCGGTCAAGGACGACAACGGAACCGCCGTCGCAGGGGACGGACAGGTCACCTTCGGACAGGCTATCTGCATGAAGCACGGTGCCCGCAAGGTGCGCAAGCTTTACAAGGACAAGGTCTCCGTGGGCTTTGCCGGCGCCACCGCCGACGCCTTCACCCTGTGCGAACGTTTCGAACAGAAGCTGGAGACCTTTTCCGGCAACCTGACCCGCGCCGCCGTGGAACTCGCCAAGGACTGGCGCACCGACAAGTACCTGCGCAAGCTCGAAGCCATGCTGCTCGCTGCCGACGCGGAGCACATCCTGATCATTTCGGGCAATGGCGACGTCATC
Source organism: Desulfovibrio oxyclinae DSM 11498 (assembly GCF_000375485.1). Taxonomy (NCBI): domain Bacteria; kingdom Pseudomonadati; phylum Thermodesulfobacteriota; class Desulfovibrionia; order Desulfovibrionales; family Desulfovibrionaceae; genus Desulfovibrio; species Desulfovibrio oxyclinae. The sequence continues at coordinate 97,886 of NZ_AQXE01000008.1, read as the reverse complement.
GAGCCGGACGAAGGCATCGCGGCCATCGGCTCCGGAGGCGCATACGCCCTCTCCGCCGGTCGCGCCCTCAAGGACAACACTGACCTGTGCGCCCGCGACATCGCCGAAAAGGCCATGAAAATCGCGGCCTCGGTCTGCGTGTACACCAACGAAAACATCACCATCGAGACACAGGAAAAATAGATGAGCAACCTCACGCCCCGCGAAATAGTCACCGAACTGGACAAATACATCATCGGGCAGGACGCGGCCAAGAGGATGGTCGCCGTGGCCATGCGCAACCGCTGGCGCAGGCAGCAACTCGATCCGGAACTGCGCGAGGAGATCGCGCCCAAGAACATCATCATGATGGGCCCCACCGGCGTGGGCAAGACCGAGATCGCCCGTCGCCTCGCCCGTCTGGCGAAATGCCCCTTCCTCAAGGTCGAGGCCACCAAGTTCACCGAGGTTGGCTACGTCGGCCGCGACGTGGAATCCATGATCCGCGACCTCACCGAAATCGCCGTGAACATGGTCCGGCAGGAAGAGACCGAGCGGGTGCGTCAGCGCGCGGAAAAGAACGCCGAGGAGCGCATTCTGGACCTGCTGTTGCCCGGCTCCGTGCCCAAGACCGAAAAGAACTTCTTCCAGCTCAGCACGCCGGATCAGGAGCCGCCCAAACCCCGCGACACGGAAACCCGCGAAAAATTCCGCGACATGTTCCGCCGTGGCGTGCTCGACGAGCGCGAGATCGAGGTGGAAATCACCTCCCAGGCGCCGCAGATGGGCATGGTGGGAATGCCCGGCATGGAAGACATGGGCATGCAGATGCAGGACATGCTCGGCCGCATGTTCCCCAACCAGAAGAAGGCCCGCAAGATGCGCGTGCGTGATGCCTACGAGGCCCTCATCGACGAGGAAGCCGAAAAGCTCATCGACATGGACAAGGTCTCCGACATCGCCCGCGAACGCGTGGAACAGGGCGGCATCATCTTCATTGACGAGCTGGACAAGGTGGCCGCGCGTCAGGACCAGCAGGGCGGCGCGGACGTCTCCCGCGAGGGTGTACAGCGCGACCTGCTGCCCATCGTCGAAGGCTGCGTGGTCAACACCAAGCACGGCATGGTGCGCACCGACCATATCCTGTTCATCGCCGCCGGCGCTTTCCACTACTCCAAGCCCTCGGACCTCATCCCGGAGCTTCAGGGCCGCTTCCCGCTTCGCGAGGAGCTGCAGGCACTTGGCAAGGAGGAATTCTACCGCATCCTCACCGAGCCCAAGAACGCGCTTACCGTCCAGTACAAGGCTTTGCTCCAGACCGAAGGCATCAACGTGGATTACACCCGTGAAGCGCTGGAAGAACTCTCTGAAATGGCCCAGCGGGTCAATGAGGAGACCGAGAACATCGGCGCACGCCGACTCTACACGCTCATGGAGAAAATCCTCGCGGACCTTTCCTTCCATGCCCCGGAGCGCAGCGGCCAGACCGTACAGATAGACCGCAGCTACGTTCAGGAGAATCTCGGCGACGTGGTGGAAGACCGCGACCTTTCGCGCTTCATCCTCTAGCCCTTCTCCCTGCCCGGAAACAAATGCCCGGCTCCGCCAATGCGGTAGCCGGGCTTTTTCGTGCCATCCTGCCGGAATGATTGCTCCGGCCCGAACACGGGAAAATTTGAGGCGCAAAACCGCGCCGGTTGGAATGTCGTCTGCATTATCTCCTGAAACGGCAAATCCGTCCCGTCACCGTCATTTCAGGAGTACCATCATGAGCAAACACTGCTGCGTATGCAGACAGAAGATTCCGTCCCACGACTTCGCCATGCAGACCATAGACGGTCCCGCGTGTAGCGACTGCCTCGTGGCCGCGAAGCGAAGCGTTCCGCCCTACGGTCCCGCCCTTCAGCGCAAAAAGACGAAACAAGCCGCCGAGGGATGGCGACTCGTGGTCAACGGAGCCTAGGAAAGCGTCCGGGCCGCACCGGCGGCCCGGCGCGTTCTATTCTTCCACTTCGAACCCGACCTTGGTGATGGCGTCCTTGACCGTCTGCGGATCGACGGGTTTTTCCTCGTCGTACTGCGCAATGCCGGTTTCAAGGGTCACGTTCACGTTCGTCACGCCGTCCAGCGCCTCCAGTGCCTGCGTCACGGATGCGGTGCAGTGCCCGCAACTCATGCCTTTCACTTTCACCTGTGCCATGGATATTCCTCCTGTTGATTTCTTCTATTGACGGCTGCCGAAAAAACGCAGCCTGAGGGCATTGGAAACCACGGTGACCGAACTGAGCGCCATGGCCGTTCCGGCGATCATGGGGTTCAGCGTGGGGCCGCCGAAAATGTGCAGCACGCCCGCAGCCACGGGGATACCGATGGTGTTGAAGGCAAAGGCCCAGAACAGGTTCTGCCGGATGTTGCGCATGGTGGCCCGGCTCAGGTCCAGCGCGGTGAGCACGGCTCTCAGGTCGCCCTTCATGAGTACCACGTCGCCGGACTCCACAGCCACGTCGATGCCAGAGCCCATGGCCATGCCGATGTCGGCACGGGCCAGCGCGGGCGCGTCGTTGATGCCGTCGCCCACCATGGCCACCTTGAGTCCCTTGGCCTGAAGCTTTTCCACTTCCTGCGACTTCCTGTCCGGCATGACCTGCGCCAACACGCCGCTGATGCCCGCGCTGGACGCCACGGCCCGCGCCGTGGTCTCATTGTCGCCCGTGAGCATGATCACCGCCATGTCGCGGTCCTTGAGCCGGGAGATGACCCCCGGCGCCTCGGCCCTGATGCGGTCCGCAATGCCAAGCACCGCAGCCAGCATTCCGTCAACGGCCAGATACAGGGCGGTCATGCCCTCGCCGGCCATCTCCTTTCCGGGCCCTTCGGCCTCCTGAATGCCGGTGACCTTGCGTTCACGCATGTAATCCAGATTGCCGATGAGCACCTCGCGGCCCTCGACCTTTGCCGAAATGCCGCGTCCGGCCACGGTGCTGAACGCTTCGGGCGCAGAAAGCCTGAGCCCGCGCTCCGTGGCTGCGCCGGTGATGGCCAGCGCCAGCGGGTGCTCCGAGTCGCGCTCGGCCGATGCGGCCAGCCGCAGTGCGTCATCCTCGCTCATGCCGAAGGATGCCACGCGCACCAGCTCGGGCTTCCCATGGGTCAGGGTGCCGGTCTTGTCAAAAACCAGCGCGTCGATTTTTTCCGCTTCCTGCAAGGCTAGCCCGCTCTTGATGAGTACACCGAGCTGCGCCCCGCGTCCGGTGCCGACCATGATGGAGACCGGCGTGGCAAGGCCCATGGCGCAGGGGCAGGCAATGACCATCACCGCCACGAAAATGCGCAGGCTGAAAGGAAATCCGGCCCCGGAGACATACCACGATACTCCTGCAATCAGGGCCACGAGCATCACGGCGGGCACGAAGTAATAGCTGATGGTGTCCGCAAGGTTCGCGATGGGCGCTTTGGAACCCTGCGCCTCCTGCACCAGCCGGATGATGCGGGCCAGCATGGTATCGCCGCCCACCCGCTCGGCCTTCATGGTGAGAGAGCCATGAGTATTGAGCGTACCGCCCGCAAGAGGATCGTCCACGCCCTTGTCCACGGGAATGGGTTCGCCGGTGAGCATGGATTCGTCCACGCTGGAGGTGCCGGACAACACCGTGCCGTCCACAGGCACGCGCGCCCCCGGTTTGACCAGCAACGTGTCTCCCGGCTCTACCTCGGTGACCGGTATTTCACGAGTGTCGTCGCCTTCCAGCAGCACGGCCGTGTCCGGCGTGAGATTCATGAGCGCGCGGATGGCGTCGGAAGTCTTGAGCCTGCTGGATGCCTCGAAATATTTGCCCAGGGAGATCATGGCGATGAGCACCGCCGCCGACTCGAAATACAGATCCATGGCCCGGGCCTGCGGATCAATGCCGAGGCCTATCTCCACGGTGTTCCAGACGGAATACAGAAACGCCGCACCGGTGCCCATGGCAACGAGGGAATCCATGTTCGGCCCGCCGCGAAGCAGCGCCGGGATGCCCTGCGTATAGAAATGCCGTCCGGCCCAGATCACAGGCAGGGTCAGCACAAGCTGGGCCAGCGCAAAGGTCAACGGAGCATGCATCGGATCCAGCCACGCGGGCAGCGGCATTCCCCACATATGGCCCATGCTCAGTATGAGCAGCGGAAAGGCGAAAAGAAACGCCGGGATCAGCTCGCGCCTTTTTTCGGCCAGCCTGTCCTCGGCTTCCTGTCTGCGCTGTTGGAACATGTTCGCTGCGGGGTCCTGCACTTCGGTGGTGAAGCCCGCATCGGCAATGGCTTTTCTGATTTCACGTCTGGAGACCGTCTCCGAATCAAAGCGGAAAACGCCTTCCTCCGAGGCGAGGCTCACTTCGGCAGATTCCACGCCTTCCATGCCGCCAACCACCCGCTCGATGCGGCTGGAACACGCGGCGCAATGCATTCCGCCAATATTCAGCCGCAATTCCTGAACGCCCTCTTCCGCTGTAGGCGTGTCGTCAATGAACTCGGCCCCGAAGCCCAGGTCCTCTATTCGCCTGGACACCGCCTCCGGCTCCAGCACCTCCGGATCGAACGAAAGATTCATGGTCTCCGCGGCAAGGTTGACGTTGACCTCGTCCACGCCTTCCATGCCGCCAACCACTTTCTCTATTCTGGTCGAACAGGCGGCACAGTGCATGCCGCTTATCTTCGCTTCCTTTTTCATGAACACCGGCCTGTTTTGTTGATAATGAAAATCCATTGCAACACGGGTCGAATGTAAAATCAACCTTCCGATGAAATACCACAAGCGGTAAATGATGTCAGCGAAGACGCCATGCTTGCTGTTAAGCGATGGCGGAGAAGGAGGCACCGGGCAGCGGACTTTCCGGCTGCATGGCGCGGTGGTATGCGCTGCGGGCCTGACGCACGGGCAGACTTTCGGTGCCGGGCAGCGAATCGGCCCAGTTCACGCGGGAGTCCACGGCGCGGGAGGTGACCTCTGCGGCAAGGTCGCGCACCGCGGTTTCGGTCTCGAAGGCTCGTTCAAGGCGCCTGGCTTCACGCGATTGCGGGGAGTATTCGGCATCGACGCTTATCTCTTCGGACTCGTAGGAAAGCCCAAAGCCTCCGAAGGACAGACCGGCCTTGCGGGTGCGCACCACGGCTTCCGGCCGGGACTGACGTTCCGGACCGCGTATGCCGTCTATTTCACGGTAGAGATTATGAGGATCGGAGTCGATGCGCATGGTGCCCTCGTAACCAGTCGAAGCCTTCCCCGAAACAGGGGAAACCCTCGTTCTTCGGTCCGGGCATCCCTGCGGCACTGCGCCGCGCTCACTCCAGAGGGATCCGAGACCCGTCCCCGCCGATCCTTGGCGAAAACGGAAGCGTGTGAATCGACCATAAACAAATCCATGTTTTTTGACAAGTCACCACCGAGGTTGTACCGTGCACCACTCTCGTCGGCTCCAGGTCGGCGAAACGATAAATCCACACATAAAGGCGGGTATTCATGGGATTCAAGATTCTCAAGAAGGAAGAACTCATCCCCGGTCAGACGTCGCTTTTCGTCATAGACGCGCCCCAGATCGCCAAAAAGGCGATGCCGGGCAATTTCGTCATCATCCGCATTGACGAAAACGGCGAACGCATCCCCCTGACCATTGCGGACAAGGACCGCGAAGCAGGAACCATAACCATCGTATTTCTCGTGGTCGGCAAGTCCACCGCACAGCTCAACATGCTGCAGGAAGGGGACGACATTCTCGACGTCTGCGGCCCGCTGGGCAAGGCCACGCACATTGAAAAGCAGGGCACGGTCATCTGTGTCGGCGGCGGCACCGGCATTGCGGCCATGCATCACATCGCTAAAGGACACTGGGAAGCCGGAAACCACGTGGTCGCCCTCATCGGCGCAAGAACCGAGAACCTACTGCTCTTTCGCTGCGAACTCAACGGGTTCTGTCCTGAAGTCATGGTCGCCACCGATGACGGCAGCGTGGGCCATAAGGGCTTTGTCACCGAAGTGCTCAAGGACCGCCTTGAGCGAGACAGCAACGTGACCGAAGTGGTCGCCATCGGCCCCGTTCCCATGATGGAAGCCGTGGCCAAGGTCACGGAGCCTTTCGGCGTCAAGACCACCGTCAGCCTCAACTCCATCATGGTTGACGGCATCGGCATGTGCGGCGCCTGTCGCTGCAGCGTCGGCGGCAAGACCAAGTTCGCCTGCGTGGACGGCCCGGAATTCGACGGACACAAAGTGGATTTCTCCGAACTCAAAGCCCGGCTCTGGCAGTTCAAGGAGCAGGAAGACGAATCCATGGGCAAATTCAAGAAGGAGTGTACCTGCCATGGAAAATAAACCCCGCAAGCCCGCAGACATCGGGCCCCGCATTCCCATGCCCGAGCAGCCCGCGGACGAACGGGTCCGAAACTTCTCCGAGGTGACTCTGGGCTTCACACTGGATCAGGCCGTCGAAGAGGCCGAGCGGTGTCTTCAGTGCAAAAAACCGCTTTGCCAAAAGGGATGTCCTGTCGAAATCGACATCAAATCCTTCATCGCCAAACTCGTCGACAAAGACGTCTCCGGTGCCTACGAAGTGATCCGCAAGACCAACTCGCTGCCCGCCGTGTGCGGTCGCGTCTGCCCGCAGGAGAGCCAGTGCGAAGGCATGTGCATCCTCGGCAAAAAGAACGAACCGGTGGCCATCGGTCGTCTGGAGCGTTACATCGCCGACGCCTTCATGGCCTCGGACGCCTGCGAAGAAATCACCGGCACCCATGAGTGCGCCCTCGTGCGCGAGGACCTTCAAGTCGCCTGCATCGGCGCAGGCCCGGCCTCGCTCACCGTGGCGGGCTACCTCGCTTCCAAGGGCATCAAGGTCACTCTTTTCGAAGGGCTTCACGAACCCGGCGGCGTGCTGATCTACGGCATTCCCGAGTTCCGCCTGCCCAAGAGCATCGTGGGTCGCGAGGTCAACGCCCTCAAGGACCTCGGTGTCGAAATCCGCACCAACTGGGTCGGCGGAAAGACCATAACCATTCAGGATCTGCAGGACGAAGGATACGACGCGATATTCATTGGCGTCGGCGCCGGTCTGCCCCGCTTCCTGAATATTCCGGGCGACAACCTCGTGGGCGTGTTTTCCGCCAACGAATATCTCACACGCGTCAACCTCGGCCGTGCATACGACTTCCCCAATTACGACACCCCGACTTTCAAGGCGAACGACGTGGTGGTCATCGGCGGCGGCAACGTGGCCATGGATGCCGCACGCACCGCCAAACGCATGGGTGCCGAGCGCGTCTCCATCGTGTACCGCCGCACGCAGGACGAGATGCCGGCACGCCTCGAAGAGCTGCATCATGCCATTGAGGAAGGCATCGAAATTCGCGCGCTTTGCGGACCGCTCGCCTTCAACCCCGGCGAATCCGGGCGGCTGGAAACCATGACCGTCCAGAAGATGTGCCTTGGCGAACCGGACGATTCCGGCCGCCGCAGCCCCGTGTGCATCGAAGGCGAAACCGAGGAGATTCCCTGCGACATGGCAGTGGTTGCGGTCGGCACCCGTCCCAACCCGATCCTGCTGGAGGCCACTCCCGATCTGGAGCTCAACAAGTGGGGCTACATCGCAGCCGACCCAGAAACCGGTGAGACTTCCATGGAGAACGTCTTTGCAGGCGGCGACATCGTCACCGGTGCGGCCACGGTTATTTCCGCCATGGGCGCTGGCAGACGTGCCGCTCAGGAAATCGCCAAGCGACTTCTTTAGATGCGCGGATAACAACCCATTCCACTCACGGGGCGGTCTCAGGACCGCCCCGTTTCATATTGCGTCGTTCTTGCCTGAATGCCGTGAAAACGCTAAAAGCCCGGCAAGAAAGCTCACCGAAAGGAGTCCGCATGGACCGTATGGACAAAGACAGCCTCTATGCCCTGAACCGCATCGCACGGGACGCCGGGGCAGCCATCATGGAGATATACGCCCGTGATTTCGAGGTGATGACCAAACAGGACCAGTCGCCGCTCACCGAAGCCGACCTGGCATCCCATCAGTGCATCATCAACGCTTTGGCGGAGCATTTTCCCGACATCCCGGTTCTTTCCGAGGAGTCCAAGGGCATCGACTATGAACAGCGCCGTGACTGGGAACGGTTTTTCCTCATCGATCCGCTTGATGGCACAAAGGAGTTCGTCAAACGAAATGGCGAGTTCACCGTAAACATCGCGCTGATCGAAGACGGCCGCCCTGTTGCAGGCGTGGTCTTCGCTCCGGTGCCGGACACCCTGTGGTTCGCCGCTGACGAACTGGGGGCATGGCGCTCGCAAAAAGGCGGTGAGGCCGAACCGATCGAGGCCGGGAGATTCGAGTCGCTTTCAGGGCTGCGCATTGTCGGCAGTCGCTCCCATCCTTCGACCTCCATGCAGGCCTTTCTTGACGAACTGCCTGAGCATGAACTGCTGGCCATGGGCAGCTCCATCAAGCTCTGCGCCATCGCGGATTCCGGAGCCGACGTATATCCGCGTCTTGGTCCCACGAGTGAATGGGACACGGCTGCCGCACACTGCGTTGTTGAACAGGCCGGCGGAAGCGTCGTGCGCCTTGACGGCGAGCCACTCGCCTACAACAAGGAAGACATCCTCAACCCGCTGTTCATGGTTTTGGGCAACTGCCCTTCCGAGATCAAGGATATCCTCACGGCTTCTGCCCGCGAAAAGGTTGAATTAGCGTGAAAAAACATATCACTCCCCATAGAGGCGAGGTCTGCCGGCCGGACCGGGAACAGCAGAACGGGCATCGCGGTGCGGTGTTCTGGTTTACCGGCCTTTCCGGTTCCGGCAAGTCCACCATCGCCCATAAAGTCGAGAAGGCTCTATTCGATGAAGGTCGCAAAGCCTATGTGTTTGACGGCGACAATGTTCGTCACGGGCTGTGCGGCGATCTCAGCTTTTCCCGCGAAGCCCGCGCGGAGAACATCCGTCGCATCGCCGAGGTCTCTAAGCTGTTCGTGGAAAACGGCATCATCTGCATGTGCGCGTTTATTACGCCCCTCAAATCCGACCGTGACCGCGTCCGCGATATCGTCGGTGAGGGGGACTTCCACGAGGTATATATTTCCTGCCCCGTTGAGGTCTGCGAAGAACGGGACGTGAAGGGCTACTACAAACTGGCCCGCGAAGGGAAAATCAAGAACTACACCGGCATCTCGGCTCCCTATGAAGAGCCGAAGAACGCGGACATTGTCATCCACAGTGACCGCACCAGCATCGACGATTCGGTCCAGCAGGTTTTGGACTACGTGCGAGAGTGCACTGCCAACGGAAAGTAGTTTTCAAACAAATAAAAAAAGCCCCGCCGTTTCGGCGGGGCTTTTTTTATTGCGAGAAGACAGATCGGCCGGTCTTACTTGACCCAGCTCTGGACCTGTTCGGGGTTTTCCTTGATGAAACGCAGAGCGTTTTCATAACGGTCGGCCCCTTCCTCCTGGTTCCAGGCCATAACCATCTGGAGCTGGCTGGAGGACTTCCACTTGAAGTTCTTGAAGAACTCATACACTTCCGGCATGTCGTCCTTCAGGTCATTGCGAACGATCGTGTAGATCTGCTCTTCGCCGCCCATGACGCCCTTGGGATCCTTGAGGTACTTGAGGTCCCACTTGCCAAACATCCAGTGCGGAGACCAGGTGGTGATGACGATGGGTTCCTTCTTCTTGTAGGCGTTGGCGAGCATACCGACCATGGTCGCGCCGGAGCCTTCCATCAGCTCCATCTTGTCCAGGTCGTATTCCTTCATGGCCTTGTCGGAAAGGCGCATCAGGCCCGCACCGGGGTCGATGCCGTAGATCTTTCCGCCGAACATGTCGGCGTTTTCGTTGAGCTGGTCGATGGAATCAACTTCGGTCACATAGGACGGAACCGCCCAGCCGAGGCGTGCGCCGCCGGCGATCGGACCGAGTTTTTCCACGCTGTCTTTTACCTTATTGAAGTAATCGGCATGCGTGACCGGCAGCCATGCGGTGACCATGGCGTCAACGTCGCCGGTTCCGACTGCCTGCCACATAGCTGCGGCGGCAACCGGGTACAGTTCCACGTCATACCCCATCTCCTCTTCCAGTGCCGCCTTGACCACGTTAGTGGATGCGGCTGCGCAGTCCCATTCGACATACGCGATTTTCACCGGCCCCTTGTCTGCGTTGGCAAGTGCCGGGAAGCTGAAGAGAACTATGGACAAGGCCATGATGAGAAGAGCAAATCTGGTCCGCAAAAGAACCTCCTGATTGAAATTGAACATCCCCGGCGGAAAGGGTGTGCGCCCTCCTTTTGGGCTCACTGCCGGGACCTGAAAAGATGCCGCCCCCTTGAGAGGCGGCATCATTATTCTCACAGATGACGGCTTACTTCAGCCAGCCGTCAACCTGTTCCTTGTGCTTTTCGATGTACTTCTTGGCAGCATCGTACGGTTCCATGCCTTCACGGATCCAGACCATGACTTCAGCCATTTCGTCCGGAGTCCACTGGAAGTTGTCCAGGAACGCGTGCACTTCGGGCATGTCGCTGTCCAGGCCCTTGCGGACGAGGGTCAGGATGGTGCCGTCTTCGGGATCACCGAACACGTTCTTGGGGTCCTTGAGGTACTTGAGGTCCCAAGTGCCCCACTTCCAGTGCGGGGTCCAGCCGGTGACCACGACCCAGTCGTTGCGGCGGATGCCGTCCTTGAGGGCGGCAGTCATCATGGCGCCGGTGGAGTCGATGAGTTCCATCTCATCCAGACCGTACTGCTCAATGGCGTTGTCAGCCTGCTGCATGACGCCTGCACCGGGGTCGATGCCGATGATTTCGCCGTCGAACTTGTCGGCGTTGGCGTTGAGTTCTTCAATGGAGTCGATGGTCACGTAGGACGGAACGACAAAGCCGGACTGCACGCCGACCATGTTCGGACCGAGGTTGACCAGATCCTTTTCGGTGCGCTTCAGATTGTCGGACTGGATGGGCTGCCAGGAGGAGACCATGCCGTCCACGTCGCCGGCAGCGACGGCTGCGTACATCGGGCCGACGGAAACCGGGATGATTTCGCATTCGTAACCCATGCGCTCCTGAAGCACGGCCTTCACGACGTTGGTGGAGGCGACTTCGGAAGACCACTCGACGTAGGCCAGTTCGACCTCGCCCTTGGAGGCGAATGCCGGGAGTGCCATAGCCAGGCACAGGACCATGGCCATGACGGAAACGATGACTTTTTTCATTGGTTAAGCTCCGTTTGGATAATTGTTAAAAGGTTTACGCCTTAGAGCGCGAACCGAGTTTCTGAAGGATACGGTCAAGCGCGATGGCTACGATAACGATGCCGATACCGGCTTCGAAGCCGTCGCCCATCTGCATGCGCTGAATTGCTTTCCATACTTCGCCACCAAGACCGCGCGCACCAATCATGGCCGCGATGACGACCATTGACAGGGCCAGCATGACGGTCTGGTTCACACCCGCCATGATGGTCGGGGTAGCCATGGGAAGCTCAAGTTTGAAAAGACGCTGCCAGCGCGTGGAACCGAAGGCTTCGGCGCATTCCACCAGTTCGCCGGGCACCTGCTTGATGCCCAGACAGGTCAGGCGGATGGACGGCGGCATGGCGAATACGACGGTGGAGAAGATTGCCGCCACCTTGCCGAGACCGAAGAACGGAATCGCCGGGATGAGGTAGACGAACGCGGGCATGGTCTGCATGACGTCGAGAATGGGCATTACGAGTCTGTAGACCGGGCGGCTCATGGCCGCGAAAATACCCACTGGCACCCCGATGGCGATGGATACCAAGGTGGAAACAAGCACCAGCGCCAGCGTACTGATCGTGGCATTCCAGAGGTCCATGCTCCAGATGAGCAGGAAACCGAAGAGGCAGAAGAAGCCCACACCGCGGTTCTTGGTCAGGCGCCAGGCCATGAGCGCGAACAGCGGAATGAACAGCCATTCGGGAATGGCCTTGAGACCGGCTTCAATCCAGTCCAGACCGTTTTCCGTGATTTCGGAGAAAGCCTTGGTCAGGAACGAGAGGTTCTCGACCAGAAAGTCGATAGTGGCTTCAATCCAGTCGCCTAAAGGCAGTCTAGGAATTGTCATCAGAGTTCCCCCTTTCCGCAAGTGCACCCAGCAGGGTTCCGCGCACGATCACGCCCTTGAGCCTGCCGTTTTCGTTGACGACCGCCAGCGGATACGGAAGGTCGTAAATGATCTGGATGAGTTCGCTCGCCGGAGTGTCCAGCGTGACCGTTTTCGGGTCCTTGGTCATGGCGCTGGAGAGATCGCGGCTGCCTTTCTCGACCAGGGTGCGGCAGTCCTCGACGGAGAGAACGCCCGCCACGCGGTGTTCGCTGTCAATAACGAACAGGCTGGAGATGGCGTGCTTGCGCATCTTGCGCAGAGCGGAGCGCGGCCCGTCGGACTTGAGGTAGGCCACAGCTTCGCAGCGCTTCATAACGGATTCCGCAGTCAGGACCTGCGTGATGTCGGCATTCTCCACGAAGCGTTCGACGTAATCGTCGGCGGGGCTGGTGAGAATGTCTTCGGGAGTGCCGGTCTGTACGATGCGGCCGTCTTTCATCAGCACGATGCGATCGCCCAGCTTCAGGGCTTCGTCGAGGTCGTGGGAGATGAAGAGGATGGTCTTTTGCATGTCATCCTGCAGGTTGATCAGCTCATCCTGCATATCGCTGCGGATGAGCGGGTCGAGCGCGGAAAACGCTTCGTCCATGAGCAGGATGTCCGGATCCAGAGCAAGGGCGCGGGCAAGGCCCACACGCTGCTGCATTCCGCCGGAGAGCTGAGAAGGCAGGGAATCTTCCCAGCCGCCAAGACCGACGACGCTCAGTGCGTTTGCGGCCTTTTCGCGTCTGACGGATGCGTCAACGCCCTGAATTTCCAGCCCGTACTCGGCATTCTGCAGCACGGTACGGTGCGGGTAGAGCGCAAAATTCTGAAAGACCATGCCCAGTTTGGTCAGCCGCATCTTGCGCAGTTCCTCGCTGTCCAGGCTCGTTACGTCCTGTCCATCGATGCGCACGGTGCCCGAAGTGGGCTCGATGAGGCGGTTAATGCAGCGGACCAGTGTGGATTTACCGGAACCGGAAAGACCCATGACGACAACGATCTCGCCCTCTTCCACGGTGAAGGATGCGTCATTGATGCCGACGCCGTGTTTTGTCTTCTCCATGATCTCGTCTTTGGACATCCCCTTTTCAAGCATGGGAATGACCTTCGACGGATTGGGGCCGAAGATCTTGTATAAATGTTCAACTTCGATTTTGGCCATAAGTGCTCCTGATATATTAATGAAAGCGGCCCTAACTACGAAAGGAACCGCGCCTGACAATACTTGGTTTGGCAGTCATGAACCATCCCCGGCAAAAGCCGACGGGACCGACCACGAAGGTCGCGATGAGTGTGGGGGATGCGGGCGGGAGGGACGTCGTCCACCCTGCCGGGAGAGTCTGGATCGCTCAAAGAGTTCATAAATAATGATAAGTAGCAATACGGACGACATACAAAAAACAACAATGCAAAACACATCGTTTTGCACTGCAATACGACAATCACCTATGTTGCACCGTTGTAACGGCCCGCATTTTTTCAATTGCATCTCCGGCGAAATTGCGAGAGCGGTGCAGAAGCACCATTTCCACACGATTTATCGTGCAGACCCCGCCGGGAGCTATATTGTAATACACAATCACCCACCCCATGTCAAATGCAGTCAGATTTCAAGATTTCTCCTTCATAGACACAACTAGAAGCAAATAAACCAACTCTCAAGCGATTAGCACACGAAAAGCTCAACCGATCATATCCTTATGAATCCTGACCATCCAACCCTCGCCCATGCTTGTGTGCAATAATTTGCCGGTTTCGCGTCCCACGCCAAGCTCGTTCAAACTCATGTTTTCGACAGAAAACGAACGCACTCCGCCCCCCGAGTCAATGGTGCGCAGGTGCCCTTTTTTGGTCATACAGGGCTGTGCCGGACAGGCTCAGACCTTGCCACCCTTGGGGCCAAGAGGGATGGTCACACGGAACGTGGCACCGTTGCCGGGGCTGCTCTGGCAGCTGATGGTGCCTTGCAGCCGCTGGGTCACAAGGTTGTAGACCATGTGCATTCCGAGGCCGGTTCCGCCGCGCCCACGCTTCGTGGTGTAGAAAGGTTCAAAAATTCTGGCTCGCGTCTCCTCGTCCATACCGTTTCCGTCGTCGGCATATTCGATAACCACCCGTTCGCCCTGCAACTCCGTCTTGATCGTGATATGACCGGCCTCGACACCATCGAAGCCGTGGCTCAGGGAATTCATGAGAAGGTTGGTCAACACCTGCATCACCGCCCCGGGATAGCTGTCCAGTTCCACTTCTGGGCCGCTTACGGATATTTCATGCTTTGTACGCTTGTACTTGGAACGCAGGCTCAACAGCACTTCATCAATGTACTGCTTGATCTTGAATGTGCGACGCTCTTCTGAGGTCTGATCCACTGCAACCTGCTTGAAGCTCTGTATCAGTTCGGAAGCACGACTCAGGTTCAGCAGTACGGCGGATGATGATTCCATGGAAAGCTTGATGAACTTTTCGAAGTCCGAGCGTTTGAGCTTGCCGTCCTTGTAGACCCGGTCCATTTCATCGGCCTTTTGCTGAAGGTAGGAAATGGTTGTCACCCCAACGCCAATGGGCGTGTTGATTTCGTGGGCCACCCCGGCGACCAGGCCACCCAGTGAGGCCATTTTTTCCGACTCCACGAGTTGTTCCTGCGCCTTCTTGAGGGATTCCAGAGATTCCTTCAGTTCGTTGGTGCGAGCTTCCACGCGCAGTTCGAGTTCCTCATTGAGCGCACGCAGTTCGTCCTGAGCCTTGCGACGCTCCGTACTGTCGAGCCCGACGGAAAGTATCTCCGTCAGGTTGCCGTTGCTGTCGAAAAGCGGCTTGCTGGTCCAGGCCATCCACAGCTTCTGACCATCCTTTCTTATGTTCCACATCTCGGTTGAGTGATAGTTGTCCGGCGTCATGGCGATGGTCTTTGTCAGCTCGGCCATGCTTTCTTCCATGTCGGCCTCGGGCATGATGGTGTTCTGCATTTCATGGCCCACAAGCTCTTCATCGGAATAGCCGAACAGCTTCTGTGCGAACTCGTTGGCAAAAAGAATGGTGCCGTCGGTGCGCCAGCGAAGGATGACACTCTGGGCATCCTGCACGAGGTCACGGTACTTCTCTTCACTCAGGCGAAGCTCCTCTTCCGCCTGCTTCAGATCCGTAATATCCTCCACCGAGAACATGAATCGCTCCTGATCGGCTGCCTCGAAACGTATGGAGGCGATTCGGACCGGCACGACATTGCCGTCCTGCCGAAGCATCCACTTCTCCACCGGATCCATGGAGTCCGCCTGCATGAGCTGATCCCGCTCGCGGGTGCCGCCGGGAAGCCAGTCGGAGATCAGGGTACCGGAAATATGCTCGGGCCGACCGCGTAGAATATCTGCAAAGGTCTGGTTCACATCTGTAAAACGGCCGTCCCCGTCAACCACGCCGAGCCCAACCGCAGCCTGCTCAAACAGCATCCTGCTGTAACGCTCGCTGGCCCGCAGGGCCAGTTCGGCGGTTTTCCAGTCGGTTACGTCGCGGCCTTCCGCCAGCAGATAGATGATGTGTCCCCCTTCATCCCGCACAGGCTTCAGGGAGTAGTCGATGACACGCAATTCACCGAGGAAATTCTTGTGGCGGGCTTCACCGCGAACAATTTCGCCCAGTGCGGCGCGGGAGATGGCTTCCCGGCACTGCTGCATCTGGTCGGGAGAATGATTCCACCACGCGGTTTCCCAGAACGGCTTTCCGACGACTTCACGGGGCATAATGCCGAGGAATCCGAGGGCGCTCTGGTTGGCACGCAGGAGCCTGCCGTCCACGCGCAGCAGACCTATGAACTGGTAGGTCTGGTTGAAGATGGCACGGAACATTCCCGCGGTCCGGGCCATATCCCGATCAGCGCGAACGCCCTGCCATATCGACAGGCCACCCAACAGCAGGATGATCAGAGTGATGCCCAGCAAGGTCCAGAGCTGCTTGCGCAGATAAAGCCTCATCTCCTGCTCGACGTCATCAAGATACAGGCCGGACCCCACTACCCAGCCCCATGGCTTAAACCCCTGCACATAGGAGAGCTTTTGTTCGATGCGGCCCGGCTCATCCTGCCACTGCCAGTAGTAGGACACGAAGCTGCCACCTTCCTCGGCCACTGAGTCCACTATCTCACGGATCAGCTGCTTGCCGGTTATGTCTTCGAGATCAATGACGTTCTTGTTTTCAAGGTCGCGCCGGTAGGGATGCATGACCATGACGCCATCCATATCGTTGACCCAGTAGTAGGCTTTGCCTTCCGGGCCATAGCGCATGGTGGCAAGCAGCGCTAGCGCACGCTTCTGCGCTTCTTCGCGGGAAATGATTCCGGCTGTTTCCAGCTTGTACTGCCGGTGGACGATATCGATGCCAAGCTGAACGACATTGCGTATGCCGCTCTTTTTCTGCTCCACAAGCCCTTCGCGGAAGTTGGGCAGTTCGACGAAAAATATGGCTACAAAGAAAAGCAGGAGCGACATGAGGGTGGGGATCGCCACGCGAATCCACGTCCCTCTCGGGTCTGTCTTGACAGTTGCTCCGTTCCTACCAGCCATGTCGGTCTCCGATTGATTTCCAGATACTGCCCCCACTCTAGCCACAGGCCCGACATGCCCATATTATAAATGAATATTCAAAAGAAGAAGGGGGCGAAGATTCGCCCCCTTTCAGAAGTGCTACTCTCTGGATATCGCCTCGGAAGGGCAGGTATCAATGCATTCATCGACGCACTCGGCATCGGAATCGGGTTTGATGACAATGGCCTTTTCGCCATCATCGTCCATCTCGAAAACATCGGGGCAAAGCTCCACGCAGGTTTCGCAGCCCACACATTCTTCTGCATCAATGACAATGGCCATGTACTTCCTCCTTACGTTTTTTCACGATTACCACCCTTATAAAAGAAGATAGGTTTCATGTGCAAGGTAAAAGACCATTGTATCTGTTGCCCCCCACTCCCCCCTCTGATAGGCCATTCAAACGATGATTGAATACGCGCTCATTTTTTCCGTGGTGATGCTCGGTGGATTCGTTCAGGGCTTGACCGGCTTCGGGTCGATCATGATCTCACTGCCGCTTCTTTCGCTGATGCTGGACATCAAGACGGTCATTCCGGTGATCAGCCTGTTGGCGCTCTGCCTGAACTCGACGGTGTGCTACTCCGTGCGCCGCAGCATCTCGCCCGGACGGCTGACGGTGCTTCTGATCGCCACCCTGCCCGGGCTACCGCTCGGGGCATGGGCGCTCAAATACGTCTCGCCCGAGTCGCTTACGCTGCTGCTCGGCCTGCTCATCGTCGTCTTCATGGGCCACCAGCTCCTTTTTCGTCCCGCCCGGAGAGAGCTGGGCAAACCCTGGGCCGCGGTCACGGGCCTGACTGCGGGATTCCTCGGCGGCAGCATCGGCGCGAACGGCCCGCCCATCATCGTCTACGTAACCTCTCAGCCATGGCCCAAGGACGAAATCAAGGCCACTCTGGCCGGCTACTTTCTGATGGCTGGCATCGGCATCTCCGGCTCGCACTACTTCTTCGGAATGATCACGCCTGACGTCATCGACCTTTTCCTGCGACTGGTCCCCGCCCTTGCGCTGGGCATGCTTCTCGGCATCAAGTGCTACGGCAAGCTTTCCGAAGACATCTTCCGGCGCGCCGCCATGATCCTCGCCTTCGGGCTTGGGCTCATGATTACCTTCAAGGCAATTTAGCCCCATCTTCCGAAACAAAAAAAGGGCCGGAGGTTTCCCCCCGGCCCTGTGCTGACGTGTGGTGTCGGCGCTATTCCACTTCGTAGGCCTTCTTGATGACGACCTGCTCCACGGGGACGTTCTCGTGGAAGCCGAAGGTGCCGGTCTCCACGGTACGGATTTGGTCGATGACGTCCGTGCCTTCCACGACCTTGGCGAAAACGCAGTATCCCCAGCCCTGAGGATTTTTGGCGCGGAAATCGAGGAAGCTGTTGTCGGAGACGTTCACGAAGAACTGAGAGGTTGCGGAATGCGGCTCCATGGTACGGGCCATGGCCACAGTGTATTTCTCATTCTTCAGGCCGTTGTCGGCTTCGTTTTCCACCGGGTCGTTGGTCGGCTTCTGGGACATCTCGGGGGTAAACCCGCCGCCCTGCACCATGAAACCGTCGATGACGCGGTGAAAGATGGTTCCGTCATAAAATCCGTCCCGGACGTAGCCGAGAAAGTTCTCGACGGTCTTGGGCGCCTCTTCCGGGTAGAGTTCGAGAGCGAAGTCGCCCATGCTGGTTTCGAACTTTATCATGATCGCATTCTCCTTGTTTGCGCGTGTAATCGGGCTTCGGCTTATCAAAGCCCGTTAGGTCTGGCAATCTCAGTATTGCCTCAAAGCCATCTTTTTTCTTCAGGCGTCTTGACAGCATTTCGCGTTCATGCATATGCTACTTTCGGAAAAAGTAAAAGGATTCCCGAAGATGAAACGCGACAGCATCCATACCGACAACCGCTTCCAGTCCGCCTCCGGCGCTCTGGTAGTAGTAGTACGCGTAGTAGATGCGGTCGCGCCGTAACGGGGTCCACGCTACTACGAAGCGAAACGCCCCCGCCGGTGCAAACCGGCGGGGGCGATGTTTTTCCTGGTAAACATGCGCAGCCGCCGGTCACCGAAGGAGGCAAACCGAGGAGGTTGCCATGCCGTCCATGACCGGAGCAGAACTGCTCATCCGCCTTCTGGAACGACAGGAGATTACCACCGTCGCCGGGATACCCGGCGGAACGAACCTTCCCATCTACGACGCGCTGGGCCGCAGCTCCCGCATCCGGCACGTTCTCGCCCGCCACGAGCAGGGAGCGGCCTTCATGGCTCAGGGCATGGCCCGCTCAACCGGCAAGCCCGCAGTGTGCATGGCCACGTCCGGTCCGGGCGCGACCAACCTGCTGACCGCCATAGCCGATGCAAAGCTCGACTCCGTGCCCATCGTCTGCATCACGGGACAGGTGCCCCTCGGCCTTGTCGGCACCGATGCCTTTCAGGAGATGGACATCTACGGGATGAGCATCCCGGTGACCAAACACAACTATCTGGTCCGCTCGGCCCGCGAGTTGCTTCATGTCATTCCTGAAGCCTTCCGCATCGCCGCGTCCGGGCGTCCCGGTCCGGTGCTCGTGGATATCCCCAAGGACATCCAATGCCAGAGCGTCACCTTCGACATGCTGCCCGCCCCCGGCACGCCTGAGACCTCGCCCGATCCGGATATTGATCAACTGAACCGGGCTGCGGAAATGATCTCCCGTTCGCGCAAGCCCATCCTGTATCTCGGCGGCGGCGTGACGCAGTCCGGTGCTTCCGAAACAGCAACTCGCCTTGCGGAAAAGAATACCCTGCCTTCGGTCATGACCCTCATGGGACTCGGCGCCATGCCCCACAGTCACCCACTCTCCCTCGGGATGCTGGGCATGCACGCGGCCAAGCACACCAACCTTGCGCTTCAGGAGTGCGACCTGCTCATCGCGGCAGGAGTCCGCTTCGACGACCGGGCCACCGGTAGACTTGAAGAATTCTGTCCGGATGCGGACATCATTCACATCGACATCGACCCGAGCGAACTTGGCAAACTCAAAACCGACTGTGTTGGCATCGTCTGTGATGTCAAGACCGCGCTGGAGCATCTACTCGCAAACGTTCAGGATAAACAGCGTGGGGAATGGGTGGATCGTATCGCGACTCTCAAACGTGATTTTCCCGCCCTGTTGCCTAAAACCGCATCTCCCCTGTCTCCATACGGATTGGTCCGACACGCCGCGGAATACGTTGGCCCCGATGCCATCGTCACCACTGACGTGGGTCAGCACCAGATGCGCGCGGCACAGGCGTACCCAGTCACCCGCGCGCGACAATTCCTGACATCCGGCGGACTCGGAACCATGGGCTTCGGCCTTCCGGCTGCCATCGGAGCGGCACTGGCGCATCCTGATCGCAGCGTCATCTGTTTCACCGGTGACGGTAGCCTGCTCATGAACATTCAGGAACTGGCCACCGCCGCGGAGCACAACCTGAACATCAAGATAGTGCTTGCGGACAACCGGGCGCTCGGCCTTGTGCAACAACAGCAGGAGCTATTTTATGAAAACAGGAAGTTTGCATCCAGTTATGGCAACGCACTGGACTTCACCACCATCGCAAAGGGATTCGGCATCGCATCGGCAGACCTTGCCAATTCAGAAGACCCTGCTTCCGATTTACGCGATATTCTCGGAAGCAATGGGCCGGCGCTGATTCGTATTCCCGTCAATGCGGCGGAAAACGTCTACCCGATGGTGCCCCCGGGTGCCGCAAACACCACCATGATTGAAGGAGCCGCAAATGATTAGTCTCGAAAACCGGGTGGTTCTGGAACTGAACGTCAACAACCACCCCGGCGTCATGTCCCACGTCTGTGGCCTGTTCGCACGACGGGCTTTCAATGTGGAAGCCATCCTTGTCCTGCCGCTTGGCGGTGGTGAAACCAGCCGGATTCAACTCCTTGTCAACGCTGACCAACGGCTGGATCAAATGGTGAAGCAGGCGGAAAAGCTTCGCGACGTGCACGAGGTGCAGGTCAAAGAAGCAGCGGGCTCATCCTTCGAGCGAATGGTACAGGAATACTCGGCGGCGTAGCGGGCTAGCGTCCGCTCCGGCAGGTCTCGGCTGCGGCGACAAAGCGTGTCGCCCAGTCGGGAACCGCCAGCGCGTGGATGTGGTTATAGGCGGCAAAGGTGTTGCCGCGCACCAGCCCGTCCATGCCCTGAATCATGCCGCCGCCTCGCTTCATGCGCAGGGCGAAGTCGGACGATTCGGCCTCGCCGACGCAGTGGGAATAATGAAACTCGTGCCCGAGCAGTTCGTCACCGACATTGAAGAACGGGGTCTGTGCAACAACCTCGGAGCAGGTATATCCGAGCCCCTGCGGTCTGGGACAAAAGGAAGTCGTCACCGGAAAAACGCCGGCCATGGGATACGTCGCCCCTTCGAATTCCAGCGCGTCGCAGAGATACATGAAACCGCCGCATTCGGCGTAAATCGGAACTCCGGCCTCGGACAAGGCTCGCACGTGCTCGCGGGTCACGGTCTTATCGGCCAGGGCGGAAGCAAACGTCTCGGGAAAACCGCCGCCTACGTACAGCCCGTCCAGTTCCGGCCACGGCTCATCCGAAAGCAATGACAGGCGAATCAGGTCTGCCCCGGCACGTTCAAGCGCTTCCAGATTCTCCCTGTAGTAGAACCAGAAAGCATCATCATAGACGTATCCGATGCGAACCGTTTTCTCAGGAGTCGTTTCAGGCCACAAAGGGGCAGCGGCGGGAAGGTCGGGCGATTGATCGGCGATACTGCGGATGGCGTCGATATCCACGTTATCGCGAATGAGGTCGGCAACGGCGTCAAGTGCGCGTTCACGCCCCTTGTAGCCTTCCGCATCGTACTCCGAGTCGGAAACGAGGCCCATATGGCGTTCGGGGATCGGGTTGTTCCGAATTTTCGGGAGCATCCCGAGGACAGGGATATCCGTATGCGTCCGGATACTTTTTTCCAGAATGGAGCGGTGCCGCTCTCCGGCTGTCCTGTTGAGGATGACACCCGCCAGATTCAGATTCTTTTCAAATGTGGCGCACCCGGCCACGACGGCGGCAGCGGTGCGGGTCATCTTGGTGGCGTCGAGCACCATGAACACAGGAGCGTCGAGTTGTCTGGCGAGTTCGGCCGTGGAGCAACTTCCATGCTCGTCTTTACCGTCGAACAGGCCGCGATTGCCCTCTATAACGGCCAACTCACCACCATCCGAATAGTGGGCGAACTGGGAGCGAATGCGCTCCATGGGGAGGAAGTGAGGGTCGAGATTCGAGCAGGTCTGTCCGGCGGCAATGCCAAGCCAGCGCGCGTCTATGTAATCAGGGCCTTTTTTGAACGGTCTGACGTCGATGGACCTGCGGCTGAATTCGCGACAGAGACCAAGAGAAACGATGGTCTTGCCGGACCCGCCGGAAAGCCCGGTGATGACGAAGCGGGATATGGACACGCTGATTTGACCCCGAATGAGAAAAGCCTTGCCCAAGGGATGGGCAAGGCTTGCTTACCGTCGTAAGAGAAAGACTAGCCTTCGCCCTCGGCGGCGGACTGCTTGCCGGCACCGGCAAGACCGTACATGGTGGTGCTGCCGGAGGACCAGAAGACCATCTTCTCTTCGTTCACCAGAGCGGTGAGGACCTTCTTGACCTCGCGGCTCTTGGCGTCCGGGAAAAGCTTGGTGAAGTCATTGAAGTAGAACTTCGACTTGCTTTTGGACTTGGATTCGCAGAACTGAAGGATTTCTTCCTTAGCAGCGTCAAAATCGAGAGGCATATCGCTCGCTCCTTCTCGTTTGAGAGAAAATGGGGTGCGGGGAAATCCCGCACCCCTTGATTGCCTAAAGGCTTCCTACCACTTGAACTGAGTGGTCTGGCGCCAGGTGTAGTAGGCGGGATCGCGGAAGTCGTCGATCAGGTGTTCGGAGAACTCCAGGTCGCAGACTTCGAAGAAGCGTTCCCAACCGATACGGTTGGCCCAGTCGCCGAGGCGCTCGTACTTGTTGGCGCCTTCGGAGTAAGCGGTGAGGATCTTCTCGATCACTTCGGTCATTTCAGGCCAACGCGGGGTGTTGTTCGGGAGGAACGGCACCACGACCTTGGAGAAAGCCGGCTTGGTGATACGGTTGGAGATCTTACCGCCGACCATGATGGCGACACCGTCACCCTGGCTGTCGGACAGCGGCAGGGACGGGCACATGGTGTAGCAGTTACCACAGAACATGCAGCGTTCTTCCTTGATCGCCACGGTCTTGTACTGAGTACCTTCGATTTCCACCTTGGAGGGGCGGATCGCGCCGGTGGGGCAGGAAGCCACGGCCAGCGGGATTTCGCAAAGGTTGTCCAGGTACTGGTGGTCGATCATCGGCGGCTTGCGGTGCACGCCGAGGATAGCGATGTCGGAGCAGTGAACTGCGCCGCACATGTTCAGGCAGCAAGCCATGGCGATGCGGACCGGAGCAGGCAGCTTCATGTCGGTGAAGTGATCGAACACGGCGTCCATGGTAGCCTTGACGGTACCGGAAGCGTCAGTTGCCGGGGTGTGGCAGTGCACCCAGCCCTGAGTGTGAACGATGTTGGAGACACCGGCGCCGGTGCCGCCGACAGGCAGCTTGTAGGAGCCCTGCTCGAACTTCTGTTCGTTCAGGTACTTCTTCAGGTTCAGCGCCTCTTCCTTGGTCTCCACCATGAACTCGACGTTGTTACGAGTGGTGAAGCGGAGGTAACCGTCGCAGAACTTGTCGGCCACGTCGCAGATTTCGCGAATCATGGTCACAGACATCAGGCGAGCGGTACCGGCACGGACGGTGTACACTTCGTCACCGGACTCGGCAACGTGCAGCAGCACGCCCGGCTCGATGATTTCGTGGTAGAGCCACTTACCGAAGTTCTTTTTGATAACCGGCTGCAGGAACTCGGTGAAGTGCTGGGGCCCGATGTCCGTGATGCGGTTTTCCATCGGTTTTTCAGGATTGTATCCGGAAGAAATGAAAGCCATATCTGTTTCCTCCTAAGCTTAGCGCAGGTGGCGTTCGCGGTATTCGTTGATGTCGCGGTCCCATCCGCCTTCCACTTCTTCAGCCTTCCAGAAGATGTAGGGGTTGTGGCGGGGTTCCTGAACCATACGGACATCGACCGGGACGCCGGCGGCTTCAGCCAGAGCAGCAAAGCCGAGACGCTTCATGGTTTCACCGAGACGCTCGCGGTTCTTGCCTTCTTCCATCCACCAGTCCCAGACACCTTCGACGATGTCCTTGACGGCCTGGTAGTCGTCGTCCTTGTTCACTTCGACGAACGGGACGAGCAGGGAGCCCATCTGCGGGCCGTCGAGAATCGGGGCCTTCGCACCACAGAGGATGGAGGTACCGGTTTCTTCGCCGATCCGCAGGGCGCGCGGCATGGTGTTGATGCAGTGCATGCAGCGGACGCATTCCTTGTTGTTGATGGCGAGCTTGCCGTCTGCATAGCTGATGCACTGGGACGGGCAGAGGCCAACAACTTCTTTCTCGATGTCGAACTTGCCCCAGTCACGACCGGCGTGAGCACCGGCGTTCGGAGCGAATTCGCCACCGACGTAGGCGGCAACGGCTTCCTGGTCGATGCGGATGTCGCCCTTCCAGGTGCCGACGAACGCCATGTCGGAGCGGGCCATAGCGGCCACGCAGCCGTTCGGGCAAGCGTCGAACTTGAACTTGAACTTGTAGGGGAATGCCGGGCGGTGCAGTTCGTCCTGGTACTCCATGGTCAGGTTGTAGCAAAGCTCCTGAGAGTCGTAGCAGGCGTATTCGCAACGGGACATGCCCATGCAGGCGGCGGGGGTACGCAGGTTGGAACCGGAACCGCCAAGGTCGTTGTTCAGGTTGTGAGTCAGTTCAAAGAAGATTTCTTCGAGCTGCGGGGTCTGAGTACCGAGAAGCACGATGTCACCGGTGGAGCCGTGCATGTTGGTCAGACCGGAACCGCGGAGGTCCCACAGGTCGCAGAGATCACGCAGGAACTTGGTGGTGTAGAACTTACCGGCGGGCTGAGCCACGCGAACGGTATGGAAGTGCGCCACGCCGGGGAACATTTCCGGCTGGTCACAGTAACGGCCGATAACGCCGCCGCCGTAACCGAAGACGCCGACGATGCCGCCGTGCTTCCAGTGGGTTTCACCATCGGTGAAGGACAGTTCAAGAACACCGAGCAGGTCCTCGGGGCAGTCAACAGGAATCTGATAGTCGAGACCCTTCTCGTTCTTGGAGCGAGCCTCGGCCTCCTGCTTGATGTCGGACACAAAGCTGGGCCACGGGCCGCTTTCCAGCTGGTCCAACAGAGGAGTTTTGTGTTTCGCCATTCCCTTAACCTCCATAGTTTGGTTAAAACGTTGCCATCAACCGTTGTTTTCGTCCGGGACGATTGAGCTCCACTCGAAAAGTACCCCCGGACGCCTTTCTCAACATGGCAAGCCAACGAAAGCGCCCATGGGAGGCGGCGCCATTCGCTGGATACTGGGGGAGCCCAACCTACTGGACCCTCCAGTTTTTTGTCAACCCCAAAACCCCCGAACCTATTGTAATATAGGTATTGAAAGGGGTCGTTCAGGGAGTTGTTCGCCTCAGTCTGTGCACCCTTTGCACCTTGCTTCACAAACCAAAGGGGTGCAACTTTCAAACTGACAATTGGTTACCTCAAAATCATTTCCCCGGCAAGCACTCAAATCCGTTTTCAATTCCTACCTTACGTACCCTTGCGCTCACCGCCGTCTCAGAGTATCAGTACCCCGGATTCGCGCCGGGCCAGATACCGGTGACGGGAAACGTCCAAAGGAGATTTCGATGACCAACCCCGGTGAAACAACGAGCTGCAAGATGTGCGGCACATGCTGCATCAAAGGCGGCCCGACCCTGCACCATGAAGACATGGCGCTCATCCGCGAGGCCGTCCTCGACCTGACGGATCTGGTAACCCTGCGCCGGGGCGAGATAGCACACGACCCTGTTCAGGAAGTGCTGGCCCCGCTCCCCGAAGAAATCATCAAGGTCCGCGGCAAGGACAGCACCTGGACCTGCATATTTTACGAGACCGAAGGGCACACCTGCACCATGTATGACCAGCGCCCGGCAGAATGCCGCGTGCTCGACTGTCACGACCCCGCCCCGCTGACCGCCATGTACGATCAGGACCGCATCTCCCGCGCCGACCTGCTGCCGGAAGGGCACCCCCTGTTCGAACTCATCGCCGATCATGATGCGAAGTGCGATCCGCACGGCCTGACCCAGCTGGCCAAGGCCGCCCGCAACGATGACGTGGACGCTTACCGGGAGCTTGTCGAAAAGATCACATACGATCAGGAGATACGCCGCCTGGCAGTCGAGAAAGGGGGGCTTCCCGAAGAAAGCCTGGACTTCTTCCTCGGACGGTCCATCGAGGCATTGCTGGCCAACATGGGCGTTCGGGTTCGACAGGGCGCACAGGGCATGAAACTGGTTTTCCGAGGCAAGTAAGGAGATTCGAAAAATGAAGGACGAACGCGGCTACTACTACCACCCCTCCCTTCAGGACAAGAGCGTGCGGATGTATGTGCGCCATGGCGACGAGGAAATCGAATTCCGCCTTTACAACGACGGCCAGCCCGAGATCTGGGATCGCCACGGCTGGCTACCCCTGAGCGTGATCGAGCAGGCCGCCGAGATGTACCGCCAGCGCGGCACCGGCCGCAATCCCATGGCACTCTACGACGTGGAGACGGCGAGACTGTTGCTTAGCGGGAAGTAAGGGGCCGGGCCATATCCAGATTATTTACAAGAGATTCCGCACGGGCTCTCGATTGCAGCAAGAATGTTGGAGTCGAGAGCCTTTTTTGAAAAACAACCAACGCCAAGTCTTTCAAAAAACTTAATTGTCCCTATCTCGATCAGCTATCGAAAACTGTATTCCTTGCAAAAAATCCTATCTCTTAATCCATTGTACTAGTAGGTTTTTAGCCCACCAATGACAGTAAAGGCTAAAAAAGGTTCAGAGGACACCTTCTTTAAAAACAACTCCCTCTGACTCACTAGCGCCAGTATTTATTCATTCGCTTTTATTGCACAATGACATTAATATTGCCTCTGTCTTTTCCACCATTTTTGCTAGCGAAAAAAATTCGACAATTCTGCCACGCGTGAGGTTGACCGTATCACTTTTCTTTTTCTCAACAGTATCAATCATGGCTGTTGCAAGAGCGGTTATACTCCCTGGCGGCACGACCTTGCCTGTTTTACCCAACACCACAGCTGAATCCCCGACATCTGTTGCTATGCAGGGCACCCCGCAAGACATGGCTTCACCGAGGACATTTGGAAAACCCTCACCGAAAGATGGAAGGCAGCACACATCAAGAGCATTGTAAACCGCGTTCATATCCCGCCGCCCGCCGGCCCATATGAAATACTCACTCAAGCCATAAGCACGAACGGTTTTCATCAAGTCATCACTCAAAACCCCTTCGCCGACACTGACAAACCGGAGGGTACAGTTACGCTTAAAAGCTTCTTTTGCCGCCTTAATAAAGACCTCGTGCCCTTTCATGGGATCCAATCGAGCAACAATACCTATAAGGCTCTGGCCATCCTCCACCCCCCATTCTCGGCGAAGGGCGATCCCTGCTTCTGGTGAAAAAGCAAACAGCTCCGTATCAATGCCATTATACACAACTCGCGAGGAGTCTAGCGAAAACCCATGCTTACGCGCATGTTTTTTCCCCGCCTCGGAGTTAAATATTATGCGGTCGGCAAATCTGGACAAACGTCTCTCCAAGACGTGACAACCCCGAGAAAGCCAGCCGTATTGATTAAGATTCATGTTAGAAGCCCGAATACCCCAGACTATCGGAACCGATATGCGCAAGGCTTTCATGACTACGAGGCACAAGTTAGGCACACCTAAAAAAGAGTAGCAGACATCGGGATTAAGCTCTTTGATGACTCGCCTGAGGCGAAACAAAAAGCCGAAAATGTCCTTCTGCCCCTTTTTCTCAAGATTACGAACCGATACCGCACCATTCAAAAGACCTAGCAAATCACCGTGTTTTTGAAAAAGCGCAACCGTAACAATATGTCCGCGACTGACCAACCCATTTGCCAAGCAAACTAGTTGCCTTTCGGCTCCACCAACAGCAAGAGAGGGCGCCAAAAGCAACACTCTCATTACGCCCACTCCTCCAGCCAAGACTGAAACATGAGAATATCCCAAAGGTAATAATTCCAGTCAGTCTCACCACCTAGAAACTCGTTCCACATACGTTCAACCATCTTCGGGTCTATAAAGCCTTGCCGAGCGATAGCCTCTGGCGAAAGCATGTCTTCGCACCATTCACGCAACTCGTTACGCATCCAGCCCTCAATTGGTACACCAAAACCCATTTTGGGCCGATCTACAATTTTCTGAGGCACATGGCGGTAAAGCACCTGACGAAGCAACCATTTCCCTTCCCCAACTCGAATTTTGGAAGAAACAGGAGTTCGGGCAGCAAACTCTACTACTCTATGATCAAGAAGAGGCACCCGCGCTTCAAGGCCAACAGCCATGCTCGCACGGTCCACTTTCGTTAGGATGTCGCCGGGTAGATACATCTGCAAATCCTTCAATGCCATGTATGCAAAGCGATCAGACATGACAGGATTGCCGTCAGTCAACGGCGTTGGCCACTCTTGTGCACCAAGTACGAATTCATCGGGATGTTTAAAATGCGATAGGATGTAACGGTAAAATTCACAAAACTCTCTCATCCCCAAAAGATCAAGCCGCCAACGGAGCTTTGGCCCAAAGCTGCCAAGTAATTTAAAAAGGGATGGCGGGGAAACTTTCAAAGCCCCCATTATAATCCTACGAAAAGCCACGGGCAGCTTCGTCAAAGTGTCCCATTTGCTGGCATAAAAGTATCTTGCATATCCGGAAAACAATTCATCCCCGCCGTCTCCGGAAAGAGATACTGTAACCTGTTCGCGAGTGAGTTTACTCAGGATGTATGTCGGAATCTGCGACAGGTCCGCAAAGGGTTCATCCCAGCATTGAGGCATGGAAGGAACGACATCCAACAGATCCCCAGAAGTCACATACAGTTCCGTATGATCAGTCCCAAGGTGATCTGCCACGGCTCTAGCATGTTTTGCCTCGTTAAACGCCGCTTCATGAAATCCAATAGAAAATGTTTTAACCGGGCTGGTGGCCTGCTTCTGCATCAGTGCCACTATAGTAGAAGAATCAATCCCCCCGGATAGGAATGCTCCTAGTGGAACATCAGAAAGCATCCGGATGCCAACAGCATCGGATAAAAGGGATTCAAGTTCGTTCACGGCGTCATGGTCACTCATTTGCCAAGGATTATCGAAACCTTCACGCCAAACGGCATCAATATCCCACCACCTAGTCACTTCCGGCTCTTCTTCGCCGAGTACGACCATCTGCCCGGGTTCGAGCTTCCATGTTTTTTCATAAATGGAGTAAGGCGCAGGAATGTAGTTGTGTCTAAAAAATAGGGCTAGGGCATTGCGATCAATGGATGGCGAGTAGGCAGGATAGCGGTGTAGCGCCTTCAATTCGGATCCGAATACCCAGGCACCATCTTCTGCAATACCATAATACAGCGGCTTGATTCCAAGGCGGTCACGCACCAAAGTCAATTTGCGCGTTTTTTTATCCCATAAACCGAATGCGAACATTCCTACGAATTTTTCGATAGCCTTACCCACCCCCCATGCAGACACCGCGGCAAGGATGGTTTCCGTGTCGGAAGACGACTTAAATGGGTAGGAATGCAATTCATTGCGCAAAGTAAGGTGATTGTATACCTCACCGTTGTAAACGATGACATAACGCCCGCAGGCAGACACCATGGGCTGGCGCCCCAGTGGAGAAAGGTCGAGAATTGACAGACGCCGATGCCCGAGAGCCACCCCCGCCGCGCCATCATTCCAGACGCCGAACTGATCGGGACCACGGTGAGAAAGACTCTCCACCATTCGCTCAATGCAATGGCTGTCGGATCCTGAGCCTGAAGAAATGAAGCCAGTTATGCCACACATGAATAGTCACGTCCTAGGGATTCAACTCGAAGCGCAACCGACCGTCACTTCCCCGCCCTTTGCGCTCATAATTCGGTTTTTACAACCCACCGCCGGGTTCTAATAAACCCAGCAGCTCATACATTTGATTCAAATATAACCCGAGCCCCCATCACCAGAAATTTGCCTATATATTACATACTTGTACTGGCTACGAGGATCGTCATCGCTACCGTTTAGCAAATTCCGATGTCCAAGAGCGCCCAAAACATCTGCGCGGAGTGCATCAGGGCGCGCCCGCCGCATGTGCCGGTGGTACAAAGAAACGGCATGGAAAACAATCACGAAGGATTGCACAGGCCGTCATGGGGAAAGATTACTTGATCGCTTCGGCCACTTCGTCCGCCGTCAGCACGGAGCAGCCGACCTTGGTCAGGTCGTCGCAGTCCTTGTCCGTGATGCCCGCGATGCAGTCGCGCACGGCGACCACGCGGTAGTCGAGGCTGATGGCGTCGTAGATGGTCTGGCGGATGCAGTTGGGAAACCATGTGCCGGTGACGAGCACGGTCTCGGCCAGCGTATCGAGGATGCGCCATTCGAGCTGGGTCTTGAAGAAGGCGCTCCACGACGGCTTGTAGAGAATGCTTTCGTTGGCACCGAGGGAGATCGGCTCACCGTAAATGAGTTCCCCATGGTCCACTTTCGCCCCTTCGGGAAGAAGCCCTTCGGCAACCTGCGCGCCCCAAGTGCCCGGAACAACAAGCTCTCCGCCGGAGCGAAGGAAGGTCCGGCGACCACGTTCCGCGTTGCCGCCGTCCGGATGATACAGCCGCACCACGTGCGCCACGGGCTTTTCGGCCTCCCGAAACGACCCCACGAGATCTGCGGTTCTCGGCAGGATTTCAAGAGCCTGTTCGGAAGAGGCTGTCCCCTCCGGCTGAACGAAATCGTTCTGCATGTCCACGACCACCAGCACGCAGGATCCGAAATCCGGCCTTGTATGTTCATCCGTTAAAAGCATTTCGCTTCATTAGCATCGGCGCAGGGGAACCGCAATGGTCTGGCGTTCGCATCCCGCCGGTGCTAGGCTCCGGCAAAAGACAAGGAGCATCACCATGAAAATAGTCGTATTGGATGGATATACACTGAATCCCGGGGACAACCCGTGGGACGAGATCGAAACGCTTGGCACGCTGGAAGTGCACGACAGGACCCCTCACAACGAGATCGCACAGCGCGCAGCCGGGGCCGATGTGATCCTGACCAACAAGACCAAACTGCCCGCCGAGATTCTCGACGAGTTGCCCGAGCTGAAATACATCTCAGTGCTCGCCACCGGGTACGATGTGGTGGATGTCAAGGCCGCGGCCGCTCGCGGCATTGCGGTTTCCAACGTGCCGGGATACTCCACCCCGGCCGTGGCGCAACACGTCATGGCCCTGCTGTTGGAGCTTGCCTCCCGCCCCGGCGACTATGACACTTCCACCAAAAACGGCGACTGGTCAGGCCAGCCGGATTTCTGCAACATCGCCTTCGGCCAGACGGAGCTTGCCGGAAAGACCCTCGGCATCATCGGTTTTGGCGGCATCGGCCAGGAAGCCGCGCGCCTCGGCCACGCCTTCGGCATGAGGATTCTTGCCCATGCCCCCCGCCCCAAGCCGCAGCCGCAGTGGGGAACCGTGGAGTTTGCGGACCTCGGCACGGTCTTCGCCGAGTCCGACGCCATCTCCCTGCACTGCCCGCAGACCGAGGAGAACAAGGAATTCGTCAATGCCGCCCTGCTGGCCCGCATGAAGCCTTCCGCGTTTATCATCAACACGGCGCGCGGAACGCTTATCAATGAAGGCGACCTCGCAAAGGCCCTTGAAGCGGGCACCATCGCCGGAGCCGGGCTGGACGTGCTGGCGCAGGAGCCGCCCGCAAAGGACAACCCGCTGATGCGCGCACCCAATTGCCTGATCACCCCGCACGTGGCATGGGCCACGCTGGAGTCCAGACAGCGGCTCATGAGGATGACCGCCGACAACATCCGCGCCTTTGCAAATGGAGCCCCGACCAACGTGGTCAACGGCGTCTCCTGAGCACGGCGAAGCCTTGCGCGCAGTGCCGCCCCGTGTCATACAATCGGACTGAATCGAAACGTCCGACCCATGACACGGGGGCAGGCATGATACGCATATTGGAACGCTCCGGCGAACGGACCATCGGCCTCGACTGCGACGGCACCATCTCTCTTTCTCGCTTCAACGAGGTGCTTCCGACCATTGAGAAAGCCATCGAAAAGCACGGCACCATCAACATGCTTTTCGTCATCAAGAACATTCGCGGCTACGGCTTCAAGGAGTTCGCAGCGGACGTGAGCTTCTGTCTCAGGCACTGGAACGACATCGATCGCCTCGCCGTGGTCAGCAACCGCGACTGGTGGAAGGCGGCCACGAGCGTGGAGAACCTGCTCACGCCGTGGGAAGAACGGTATTTCGACCTTCACGAGATCGACGAAGCATGGCGCTGGATCGAAGGCGAAGAAGACTGATTCACCTCACGCATGGCAAAAGTCGCGTATTCCCGCAGCGGGAAACGCTTCCGATTTTCGGACACTTGTGTATGATGTCAGGTAGCATACCATCCCGGAGGGACCCGTGAAGAAGAATATACTTGTCACCGTTTCGGACGAGGCCAGCGCGTCCTACTCCCTGCGCTTCGTCCGCAGCATCTTCGAAGATTTCTGCGATATCGAACTGACCCTCATGTACATCGCGCCCATGTCGGCCTCATGGCAGTCCACAGGTCCGGACGCGATGCTCGACGCTTCGGAACGGCAAAAGATGGACCGCATCAAGAAAAGCAAGGGGCACGCCACCCTCAGCACCGCCAGCGAATGGATGCACGACATCGCCGGATGCAGCCTCGATAACGTCAAGACCAAGATCGTTCCCAGCCGCAAGGGCACCGTGCGCGAGATCATCGACGAATCCCGCAAGGGCCTGTACGACTGCACAGTCCTTGGCCGCAAGGCGTACACCTGGTTCGAGGAACTCTTCGAGGACAGCGTCTCCCATGGCCTGCTCTGGCGCGACATCGACTTTCCCATCTGGATTTGCAAGCGCCCGCCCGAGGAACCGCGCAAGGACGTCCTGCTCTGCGTGGACGGTTCCGAACCCTCCATGCGCATGGCGGACCACGTCGGCTACATGCTTCAGGGACAGGACCGGCACTCCATCACATTGGCCCACGTGGCGGAAAAACAGCTCGACTTCGGCGGCGAGGTGGACGAGATGTTCTCCCGTGCAACCGACCTGCTTCGCGAAAACGGCATCCCCGAAGAGCGCATCGAATACAAGGTGATGCGGTCCGACAACGTGGCGCGCGCCATCATGCGTGAAAACGGCGACGGACGATACGCCGCCATCGCGCTGGGCAAGCGGGGAAACAAGCCCGGCACCATGGATACCTTCTTCCCCAGTTCCCTTTCCATCCGGCTGCTCCGGCTGCTGGATGAAACGGCTCTCTGGATCAGCAAGTAGCGATGGCATTCTCCCTCGGATGATTCGCAAAATCGCATCCTTGCCATCCCCAATGTTCCGTTCTATGAGATCCCCCTCATGAGCAACACGGAACTCATCATCATCGCCATCGCGCTGGCCATGGACGCCTTTGCCGTGGCCGTGGCGACCGGCGTGGCCCTCAAGCGCGTCAGTCCGCGCCAGACGTTTCGCCTGTCATGGCACTTCGGTCTGTTTCAGGGGATGATGCCCATCATCGGCTGGCTGCTCGGGGTCAAGGTCCGTACGTTCATCGAGGCTTTCGACCACTGGATCGCCTTTGCCCTGCTCGGCTACATCGGCATCAAGATGATCCGGGAAGCCTTTGAGGACGAGGCGGAGGAGCTCAAGGACCCCACCAAGGGCATGAGCCTGATAATGCTCTCCGTCGCCACCAGCATCGATGCGCTGGCCGTGGGCCTGAGCCTTTCGGTCCTCGGCATATCCGTGTGGTGGCCCGCGCTGGTCATCGGCCTCGTGGCACTGGGCTTCACCTTCATGGGGCTCCAGATAGGCAAACGCGCCGCCCGCGCCCGCCTGCTCAGCACATCTGCCGAAGTGGTCGGCGGCGTGGTCCTGCTCGCCATCGGCTTCAAGATTCTTTGGGACCATGGGGCCATACCGTATTAATACCATCGCTCAGATGTAATCGCCCCGACTCCCCCTTCCCCACTCCATTTCACTGATACCATTTGTCTTTTCCGGACCACCGGAAAAACGCAGCCTCTGCTCGAAAAGTCGCCCCACTGCTGGATAGCGACTTTTTTTGGGTCACAAGCGACCGTCTTTATTGTGAAACACGCTCCACCTTGAGAAAAATGTCACATGCGCTTGACAAACAATTTGCCGTTTCATAAACCGACTGAGTGCTCAGTCGGTTTTTTTACGAGGAGAATATTTGATGTCGAAGATGCCGAAGAAGAAGGAAGCCATCCTGAAGGCCGCCACGATGCTGTTCGCGAATAAGGGGTTCTCGGACACATCCATGCATGAGCTCTCCGAGCTCACCGGAGCGGCGGAAGGCACCATCTTCTACCACTTCAAAAACAAAGAGCATCTCTTGCTCACGATACTGGAGGACACCAACGACAGTATCGTGGAGGCGTTCGACAGGTTTCTTGACGGACGGGAGTTCGAGGACGGCATGCACATGGTGAAGGAAATGATCTCCTTCTACCTGTACCTTGCTGGGCTCATGGAATTCCAGTTTCTGCTGCTGCAAAGGCATTTCCTTTACCGCTTCGCGTTGGAGAACAAGGCTTTCCGGGAAAATCTGGAAGCCATCTACAACTGCATCGCGGACATGTTCGAGAAGGGAATCCTCAGGGGACAGCAGGACGGCTCCGTCGGCGACGTGCATCCGCGGAAAACCGCGCTCATGCTGTTCACCATGGTGGACGGTATGGTACGGTTCAAGAGCTTCAACCTCTACGACGCGGGAGCCCTGTTCAACGACCTGATGACCTCATGCGAGCGAATGCTCAAGCCTGATGGAGAAAATGCACCATGTTGAGCCGCATACTCCCATTCCTCGAGTGGTTCAAGGGGTATTCCCTGAGTGACCTGAGGACGGACGTTCTGGCGGGTGTGACCGTCGCACTTGTCCTGATTCCGCAGTCCATGGCGTACGCGCAGCTGGCCGGGCTGCCCGCATACTACGGACTCTACGCTTCCTTCCTGCCGCCGCTCGTCGCCGCCCTGTTCGGCTCCAGCCGCCAGCTGGCAACCGGCCCGGTGGCAGTGGTCTCGCTCATGACAGCCGCATCGCTGGAACCACTGGCTACCGCCGGCAGTGAAGGGTTCATCGCCTATGCCGTCATGCTCGCCTTCCTTGTGGGCGTGTTCCAGTTCCTGCTCGGCGTGCTCCGGCTCGGCCTTGTGGTGAACTTCCTGTCCCACCCGGTCGTCAACGGCTTCACCAACGCCGCGGCCATCATCATCGCCTCCTCCCAGCTTTCCAAGCTCTTCGGCGTGTACGTGGACAAGGCGGCCCATCACTATGAAACCATCATCCGCGTGGTGGAAAGCGCCTTCCATTACACCCACTGGCCCACACTGGCCATGGGCGCGCTCTCCATCGCCATCATGGTGGGCCTGAAGAAAATCAACCCGCGCATTCCCAATGTGCTCGTGGCGGTGGTCATCACCACCCTGCTCTCGTGGTCGCTGGGCTTCAACCACGACGCGCGCGTGGACGTCGCCTCCATCAAGTACCCCGAGTTCCGTGAAAAGGTTCAGGAATTCAACCAGACCGTCACGGCTATCCACCAGCTCGGCGAACAGCGTACCGGCATCAACGAGTCGCTGGATACCGCCAAGGAAAACAGCGACGCCATCGGTGTCATCGACGCCGAACACGATCTGAACGTCATCGCCACCAACATCGCCCGCCAGAAGCAGCACCAGCACGAGGTCCGCAGCTGGCTGCGCGATCAGCTCTTCACCGGCGTGGAAACCGGCGGCGGACTGGTCTTCTACCCGCAGAACAGCCTGCCCGCCGGAGCAGAAGGCGACGGCCGCACCTGGCGTCTGAAGATCGGCAACAGTCAGGTGGACACTTCCAACCTGAAGATGATGGGCGGCGGCGCGGTCGTCGGCACCATTCCGTCCGGTCTGCCCAAGCTGGCCATGCCGACCTTCGACTTCAAGATCATGCTGCGCCTGTTGCCGTTCGCCGCGATCATCTCGCTGCTCGGCTTCATGGAGGCCATCTCCATCGCCAAGGCCATGGCCGCCAAGACCGGCCAGCGCCTTGACCCGAACCAGGAACTCATCGGTCAGGGCCTTGCTAACATGGCCGGTGCATGCGGACAGAGCTACCCGACGTCCGGCTCCTTCTCCCGTTCCGCAGTCAACCTGCAGGCGGGCGCGGTCTCCGGACTCTCCAGTGTCGTGACCTCCCTTATGGTGGTCATCGTGCTGATGTTCTTTACGCCGCTGCTCTACCACCTCCCGCAGGCGGTGCTGGCATCCATCATCATGATGGCGGTCATCGGCCTCGTGAACGCCTCGGGCTTCATCCACGCATGGAAGGCCCAGTGGTACGACGGCGCCATCTCCGTCATCTCCTTCGTCTGCACGCTGGCCTTCGCGCCGCATCTGGACAAGGGCATCATGGTCGGTGTCGTCCTCTCGCTGGGCGTGTTCCTCTACAAGAACATGCGTCCGCGCGTCGCCACCCTCTCCCGGGCGGAAGACGAACACCTGCGCGATGCCACTGCCCACGGCCTCAGGGAATGCTCCCACGTGGCGGTGGTCCGCTTCGACGGCCCGCTGTTCTTTGCCAACGCGAGCTTCCTGGAAGACCAGATCACGGCCCGCATGATGGAAATGCCCAACCTCAAGCACATCATCATCGCCGCGGAAGGCATCAACGACATGGACGCCTCCGGCGAAGAAGCCCTGTCGCTGATCGTGGACCGCGTGCGCAGCGCCGGTCTGGACGTATCCCTCTCCGGCGTCAACGAATCGGTCATGGCCGTGCTGGAGCGCACCCACCTGCTGGAAAAGATCGGCGAGGACCACGTCTTCGCGAATACCGAAATGGCAGTCTGCGCAACGCATGAAACCGCACACAAGGGTGGCGACGAGAACGCCTGCCCCCTGACAACCGTGTGCCGACTCACGTAATAAAGGAGTAGTTCCATGAGCATCGCATGCCTCTTCAGCGGCCTGTACTGCGAGGCCGACGAGATCGCCTCCATCGTGCTGGACCGCACCGGCGCCCGCTCCGTGTCCGACCGTGAAGTCGTTGCCCGCGCAGCGTCCCTTTCCGGCATGGACGAGGACCGCATCGCCAAGGCGTTCTTCGCGGGAACGTCCATCTTCAACCGCTTCAGCCATGAGAAGGAACGCTCCGTCTCCTGGCTCAGGCTCGCCGCGGCCGAAATTCTGGCCGAAGGCGGCCCCATGGTCATGCATGGCTTCTCGGCCCAGCTTCCGCCGGAGTCCGTGAGCCACGTGCTGCGCACCTGCATCATCGCAGGCCTGCAGCACCGCGTGGACGTGGCGGAAAAGGCCGGGGTCACGCAGGCCGAAGCAAAGCGTCACATTCACAAGGGCGACGAGGACCGCGCCGAGTGGACCGAAGAAATCCGCGGCTCCAAGGACCCGTGGGACACTTCGCTCTACGATCTGGTCATCCCTGTGGACAAGACCGGCGTCGCCGACGCCGCCGAACAGATCCTCACCCAGCTGGCCAACCCGGCGGTGAAGCCCACGGCCTCCTCCGAGCGCGCCGTGCAGGACTTCCTGCTCGCGGCCCGGGTCGAGACCTTCCTCGGCTCCAACGGCCACCACGTGGAAGTGCACGCCAAAAATCAGGCCGTGACCATCATCATCCACAAGAACGTGCTCATGCTGGAACGGCTGGAACGCGAACTCAAGGAGCTCGCGGAGAAGGTCGAAGGCGTGAAGTCGGTGGAAACCAAGGTCGGCCCGGACTTCCACAAGTCCGACATCTACCGCAAGGTGGACTTCGAGGTGCCGAGCAAGGTGCTTCTCGTCGATGACGAACGCGAATTCGTCCAGACGCTCTCCGAGCGACTGCTCCTGCGTGACATGGGTTCCGCGGTGGCGTATGATGGGGAGTCGGCTCTGGACATCGTCTCCAACGACGATCCGGAAGTCATCGTGCTGGACCTCAAGATGCCCGGCATCGACGGCATCGAGGTACTGCGCCGCATCAAGGAGAACCGCCCCGAGGTGCAGGTGATCATCCTCACCGGCCACGGCTCCGAAGAAGATCGCGACGTGTGCATGAAGCTGGGCGCCTTCGCCTACCTGCACAAGCCGGTGGACATAGAGACCCTGAGCGAAACCATCAAGAAGGCCAACGAGGCCCGATAAGACAACACTGCAGAGGTTTTCGTGAAGTCCCTGAAAAACATGCTCATCCCGAAGTTCTGGCACGCCGAGACCGAAGGCGTGGGCACGGGACGCTGGTTCCTGAACTATCGCCGCGCCTGGGCGATAGCCGTGGGGCTGCTGGCATGCGTGGCAATCATCCCGCTGCTCTTCGTGGCTTCCATGGACTATCGCGCCACCCGCAACGCGATCATGAGCGAAAACCTCCTGCGGACCACCAGGACCACATCCAATACGCGCCGCGCGGTGAGCTTCTTCCTTGAAGAGCGCCGCGCGGCGCTTGCCCTGGTGACACGGACCGTGCCGGGCAACGACCTGATGAGCGCAAAGGGGCTTTCCAACATCCTCTCCGGCCTGCGCGAAGCCTTCGGCGGCTTCACGGACATCGGCCTCATCGACAACACCGGCACACAGGTCGCCTACGTGGGCCCTTTCGACCTTCAGGGAAAGGACTACAGCGACCAGCCATGGTTCAAGGAGACCCTGCAACAGGGTTCCTACATCAGCGACGTATTTCTCGGGTACAGGGATCTGCCCCACTTCGTTCTTGCCGTGCGGTTCACCATGGACAACGGAAACGAAGCCATCCTGCGTACCACCATCGACATCAGTCTTTTCAAGAATCTGCTCTCCGGACTCAACCTCTCCGGCGACGGCGACGCATTCATCGTCAACCGGCAGGGCGTTCTGCAGGTGCCTTCGCGCTACCACGGCGGGGTTCTGGAGCACATGGATCTTCCCATCCCGGAATACGCCCCAAGCACCCGCTCGCTGGTGCTCAAGAAGGACTCGGGCGATCCGCTCATCACCGGCTACGCCTACGTGGAGGGCACGCCCTTCATCGTGATGATCGTCAAGCGGCAGGCCATGCTCATGAATTCCATGCACGAGGCCGTGGAAGAGATTCTCTGGATTTCCGGCCTGAGCGGCGTCGTCATCATCGTGGTGATTCTCGCCGTGGCCACCTTCATGGTCGGCCGCATCTACGAGGCCGAGCTGACGCGGGTCAAGGCGCAGCGCCAGATGGAGCACGCCAACCGCATGGCCTCCATTGGCCGCCTCGCCGCAGGCGTGGCCCACGAGATCAACAACCCGCTGGCCATCATCAACGAAAAGGCCGGCCTGCTGCGGGACCTCTTCACCTTCCGGGAAGAGTACAAGGGCGACGACCGGCTCGTGCGCATGGTGGATTCCATCATCTCCTCTGTGGAGCGGTGCGGCACCATCACCAAGCGGTTGCTCGGATTCGCCCGGCAGGTGGATACGTTCATGGCTCCCCTGAACCTCGTGGGAGTCATCCGCGAAGTCCTGAGCTTCGTGCAGAAGGAAGCGGAATACCGCAGCATCGAGGTACAGATTCACACCGAAAACGAGTTGCCCACCGTGGTGTCCGACCGGGGCAAGTTGCAGCAGATATTCCTGAACCTGATCAACAACGCGTTTCAGGCCATGGATGACGGCGGCAGCCTCGACATCACCGTGCGCAGTATCGGGGAAGACACGGCCGAGCTGGTCTTCTCCGATGACGGGTGCGGCATCTCCCGCGAAAATCTGGAACGAATCTTCGAGCCGTTCTTCTCCACCAAGAAGCAGACCAGCGGCACCGGACTGGGGCTATCCATCACCTACGGGCTGGTCAACGAACTCGGCGGCGAGATGGAAGTTGTGAGCGAAGTGGGAACAGGGACGACCTTCATCATCCGGCTCCCGCTCAAAGACCAAGGCAAGGAACAGACGTGAAAATTCTTCTGGTAGACGACGAAGTCGAACTCATATCGGCACTGGCCGAGAGACTCTCCTTCCGTGGCATCGATGCGGACTGGGCAGACAACGGCGAGGACGCCATCGAACTGGCCCGCAACAACGAATACGAAGTGGCCGTGCTGGACGTGAAGATGCCCGGCATGAGCGGACTCGAACTGCAGGAACGCCTGGAGAAAATACGGCCCGGAATGCGGTACGTGTTCCTGTCCGGACACGGATCCCATCAAGATTTCCGCGAGGGGTCCGCCAAGGCCTCCTCGTACCTCATGAAGCCGGTCAACATCGATGAACTCATCGAACGGGTCAAACAGGCCTAGATCGGGAGGATGTGAGAATATGGATACAGTGAATTCCGAACGTGAACGGCTGCGTTTTTTCGGCCGGATCACGGCAGCGGCAACCCACGACCTCAAGAACGTCCTGGCCATCGTGAACGAAAACGCCGGGCTGCTCGAAGACCTTTGCGCTCTCGCCGAACGCGGGCAACTTACCCCTGACCGACTGACACACGCCAGCGGGAGGATACGGGAGCAGGTGAAACGGGGCGACGGCATCATGCGCCGCCTCAACGACTTCGCGCACAGCACGGATCACGATGCGTCTCAGGTGGACTTGGGGGAAGCGGCGCTTCTGGCGTCGGGTCTCTGCAACCGGGTGGCCAAGCTGCACGAAACCTCGATCAAGGTCGAAGCCGAAACGAGCACTTCGGTGACGGCATCGCGATTCGAGGTGATCCGGCTGGTCTGCGGACTCATCGAGGCCGCCGTGAAAGCGACCGGGACATCGGGAGGTGTGTCCGTAACCACCCAAGCCGGGCCGCCTTCGGTGGCCGTTGCGGCCCCCGAGGGAACGTCTGTGGAAACGGGGCCTCTGGCCCCCCTCGCGGAGAGCGTCGGAGCCGAGATCGTCAGCTCCGATCCCCATCACGTCGCTGTACGCTTCAGCGGCGCGTAACCACAACTCAAGCAAAAGGAGCCTGATATGTCAGAAAAGGTCCTTCTCATAGACGACGAACCGGAATTCCTGGAAACCATGAGCGAGCGCCTGCGCCTGCGCGGCATGGAAGTGGAAGCCTGCACCAGCATCTCCGAAGCGCTGGACATCATGGCCGACAAGCAGTTCGACGCCATCTTCCTCGACCTGCAGATGCCCGGCACCAACGGCATCGACAGCCTGAAGATGATCAAGAAGCTGCACCCGAGCCTGCAGGTCATCCTGCTGACCGGGCACGCCTCCGTGGAAAAGGGCATCGAGGCCATGAAGCTCGGCGCCATGGACTTCATCGAGAAGCCCGCGGACATCGACGTGCTCAGCGAAAAGGTCAGGAAGGCTCAGGCCAAGAAGATGCTGCTCGTCGAAGAGGCCACCGAGGAACGTATCCATGACATCCTTCACGGACGCGCCTGGTAGCTGACGCTTTTGCCGATCGGTTTCGCGGAGTCCCGGTGGCTCCGCGAGGCCGACCGCAGAAAACGACGCCCTCACCGTCGTGCGGTCCACTGCGGCCAAATGATGTGCTGAAGCGCAACGAACAGCTATGCTCCTTCGCGACTTCGCCTTCTCACAGCGAACGAACGCACCCTGCTCTCCTCCACGCTCATGAACGCATCGAACACCGCTCTCCGGTTCGCCAGCAGACACGAAACCACCATGGGATCATACTGTGTCCCAGAGCATCGCTCGACCTCCCTACAGGCATCGACGAAGCTCATCCCCTTGCGGTAGGGTCTGTCCTGCATCATGGCTGAAAGCCCGTCAGCCACGGCGATCACTCTCGCCCCACAAGGAATCGCCTTGCCGGAAAGGCCGTCCGGATAGCCGCCGCCGTCCCACCGCTCATGATGCGCCCGGATCATATCCGCCACGCCGCCCTTGGCCGCAAACTCCGGCACGGGACGCACGATGTCGGCCCCGCGCCCGGGATGCTCGCGCACCATGGCCCACTCCTCGTCGCTCAAGGAGCCGGGCTTGTTGAGCACATTGTCCGGCAGTGCCAGCTTCCCAATATCGTGCAAATGCCCGGCAATATGAATGAGCTGCCGCTGCACGGGTGAAGCCCCCATGCACTGCGCCAGCACCAGCGACACCTCCGCCACCTCGTCAGAATGCGCCCACGTGCCGTGATCCCGCGCGTCGATCGCGTTGCCAAGGGACTCGGCAAATTCATGCAGCGTCACCCGGACATGGTCGCACCCCGCCCCGAACAGCCTTTCTTCCAGTGTGTACATGGGTGCCCTTTTATTGAATTTGAAATTCATTATCAAGAAATTTCTGCAAGAAAGCCCGCTCCGGCTTGAGTGCCGGAGCGGGCCTGTTGTCAACATCGAAATCAGGCGTGAACGCCCTTCGGGAAAAGCTTCTTGGCCAGATAGATAAACGGCGTATCCAGCACCGCCACGGCGACCTTGATGACATAGGTGGAGACCATGATTTCCATAAACACGTTCGCGGGGAACAGTCCGTAGAACGCGATGGTGCAGAAGATCGCGGAATCCAGCAGCTGGCTTACGAGGGTGCTGGCATTGTTGCGCAGCCAGAGGTGCTTGCCGCCGGTGCTGGCCTTGATGCGGTGGAAGGCCCACACGTCGTGCATCTGGGAGATGAGATAGGCCGCGAGGCTCGCCAGCGCGATGCGCGGCATGAAGCCGAACAACGCAGACAGGTGCGGATGCGCGAAGTCCTCCGCTCCGGGCACGAACTGCAAGGCAAGCTGCATGTAGCCAGTCATGAGCAGCAGCGTCACGAAGCCAAGCAGAACCGCCTTCTTGGCATCCTCCTTGCCGTGTAGTTCCCCGAGCATGTCGGTGGAGAGAAAGACGCTGGCATACAGGATGTTGCCCAGCGTGGTGGTCAGGCCGAACATCTCCACGGTCTTGAGGACCTGAAGGTTGCACAGCAAGAGGTTGAAGACCACGAGGCCAAAGAGACCGGTGCGGCCGAAGAAACGGTACACGACAAGGACCATGGTCAGGTCCAGAAGGGCGAATCCTATCCAGAGCAGTTCGTTCATGGGCGGTGCCATGCACCTTTTTCCGGACCGGGTCAAGCTTTTGCGGGGCAGCACCCCGCAGCCCCCGCGACCTTTGCGACAAGCCGGTATCATCAGACACGCATTCCAGCCGCCGTCTTTTTCACTCCAACAATTCCACCGCCGCCCGAAAGGGATTGGTGATCTGTCGAAACGCCGTCTCAGAGAATCTTCCGGGGCAGATGCTTTTCCGCGTCCTCCCCTTCCAGCGTATAAAGTCTGATCTTGGTGCTTCGTGGGAACTCCT
This sequence comes from Desulfovibrio oxyclinae DSM 11498, assembly GCF_000375485.1. Taxonomy (NCBI): domain Bacteria; kingdom Pseudomonadati; phylum Thermodesulfobacteriota; class Desulfovibrionia; order Desulfovibrionales; family Desulfovibrionaceae; genus Desulfovibrio; species Desulfovibrio oxyclinae. The sequence continues at coordinate 54,742 of NZ_AQXE01000008.1, read as the reverse complement.
TCTTGAGCAGTGTCTTCAGGAGCTTTTTCATCTTCTTGCGGGTGCTTTCGAACCGGTTCTGCTCGTAGCCGTTCTGGATCACTTCGAACAGGTCGTCCTCCACGCGCCGGATGAGCACGGATCGGTTTCGTTTGTACGTGCGCATGTCCAGCGCGTGCCCCTGCGGCAATTTTTTGAGCCGCTCCATGACGGTTTCTATGGCGGTGGCCTTGTCGATCATGGAAAAGTCATAGACAGCGCCGGGGAAAGCTGTCAAACCCCGCTCATGAGCATAAAAAGAGGCGAAATAATAGAAGTGGCGATCCGTGATCTGGCATCAACCGGCAACGGGGTGGCGCGTCTGCCCGACGGAATGACGGTCTTTGTGGAGGGTGCACTGCCCGGTTCCCGCGTCAAGGCCAGCGTGCAGCGCGTGAAGAAACGGTATGCCGAAGCCCTCGCGGCCGAGGTGGTGGAACGCTCCCCAGTCGAAGTGAAACCGGAATGTCCGCATTTTCCCGAGTGTGGCGGCTGCCTGTTACAGCACATGGACCCGGCCGAGCAGCTCGCATGGAAAACACGCCGCGTTTCCGACGCGCTTGAACGCATCGGCGGGCTTGAGGACGTCCCTGCGCTGACGCCCATCGGCTCCCCGGATGTCTGGCGCTACCGCAACAAGATGGAATTCGTCTACGACTCCATCGACGGGCAGCCCGTGGCCGGGCTGCGGCGCAGGCTCGATGCCTCCGTAATGCCCGTGCCCGAGTGTCGCATCTGCACGGAAAAGACCGCCGCCATCCTACGCCGCGCCAACGAGCTGGGCCCCTCGCTCGGACGCATCGCCTACAACCCGAAGACGGGCAAGGGCTACCTGCGCCGCCTCGTCATCCGACACCACGGCACCACCTCAGGCGAAGGTGAGCTGATGGTGCACCTCATCACCGCCACCGCACGCGATCACTCCGCAGCGGAAAAACTTGGCCGCGCGCTACAAGCCGATTTCCCGGAGATAACCTCCTTCGTTCACTCCACTCGCAAGAGCCGCCGCGATCTGGCCTTTGGCGAACGCATTCAGCAGGTCATTGGACAGGATTCTGTGGAAGAACGCCTGCATTTGCCGGACGCCGAGGTTCGCTACCGTATTTCGCCCAACGCATTCTTCCAGCCCAACAGCGCAGCCGCGGAACTCCTCTACGGCGCAGTCCGTCAGGCAGCCGACCCCGGTCCGGACGATACGGTCATGGACCTCTACTGCGGCACCGGCGGGCTGGCACTGGCCCTTGCCGACAAGGCAAAGAAGGTGCTCGGATTCGAGCTTTCCAAGGACTCCGTCCGCGACGCCGTGCGCAATGCCGAGATCAACGGTTTCTCCAACTGCGAGTTCCACGCCGGAACGCTGGAGCACGGCCTCGGACAGGTGAAGGGCGTGCCCGATCCGGACATCATCGTCACCGACCCGCCCCGCTCCGGCATGCACGAGACCGTGGTGCGCGGCATTCTGGACATGCTGCCCCGCAAGGTCGTGGCGGTTTCCTGCGACCCGGCGACGCTGGCGCGCGATCTCGGCAGGCTTTCGCATGCCTACGCCGTTGAGAGCGTACAGGCCGTGGACCAGTTCCCGCATACCACCCACGTGGAGGCCGTGGCGGTGCTCAGGCGCAAATAATCCGGCAGGATTTCGGGCATTCACAAATCGGCCCGCACCGTCTATGGTGAGCGGATGAACCGGAAACCGCAGGATAACGCATCATGTCCGTGATCATTCGCAAGAGCCTTTTGGAACTGGTTTTTTCCGGCGCGTTCATGAAACGCTGGAACGACAAGCTCCGCCCCATGGAGCTGGTGGAGGTGGACAAACAGGCCCACAAGATGATCGTGGCGTGGGTCCTGTTTGTCATCAACTCCCGGGATATGGATGTCGCCAGACGGCGCGCCCTCGGCGAGAGCATCGTTGAAGGCGGCATCTTCGACTACCTTTACCGGCTGGTCATCACCGACATCAAGCCGCCCGTGTTCTACCGCATCAAGGAGAACCGCGAGGACTACCGCAAGCTCACCTCGTGGGTGGTCTCGGAGCTGGCCCCGCGCCTTCAGCCGCTGGGCGAAGGATTCCTGCGCCGCATGGGCGAATTTCTCATGGAGCCGGAGGAAAAGGGGCTTGCCCGGCGCATCCTTCGCGCCGCGCACCTCTACGCCAGCTGGTCCGAGTTCAAACTGCTCAAGAGCATCAACACCATGGACCACGAGCTCAAGGAGATCGAACAGAGCTTCGTCGATCGCCTTGAGGATCTGCGCGACATCAAGGGCGTGGATGAACTGCTCGACGACGAGAACACCACGCTGGGTCGGTTCGCCAGAATGTGCGGCCGGCTGCGCTTTCAGAAGCGCTGGTCCCAGACGCCGCGCGTGCCCGAAACTTCGGTGCTTGGTCACATGTTCATCGTGGCGGCCTACGGCTGGTTCTTCAGTCAGGAGGTGGGCGCCTGCCGGGCGAGGCAGCAGAACAACTTTTTTGCCGGGCTCGTGCACGACCTGCCCGAGCTGTTGACGCGGGACATCATTTCCCCGGTCAAGCAGTCGGCGCCGGAGATTGCGGAGCTTATCCGTCAATATGAATTGTACGAGCTGGAAAAGGTGGTGCTGGCACCGCTTCGTGACGGCGGATACGAGGACGTCTCCGAGCGCATGGCCTACTTCCTCGGCCTTGAGGTCGGCAGTGAGTTTCAGGCCACCATCGTGCGCGACGGCAAGGTCCTCGCGGTGGCTGCGGACGAGCTGGCCGCAAACAATCAGGACTCACTGGACCCCAAGGACGGGGAACTGCTGAAAATGTGCGACCGGCTGGCCGCGTTCATCGAAGCGCATACCGCCCTGAAAAACGGCATCTCTTCGGACCAGCTGCATCAGGCGCTGTTTCGCATCCGCAACCATTACAAGGGTCGCACCACGGTTGCGGGGGTACAGATAAACGCCCTGCTTGCGGACTTTGACTGACCCCGGCACTGGCGACCTCGATCTCCAATGATTCCGGGGAGCCAGCGTCTCACAATAAAGAATGACCGTTATTTCCTGTTCCCGCAGGGAAAAAAGGTTTTGATTTTTGGTGCCGATCAATGTATTTGCACCATCCGGACCCCGAGAGGTTCATATATCCGCAAGTCGGATTCTGACGCGAAGAAAGGCCCGGGATCGGTCGCATCCCGAATTTCCCCACCCCGTTACGGTCGGCACCGGGACATCGTTTCATCGCGTCGGGGTTTCGTCTTGTCGCTTGACATGCGGAGACAAACACCGTAACTGTCCCGTTCCCAGTTTGTGCAAGGAGCATTTTTATGAAGACATATAGTCCGACTCCGGAAGACGTGAAGAACGATTGGATCGTCGTGGACGCCACTGACAAGATTCTCGGTCGCCTGGCCACCGAAATCGCCAATCGCCTGCGCGGCAAGCACAAGCCCGAATACTCCCACCACATGGACATGGGAGATTTCGTGGTTGTGATCAATGCCGAAAAGATCAAGGTCACCGGCGCGAAGCTGGATGACAAGATGTACTACAAGCACACCGGCTACCCGGGCGGCATTCGCGGCAAGAACCTGCGCGACATGCTCGAAATCAAGCCGGAAAACGTCATCACCGCTGCGGTGAAGGGCATGCTGCCCAACAACCGTCTGGCCCGCCAGCAGCTGAAGAAGCTCAAGGTCTACGCCGGTTCCGAACACCCGCATGCGGCCCAGCAGCCCAAAACCCTGGAACTGTAATCGGGAGACATCATGAGCGATTTTAATTACGGCACCGGCAAGAGAAAGAATGCCATCGCCCGTACCCGCATTTACGCCGGTTCCGGGCAGATTCAGGTCAACGGAAAAGACTTCACCGAGTACTTTCCCCGCAAGACCCTCCAGATGGTCGTGCAGCAGCCGCTGCGCCTGACCAAGAAACTCGACAGCGTGGACGTCAAGATCCGCTGCTGTGGCGGCGGCGTCGCCGGACAGGCTCAGGCCGTCCGTCACGGCATCGCACGTGCCCTTTGCGAGCTCGACCCGGAACTCCGTGGCGTGCTCAAGAAGGCCGGATTCCTCACTCGCGACGCTCGTAAGAAAGAGCGTAAGAAGTACGGTCTCCGCGGCGCACGCGCCAGCTTCCAGTTCTCCAAGCGTTAAGCCGCTGGACATACGAAGCCTATTCAAAAGGCCGGAGCAAATGCTCCGGCCTTTTTTTGCGCTTTCTTCACTACATGATCAGAACGTCCGCCCCTCAAGCCTCAAAAAAAGGTCAGGCCGCCCACGCGACCTGACCATGAAATCCGAAACAGATCCGACAAACGTTCCTGCCGGACAAAGAGGGGTTAGTCGGCCTTGCCGTATGCCTCGCCAAGCTTGGACAGCACAAGGGCAACGCTTTCGGGAGCATCCTCGTCCACGTCAAAGCAGATCGCATCCTGCCCCATAAGTCCTTCAGGCACAAAGTCGCCCTGCTCATCCGGGTCAGTGACAAAATCCGCGTAGGAACACACCGAGAGCCAGCGGCCGGAAGGATCGTCCACCACGTCCACCAGCGCGAACAGCGGGCGCTGCTGGCCTTCCTTGCGCGGCCTGAGGGAATAGCTCACCCCCGGACGCGCCACAAACTCGCATTCCACGCCTTCCATGGCTTCCAGCGCAGCGCGGAAACGTTCAAAACTATCGCGGGAGAAGCCCGGCTCCCAGCCATCAAGAAATTCCTGCAAAGTCATTTTGGATTCGGTCATCTTTCTTTCCGTATGCTTGTGTTTGCCTGTTCAGCCCCGCCGGATCACACCCGGCAGCAGTAGTGCAGATTGAACGGGTCGTCGGGGATCGGGGTTGTTCGTACATCGGAAAAGCCTGCTTCGGCAAGCATGGCCTCTGCCTGCTGCCTGCCCCACATCATCCCCAGCCCCACGCCGCCATCCGTGAGTCCGACGGGCATACAGTGCATCAGGCTCACAGTGTACAGGAACGCGCCCATGGGATGGTCCATATTCTCCCGAATGGTGCTCTCGGCAGCGATATCCACCATGGAAAACACGCCGTCAGAAGCGAGCAGCGACCGAATCGCCGAAAGCGCCTGCGCGGGCCGCGCCTGATCGTGAATAGCATCAAACGCGGTGATCCAATCAAAGGCTCCATCCAAATTCTTCGTCATGCGCGTCACATCACGCATTTCAAAACAGATATTTGACAGCCCTTCATCCCGGGTCTTGTTCTCAGCGCAACGAACCGACTCTTCCGAAATATCCACTCCCAGAAACTCGCTACGGGGAAAGGCCCGGGCGAGCAGCCGCAATGCGGTTCCTTCGGAGCAACCGACATCAAGCACCCGCACACCGCTTTTCAAGCGCTCCGACATGGCTCCCTGCTCAACGGAAGGGACAAAGACATCGACAAGGGTCTGCCGGTGCTTCGCCACCGCCAACTGGTCCATGAACCGGTGAAAGCGCGGATACCGATCGTATCCTATACCTTCGCCGCTTCGAAACCTCTCGGCCACGTCATCGTACACGCTGGCGGTGAGCAGCGGGATTTCCTGCATGTACACGCCCATGTTCTCGGGCCCGGCGCGCTCCGTCAGCAGATCGGCGTGCCCCTTGGGGAGCCGGAACTGTTCAGAATCATCTCCAGCCAGCTCGACCACACCGCCCGAGGCCATGACGCCAAGCCATTCGCGTACGTACCGTTCGCTTAATCCTGCCTCATCCGCAATGACCGAAGACGTCGCTGGCCCACCAAGGCGATCCATGGCTTCAAAAAGTCCAGCCCTGTATCCGAGTGCCATGGCTACGGTCAACGAGGCCTCGTTGAGCAACCCCGCCAGCCGCTTGGAAAACGCCGCCTTGTCCGCTTCGCGATCCTGCATTATTCCTCCTTGCATACACTGCGGCAAACTACCATGATGCCCCTGCGAACGACAGCCGTTTTCCGGCTCTGTGCGCATTAGGATTGGACAATCGCTACAATTTCTTATATGGGAAACTGGCCCTCAACGTACGAGGGCAACGAGCAACAGCAACGCGCGCCAGACACGCGCGGGCGGCAAGGACGGACAAGTCCGGCCGCCGTGAGAAACACAAACAGGGAGTCTCAATGGCCAAGGAAGAAGGAATCAAGGTTCAGGGAACCGTGGAAGAAGCACTGCCGAACGCTATGTTCAGGGTGGCGCTCGAAAACGGTCACGAAGTGCTCGCACACATCTCCGGCAAGATGCGCAAGTTCCGCATTCGCGTCATGCCCGGCGACACCGTCACCGTCGAGCTCAGCCCGTACGACCTGACCCGCGGACGCATCACCTTCCGTCCCCGTTAGCCGCCAACGCGGCATTCCGGCCATATACGCGGTCCCAGGGATCGCGGAACACAGCTTTCGGTAACCCCTTCCGCCCGGCGGCGTGAAGGGGTCTTTTGCCGTGCCCGGCATCGCGACAATGCGGGCACGGGCTTACGAAAAGCGTTACGCTCTACTCGCAGAACGGACCGGTCCCCGGCGCAAGCCCATTCAGGTACGCGGCGACCTCGTCAACTCTGCCCTCGGAAAGCTCTGCACCGTTGCCAATCATGCGCTCCACGGTTTCCTTCCATGCCTCGGCGTCCTTAACGCCCTGGAATCGACAGATGCGCTTGGTTGAGTGACAGCTGCTGCAAGTGCTGCTGAGTTCATCGCCCAGTCCCGAAGCACAGGCGCCAGCGCTCAACAGGCTCACGCAAAGGACTGCGCCTGCCATGATTGCGATATTACGTTTCATGAAAACCTCCGACTACTGTTTCTGATTGCCTGCCGGACCGGTGCCCGACCTTAGCCCTCCATAACAGAATCCGCGCGTTGTGGAAACGATCCCCAAGCACTCACCAACCACCCAAGGCATCGACGGATTCACTCTTTTCCCTTGAACGCAATCCCCAAACCTGATAGCTAATTAGCTCCATTCGGAAGCGTTTCGTCACCGGTGTGGCGCCTGGACTTCAAATCCAGTGGACGGGCTAATCCTCGTCGGTAGGTTCGACTCCTATACGCTTCCGCCAAGCGCACAAAAAAGCCCTTCGCCATCAAACGAAGGGCTTCATTTTTTGTGAAAAAGGTGAACCTGTCAGTTGGGGGCTGTCAATGACAAGCCCGCGCCCTTCAAACGTTCCATGGCCTCTTTGAGCAGGCGAAGGCGTCTTTGCGTTCCCGGCAGGTCGCGAAAAGCGATGACGAGCGGACGGCGTTCCAGAATGCGCAAGACCTCCACGTCTCTCGCCCCCGACTCCGCAGCCATATACCGCATGACGGCCGGGTCCGTAATTGCCGCATCAATCCTGCCCTCGGATAATTTCTTGTACAGCAGTTCATCGTCGGGAGTCCTGTCCACATTGTGGGGACGGCGCAGGGCCTGAGCCGCCACGCTCGAAGGATAATCGTAGGTCTTCACCAATCCGACGCGGTGCCGGAATATCTCACTGAGCTTGCCGCTCTCAAGTCCACTCTTCTTTCGCACCATCACCGCAACGCTCGACCAGTCCACAGGGACAGAGGCCGTGAATCCGTCATCCACTTCTTCCGGCCACGCAGGAAAATAGCCGATGTAGTCGCCTCCGCGAGCCGCCATTCTGGCTCTGGCCCACGGCAGATAATCCACCTGAAGCTTTATTCCAAACGGCTTCAGGGCCTGCCGCAAACGCTGCATTGAGGATCCGCCTGAGTCGAGCTGGGCACCACTGTAGGGAGGCCAATTCAATGAAGTTATCCTCCAGACCTCCTCCGCATGGATCGCCCGTGGCCAAACCAGCACAATCGAGAAAAATGAAACCAGCAAAGCGGTGCGCATAAGCCCCCTGTTTATTGGAATATACGCGACAGTGTTCCAATTCAAACACTTGTTACACGCCATATGGCAAAAACCGCAAACAGCAAGGTGGCATCCCTGTCGCAAATAAACCGCACGAATGGTGGCCTTGCATGCTAAGGTTGGCCTTACTGCCTTTTACGCCGATTTCAACTCACTTCTTGCGCAACAGGTCCTTTTCAACGTATGAGTGTACAATGGGGATAGCACCAATGACGTCCATACGTAGCAGCTTCATTTTCAGAATACTCTCAGGGGCAGCCCTTGTGCTGACGCTTTTTACGCTCTCCCTGCACTCAGCAAAGTCTTTCGCAGATGAAGGCCCGATCCTCGTCGCCAGCATCTTCGCCCATACCGGACCGGCAGCCGAGGAAAACACACCGAATTATCGCATGGTGCGCCTTGCCGTGGAGAGGATAAACGAAACCGGCGGATTACTCGGAAGACGTCTGGAGCTATTGGAAATTGACAATCAGAGCACCGCTCTCGGCTCCAGAGAGGCGGCGCGCGACGCGGTCAAAGCCGGTGTAACGGCGGTCATTGGTCCTTCATGGAGCTCACATGCCATGGCCATGGCCCCGGTGCTGCAAAGAGCGGGGATTCCAATGGTCGGCGCAACAACCACCGCCCCGGAAGTCACACAGGTCGGCGACTTCATTTTCCGCATTTGCTATACCAACCGGCATCAGGCTCTGGCACTTGCCCGTTTTGCCGTGCAGCATCTCAAGGCAGAGTCCGCAGCCGTGCTTAGCATAGCTGGCGAGGTGTATAGCGAAGACCTTGCGGAAGGCTTTGCCGAGGAATTCGTCCGGCTCGGCGGGGAGATGCTCGTCAGCAGATCGTACCTGCAAAGTTCCATGGACTTTTCCCGACAGCTCACGGATGTGCAAAGCGCAAAGCCGGACGTGGTTTTCGTTCCGGGTTTTGCCCGCGATTCAGGACTGATCCTGAAGCAGGCCCGCACCATGGGCATGCAGATGCCCTTCCTCGGCGGCGATGGCTGGACCGCTCTGGAGCAGTACCCCCACCTCGACCCTGCCAACGGCGACAACTATTACACGTCCCATTGGCATCCGGATTCCGAGCAGCCGGAAAGTCTCGAATTCATTCGCCTGCTGAAAAAGGAATACGGCCCCGAAGCCCTCTCCCTTGTGGACTCCGGCAACCCCTGCGCATACGATGCAATGATGATCGTGGCCGACGCCATTCGGCGCGCCGGGAGCGCTTCGCCAGGCGCCATACGCAACATGCTCCTTGCCACCAAAGGTTATCACGGCGTGACCGGCACCATTACCTTCAACGGTTCACGCGACCCGCTCAAGCCACTCGTCATTTTACAGATAACCCAAAGCGGAACCCGCTACATCAAAACGGACACCCCTCCCGGACATGAAGAGTCTCTCCCGCAGGGTAACTGAATCCATCCTTCTGACCTTTCTCGGCATCAGCGTCCTGTTCGTTGCAGCGGCAGTGCCTGTCCAGTTGCAATGGACGCAGCAGAACATCGAGTCCGCCTGCTTCCTGCTCGACACGCTGCTGACCCGTGAACAAGACACCATCGCCAACGAACTTTTCGAAGGGCGCATCAAGTCGCTACGCCTTCGCCTTGAACAGATCGAACGGGTGAAGAACATTCACGGCATCATCCTTTATGACGCCGAAGGAAAGCTCGTCGTCAAAGCCGGTGAAACGACCGTTCCGGTCAGTTCCGACATCACACCGCCAACCATGCCGTCAGGAAAACGATTCCTTTACGAGCGGCACGGGACCATTCTGCTTTTCACCAAACCCATCCGCGCGGTAGGCGAAACATTCGGGTGGGTCAGACTCTCCTATGATCTGGGTCAGGTTTTCAACCAGAGGGCAACTTTCTATCTGTTCTTCGGCTGTCTGCTGCTCATTACACTGCTTTGCATGCTGACCCTGCTGCGCAAACGCCTCAACACGTCGGTCATCATGCCGCTGCTGAGGCTTCGTGATTCCATGGCCTCCCTGCACGCGGGCAAGGACAAACCCGACCTCCCGGAATACAGCGAGGACAAGGAAGTCGCGGATCTCGTACAGTCCTTCGAGGACATGGCAGGACGACTTTACGCATCCTATCGAGCGCTGGACGAAAAAAACCTGCAACTCAGCAATGCGCTGGATCAGTCCGCGCGTGTGGCAGACGCCCTCAGGGAAAGCGAAGCCAAATTCCGCGGGATCGTTACACAGGCCCCCGTCGGCATCATGATGTTCGACAATGAGAGCGTCGTTTCCAGCTCGAACCGATACTTCGCCACCATAATGGGAGCCAAGGGCCCTGAACAGATCAACGGAATCAATATCCTCCGCGACGTTCGCAACGACGCGGTCAAGGCTGCGGTGAGCCAGGCCATATCTCAGGGCAGGGCAAGCTACGAGGACTACTACACCTCCCTGACCGGCAAACGGCGCGTGTACGTCCGGGCACGGCTCATCCGTATTACCGAAAGCACGCTGCTGGGCGTCTTTGAAGACCTGACAGAGTACAAGGAGATTCTCACGGCGCTGAGTGAAAGCGAACACAACAAACGTCTCGCCGCGGAGAATCTTGTAGAACTGAACAAGAATCTCGAAGCCACCGTTGCCGAACGCACACGGGATCTTCAACTCAAAGCCGAGGAACTGGAAGCCGCCAACCGTCGCCTTCGCGAACTGGACGCCCTCAAAAGCACCTTCCTCTCTTCGGTTTCCCATGAACTGCGCACGCCGCTTACCTCCATCCTCGGTTTCGCCAAGGTGACCCGCAAGAGCTTTTCCCGGCACTTCTGGAGCCCCGGCGAGGACGACGCGCTAAAAGAAAAGAAGGCCGCCACCATCGATGACAACCTGAGCATCATCATCGGCGAGGGAGAGCGCCTGTCCCGGCTGGTGAACGACGTGCTGGACCTCACCCGCATCGAGTCGGGAAAGATGCTCTGGAACGATCGCACACTGGATCCCGTACGCATCCTGTCCCACGCTCTGGCCATCACCAGAAACGAATTTCACCGCGGGGTACAGGTAATCCAAACATTTGAAGAAGATCTGCCCAAAATCACCGTGGACCCGGACAAATTGACGCAGGTGGTCGTCAACCTGCTGCACAACGCAGCAAAGTTCACGAGCAAGGGGCGAGTGGAGCTCAGTGCTTCCCGCGCCGAAACAGCCGACGGCACCATGTTGAGCATAGCGGTATCTGACACCGGTCCCGGAATACCGAAGCACGAGCTCGACGCCGTCTTCGAGCGCTTTCATCAAGCTGAAAACCCTACTGACGGGCACAAACCAACCGGATCCGGACTTGGTCTGGCCATCTGCCGGCAGATTGTGCTCCACTACGGCGGAGAAATCCACGCGGACTCAACCCCCGGACGCGGCACGACCATCACCTTCGTGCTTCCCGCCGCTCCTGAAAACGAAAATGAAAAGGATGAAACAACGTAATGGTCACCCCCCCTACCCTTTGTTACACATCTGTGGCAGTGTAGTGGTCAAACTCGAAAATTATCACGATCATAGGAGGACCACATGGAATTCTTTCTGGATACGGCAAGCCTCGACGAAATTGCCGCCGCACGCAAACAGGGCCTGATAGACGGCGTGACCACCAATCCCACCCTGCTCTCCCGCGAAGGCGGCGACTGGCAGGAACAGGCAAGAAAAATATGCGACACCGTTGACGGCCCCGTCAGTCTCGAAGTCGTCGGAACCAAGGCCGAAGACATGGTCCGCGAAGCCGAACACCTCGTCACCTTCGGCAACAACGTCGTGGTCAAGATTCCCATGATAGCCGAAGGCCTCGTCGCCACCCGCGAACTCGAAGCACGCGGCATCCGCACCAACGTGACCCTCGTATTCTCCGCCATGCAGGCCCTTCTTGCAGCCAAAGCCGGCGCCACCTATGTCAGCCCCTTCGTGGGCAGACTCGACGGCATCGGTCAAAGCGGCATGGAAGTCGTCTCCCAGATACGAACCATCTTCGACAACTACGGCATGAACACCAAAATCCTCGTAGCCAGCGTACGTTCCCCCAACCACGTCCTCGAAGGAGCACTGCTCGGAGCCGACGTCGCCACCGTCCCCTACAAGGTCATCACCCAACTCACACAACACCCGCTCACCGACTCAGGACTCGAAGCCTTCCTGAATGACTGGAAGAAGCTCACGGAGTAAGGCGAAGCGGGCTCAAACCAAGCAGCGGCAAACAATATTTCGGCCTCCGGCGGGCCTTTCAGGCGGACCAAAGGGGCGGCCCCCCTTTGGAATCCCTGGGTTGTCAGCGGGGTTGCAGCTGCTGGAGCAATGCGGCCGCACAACCCGCGTCCCAGCTGCAACCCCGCTGACGGGAATCTACGTTCTGTACATCTTGGCTGACGAAATACGTTAGCAGAGTTTCGTTAAAAAGAGCCCCTTCTGTGCACACACTCCCCAACAGAACTTCAATCAAAGCATCTTCTTCAGCCAGCCAAGTACCGTAGCAATGCCGTTCGAGGTCTAGAGGCTCTTTTCCTCGTACTTTCTGTAGCCACAGACAATTCGCCCGGAGCAGTGACCGAGTCATAGAGCCTCTCGCCGAGAGCGGCGGCTCACCCCCAACAGCGCAGTTTTTGCCTTCTTTTTTCTGCGCAAGCAAAAAAGAAGGTCGGCCAACAGGCCGAAACCTGCAACTGAGCACAACTGCATTGCCTCCGGCGGGCCTTTCAGGCGGACCAAAGGGGCGGGCCCCCTTTGGAATCCCTGGGTTGTCAGCGGGGTTGCAGCTGCTGGAGCAATGCGGCCGCACAATCCGCGTCCCAGCTGCAACCCCGCTGACGGGAATCTATGTTTTGTGCATCTTGGCTGACGAAATACGTTGGCAGAGTTTCATTAAAAAGAGCCCCTTCAATGCACGCATTCTCCCAACAGAATTTCAATCAAAGCATCTTCTTCAGCCAGCCAAGTACCGTAGCAATGCCGTTCGAGGTCTAGAGGCTCTTTTGATCGGTCACGCAGGTCCGGGTGGTGCCTGTAGCCACAGACAATTCGCCCGGAGCAGTGACCGCGTCATAGAGTCTCTCGCCGAGAGCGGCGGCGCGCCCCCAAAAGCGCAGTTTTTGCCTTCTTTTTTCTGCGCAAGCAAAAAAGAAGGTCGGCAAACAGGCCGAAACCTGCAACTGCTGCTTACAGGACAGTCACCCATCGGGCCGCAAGGCTTGATGCTCCGCTTCCAATACTCTTCAACTCACGAGAATAACAAAAACCTGGAGTTCCTTATGGACCCCGGGCTTTCAAAATCTTTCCGAACAGCCTTCAATCAGCCGTTCTCGGGCATACACCATTGTTTGACCTTCTCGGCCATGGCCGGAAGCACGCCTTCAACTTCGGGGCTCATGGTCTCGTCCAACTCGTCGGGGACGTACCCGGTCTGAACCACGAGAATCTTCACGTCGATGCCCGTGTTCTCCTTCAGGTCCTTGAGAAGGTTCACGGTGGGGAACATGTGCAGGGAGAAATCGTTGACCTTTTTGGGGTCCATGCCGTCGATACTGATTTCCCAGAACTCTCCGGGCTCGCGGCCCTGCTCTTCGGTGGTGGCATCGATGACCACGACCCGTTCGGGCGGTGTAGGGGCCACGATGAGGTCGAAGAGGATGGTTCTGATGGAGGTGCCAACATCAAGCAGCCCCACGTCTTCGGGAATCTCGGCATCCTTTTCGAGCAGTTCTATCACTCTCGGTCCGGCGGCGTCGTCGCCGATGAGAATGTTTCCGCAGCCGAACACCACCACGCGGGAGGTAAACATTTTTGACCAGTCCATGCGCTTTCTCACAGGTCGTGTGGCCGAAGCCACGTTAGCAGGTGCACGTCAGTAGCATAAAACAGATTGAACCGCAGCCGTCGCTTGCGCGGAAAGAACAAGGGGGACCGATGTATCGGCCCCCCTGTCTGTCAGACGGGAAACCCGTCCTTACTTATTGAAGGTATCAAGGACGTTGCCTTGAGCGTCGACGATCTTCAGTTCCATGGCCATACCGCCATCCAGGCGGTGGGTAGCGCAGGACATTCACGGATCGTAGGCGCGTACGGCCATTTCGATGAGGTTCATGACCTCCTCGTCGTACTTGCCATCCTTGATGACCGCCTTGGCGGCCTGTTTGATGGACAGGTTCATGCCGGCGTTGTTGTGGGTGGTTCCCACAATCAGGTTGGCCTGTTCGACCATGCCGTCGCTGTCCGTCTTGTAGTGGTGGATCAGGGTGCCGCGCGGAGCTTCCACGCAGCCGACGCCTTCTCCGGCCTGCGGCTTGATGCCTTCGGCGCGGATTTCGCGTCCCGTGATCTTGGGGTCGTTGAGCAGTTCTTCCGCACGTTCGCAGCACTGCACCAGCTCGATGAGGCGGGCCCAGTGATACAGCAGGGTCAAGTGCGCGGGACGACCGAACTCCTTGCGGAATATCTCCAGTTCCTCCTGCGCGAGCGGCGTTTTCATCTGATCGCAGACGTTGACGCGTGCAAGGCAGTTGGAACGGTAGACGCCCACGGGGTCGTTTTCGTCCAGCTTAATGCCCCCGGCCTTCTTGATGTACGGGAACTTCAGGTAGGACCAGTCCTCGACGTGCTCCGCGATGTAGTCCTGATACTCGGAGTAGTCGAACTGGTCGTAGGAGCCGTCGATGTTCATCAGGCGCAGCTGGCCGTCGTACAGCTCAAGGGAGCCGTTGCCGTCCACGGTTCCGATGTAACCGGAGGGGAAGACGCCCAGCGTCTTCACGGCTTCCAGATACTTGGGGAACACGTTTTCGCGTGCGAACTTGATGGTGAACAGGCAGAAGTCCTTTGCTTCCTTGACGACTTCCAGCAGTTCCTTGCGTTCATCTTCCAGCAGCGGCTTGGAGAAGCCGCCGACAACCGCCGCGATGGGGTGGATGACCTTTCCGGCAAACTTTTCGAGCGCCATCTGGGTCTTGTAGCGCATGTGCACGACCTGTTTCGCCAGATCGGGCACGGCGCCGACCACGCCGACCACGTTGCGGACCGAATAGTCCGCATCCGGACCCATGACGAAGTCCGGGGCCGCCAGGAAGTAGAAGTGCAGGATCTTGTCCGGAATGTAGGCCAACATCTGGCACAGCTCACGGAGTTTCCTGCCGGTTTCGGGCACTTCGGCTCCGAGGCAGAGGTCGGCGGCCTTGTTGGACGCCAGATGGTGCTGCCACGGGCATATACCGCAGATGCGGTTGACGATGCGGGAGACCTCTTCCACGGGTCTGCCCACAACGAACTTCTCGAATCCCCGCAGAGACATGACCTGCATCCGGGCATCGGCAACGTTTCCGTTGTCGTCGAGCATAATCTCGAACCCGGCGTGGCCCTCAATGCGGGTGATGGGCGCTACTCTCAGCGTTTTGCTCATCATTTACTCCTGTTAACCCAGTTTTTTCAGGACGCCGTGCCCGCCGTTGAAGCGGCAGAGATAGCCGCGACGGTCCGGCATGCGGGACGGGTCGTAGCCCACCGTCGCCAGTGCGCCGACGTAGTCCACGAGGGGAATGCGGTCATCACGGACGGGACCGTAGCAGCCTCGGCAGGGCACGCGCGCGCTGATGCAGCGCGGAGCCTCGCCGGTCATGCCGGAACAGCCGGCCTTGGTGACCGGGCCGAGGCACATGAAGCCCTGCTCCAGCAGACAGCGCATTTCGCTGATGGGCTTTTCCGGGTCGTAGTCCGGTGTCTCAAGCATGCGCCGGATGTCGCCCATGCTCTTCTTGCGTTCCCTCTGGGTCGGACAGGTGTCGCAAACCGACTTTTCCGGAAGCTCCAGCACGTTCTTCTCGTCCAGCAGGGACAGAATGGCGGCGGCGATCCAGTCGGGATGCGGGGGACAACCGGGCAGCTTCAAATCCACCTTGACGTGTTCGTCGAGGGCGGAGCAGCTTTCGAGCATGTCCGGGATATGGTTTCCTTTGACGTCCGGGTTCGGACCGGCTTCCGTGGTCGGAGAGTCGCGGTACACGAAGTCGCGGATTTCGTCGTTGGAATACATGTTGGCCAGCGCGGGGATACCGCCGTCGGTGGCGCAGGTGCCCAGGGCGATCAGAATCTGCACGCGTTCGCGCATCTTCTTGAGCACTTCAAGGTGCTCCTCGTTCTTCACGCCGCCGGAGACGATGCCGACAACCGCTTCAGGGATGTCCAGCTCCGTGCCTTCACCGGTCTGGCCATAGTATTTCTTGTCGATCAGCACGGGGATGTGCACGAACTCCAGCGAGGGGAGCAGGTCCACAAGCACGTCGCCGATGTTCAGTATGGCGATTTCGCAGCCCGAACAGGAGTTCAGCCACTCTTCTGCAATCTTGACCATTGCGAGTCCTCCTTAGGCTGCAGCCTTTTTGCTTTTCGCGGGATTGGGCCCAAGTTCCTTGATTTTCTCGGTGAACTTGGTGACCACTTCCGCAAACCGGGGAGCTTCCGCGGAGGAGACCCATTCGATGGCGAACCTTTCGGGATCGACGCCGAGGTCTTCCAACAGCAGTTCGGTAGCTCCGGCCCTTGCCAATGCTTTATGATTACCATCCAGGTAATGACATTCTCCGAGGTGTCAGCCCATGACGATGACGCCGTCGGCGCCACCTTTGAGGGCATCCACCACAAGGTCCGGATGGACCATGCCGGAGCACATCACCCGCACGGCTTTCATGTTCGGAGGATATTTCAACCTGGAAACACCGGCCAGGTCGCCACCGGCGTATGCGCACCAGTTGCACAGGAAGCCGATGATTTTCGGTTCGAAGTCAGCCATTTTCAACTCCTTCGATTAGAGTCCTGCCAAGGCGGAGGTAACCTGCGCCTTGAGCTGGGCCATGGTGAAGCCGTTCACTTCCACGCCGCCCTTCGGGCAGGTGGCCATGCACACGCCGCATCCCTTGCACAGAGCCTTGTCGGTGGCGATCCTGCGGTGTTCCTTGCCCTTCTCATCCTCGAATGCTTCAAGGCTGATGGCGTTGTAGGGGCAGGTGTCCACGCACAGGGCGCAGCCGTCGCAATGCTCGGTGACCTCGCTCTTGATGGAGTCGAGAGGCATCTCGGTGCGTGCCAGAATGACTCCGGCGCGGCTGCTGGCCGCCTGGGCCTGACCGATGGCTTCATCGATGGGCTTGGGATAGTGGCACAGACCGGCGACGAACAGGCCGTCAACGGACAGGTCCACGGGGCGGAGTTTCGGGTGTGCCTCGGTGAGGAACCCGTCATCGCCCGTAGCGCATTTATACAGCTCGACCAGTTCTCTCGTCTCGTTGGGCACGATGGCCGTGGCGAGAACGAGGTAATCGGCCCTGATGTCCAGATCGCGACCCAGCATGGGATCATTGACCTTCACGGAGACCGAGTCGCCGGAAGCGTCCACCTGCGGCAGGCCGTCCAGCGTGTACTTGATGAAGATCACGCCGAGCTTGCGGGCCTTGGTGTACAGGTCCTCGCGCAGGCCGTAGGTGCGGATGTCGCGGTTGAGCACGTAGACGTTCATCTCGGGCTTCTGTTCCTTCAGACGGATGGCGCTCTCCACGGAGTGGGTGCAGCATACGCGGCTGCAGTAGGGGCGCTCTTCGTTGCGGGAACCGACGCACTGGATGAAGACCACGGAGTCGGCCTTGGCGGAGTCGCCGGAATCGAGCATCTTGTCGAATTCCAGATGCGTCTTCACCCGGTCGGACTGTCCGTAGCCGTATTCGTTCGGCTTGTATTCCTTGCCGCCGGTGGCGACCACGGCAACGCCGTACTTGATGGCCTTGGTTTCGCCATCCACTTCCACCTCGCTCACGAAGTTGCCGACGGAACCGACGGCGGTCTTGAGCATGGCGTTTTTGAGCACGGTGATGTTCTCGTGGTTGTCCACCTTGGCCGCCATCTTCTCCACCTCGGGGCGAATCTCTTCGCCGCGCCAGGTCTGGGAAAGCGACCAGGCATTGCCGCCCAGCATGTTGCTCTTTTCGAGCAGCA
The DNA here is from genome assembly GCF_000375485.1 of Desulfovibrio oxyclinae DSM 11498. Lineage (NCBI taxonomy): Bacteria > Pseudomonadati > Thermodesulfobacteriota > Desulfovibrionia > Desulfovibrionales > Desulfovibrionaceae > Desulfovibrio > Desulfovibrio oxyclinae. The sequence continues at coordinate 36,946 of NZ_AQXE01000008.1, read as the reverse complement.
CCACTTCGTAGCCCATGTCGGCGATGCCGAGGGCGGAAGTCATGCCGGACATGCCGCCGCCGACCACCAGCGCCTTCTGCGTGACGTCCACGGACATCTTGCTCAGGGGCTGGAGCAGCGCGGCCTTGGCAACAGCCATGCGGACCTGATCCTTGGCCTTTTCGGTGGCCTTTTCGGGCTCGTTCTGGTGGACCCAGCTGTTCTGGTTGCGGATGTTCGCCATTTCAACGAGGTACTCGTTGAGGCCCGCTTCCTTCAGCGTTTCCTTGAACAGCGGCTCGTGGGTGCGCGGCGTACACGCAGCGACCACGATGCGGTTCAGGTTGTTTTCCTTGATCTTCTGGCTGATCAGCTCCTGCGTGTCGGTGGAACAGGTGAACATGTTGTTCTCCACCATCTGCACGCCGGGCAGGGCCGCGGCATATTCCGAGACGGCCTTGACGTCCACGGTGCCCGCGATGTTGGTACCGCAGGAACAGACGAACACGCCGATGCGCGGCTCCTCACCGGAGATGTCGCGCTCTTCGGGCCAGACCTTTTCCTCGGTCATGGTGCCGCGAACTTCCGCCAGCCGCTTGGCAGCGGTGGCCGCTGCGGAGGAAGCGTCGGTGACCGCCTGCGGGATGTCCATGGGAGCGTTGAACGCGCCCGAGGAGTAGATTCCCGGCCTGGAGGTGGACACCGGCTCGAAGGAGTTCGTTTCCACGAAGCCGTACTTATTCAGTTCGAACCCGGCGGTTTCGGACAGCTGTTTGGCGTCCTTGGGCGCTTCCAGACCGATGGACAGCACGACGAGGTCGTACACGTCCTCGACCATGTTGCCGGACTTGTCGGCATACTGGATGATGGCACCCACACCGTCGGGACCGGGCAGGATCGTGTGCGGGCGTGCCTGCACGAAGTTGATCCCGTTGGTCTTGGCGTTTTCGTAGTACTTGTCGAATTCCTTACCGTGGCTGCGGATGTCCATGTACAGGATGGTCTGGTCGATGTCGCCGGTGGTGTGCTCGGCGGTGATGACAGACTGCTTGATGGCGTACATGCAGCACACGCTGGAGCAGAATCCGTTGCCGCAGCGATTGATGTCGCGCGAACCGACGCACTGCAGCCATGCGATCTTTGCGGGCTCCTTGCCGTCCGAGGGGCGGGTCAGGTGGCCGTGGCAGGGACCGGAGGAAGACAGCAGGCGCTCGTATTCGAGCGAGGTCACTACGTCAGGGAGTTCCTTGTAGTAGGTGTAATCCAGATCGGACGGATCGAACGCCTTGAAACCGGGCGTGAGAATGACCGAACCGACGTTCAGATCGACGATTTCTTCCTTGTCGTCGAACTTGATGGCCTCGGTGGGGCAGACCTTTTCACAGGCGCCGCACTTGCCTTTCTGGATCATGATGCAGGTTGCGCCGTCCAAAGCGTACTTCAGCGGCACGGACTGCCCGTAAGGGATGTAGGCGGCTTTCCTTTTGGAAAGACCGGCCTGATATTCGTCGTCAACTTTCTTGGGACATTTCGCGGCACATTCCCCGCACGCGATACATTTTTCCATATCCACGTATCGGGGGGACTTCTTCACCGTCACGGTGAAGTTGCCTTCATCGCCGGAAACGTTCTGAACCTCTGCCAGTGTATGCAACTCGATATTTAAGTGCCGACCGCACTCAACCAACTTGGGCGAGATGATTCACATCGCGCAGTCGTTGGTCGGGAAGGTCTTGTCCAGCTGCGCCATGACGCCGCCGATACCGGCACTCTTCTCGATCAAATGCACGTAATAACCGGAGTCGGCCAAATCAAGCGCCGTCTGAATACCGGCGATACCGCCGCCGACGACCATGACCGATCCAAGTTTATTCGCAGACATTGAGTCCTCCTTGGAATCTCGTTCCGTTCAGTTCCGCCTACAGGCCGACTTCCTTGAGGTCGTCGCCGAGGTACTCGCGCTCGTTCTCGCCCAGAATGCCGAGCGAGAGACAGATCAGCGTCCAAAGATGGACGGTCTGATACGTGCCACCAAAGTGGTGCGCGAGATCGTGAACCTGGGAATGGCAGTTGTGGCAAGGGGTGATGCAGTAGTCAGCGCCGGTGGCGATGATCTGATCAAACTTGCGCTTGCCGTAGTACCTGCGCGCTTCGGGGAAACCGCTCTGCAGGAATCCGCCCCCGCCGCCGCAACAATAGTTGTTGGACTTGTTCGGGTGCATGTCGATGAGGTTTTCTTCACCGACAACCTGCTTCACGACGAAGCGAAGGTCCTCGGCCACGGGATCACCCAGAGACTTCCTGACCAGCTGGCAGGGGTCCTGAACGGTGAATTTGACGCCGAGTTCCTTGTTCCAGTCGGAGTTGACCGGGAGTTTTCCTTCACGGATCCACTGTGCATAGTAGCTGATGATGGATTCGAGCTCGAAAGGCACTTCCATGCCGAATTTCTGCAGTCCGGCCCGGACTGCGTAGAATTCGTGGCCTCACTCGGTGTTGAGCCAGCTCTTGACCCCGAGTTCGCTCACCGCGTCCATCTTCTTCTTGACAATGGCTTCCCAGTTCTCGTCCTCCGCTGCAAACAGGCAGTAGTTCTCAGCCGCCCAGCCAACTGTCCCGTAGGTCCAGTCGGCGCCGACGACATTGAGAATCTTCCAAAGAGGAACCATCTCATCCGGCTCGGTGACCGGCTCGCGAGAGTTCTGGTTCAGATAGAAATGAGCACCCTTGCGGTTGATGCTCACCTTCAGGTCCTTGCAGGATTCCTGATCCTCGCAGACCTCTTCAAGCACGTCCTCCACGACGAACTTGAAGTCTTCCGAGCTGGCGCCCATGGCGCTGGCGCCTTCGGTCCTGAGACCCTGGTCGCAGGAACCGACAATGCCTTTGGGCTTGTTTTCGCGATCCTGCGCCGCGCGGGCGTTGTAGACCAGCTGCGGGATGTTGATCTGCATGGGACATGCGTACACGCAACGCGTACACATGGTGCACATCCAGATCCATTTCGAATTAAGAATCTCCTCATCCATACCCAACATGGCCATACGCAGGAATTTCCTGGGGTCCATTTCTTCCAGTCCGGTTGCCGGACAGCCGGAAGAACACAGACCGCACGTAAGGCACATGTTGAGGTTTCCACCTTCCGGCAGAAGCTCCATGACCTTGTCCTTGAACGTGGATTTGACTCCACCTTCAAGAACTATTGCGGGTTCGCCCATACTCCTCACCTCATTGTTAAGGGTTTCCCACTGCATATAAAAGAACGGAATCCGTCCGAAAACACCCCTTCGGGAAAAGGGATGATTCATCCGGAAAACCGACTCGTCGTTCAGTCCACTCCACTGAACTGAACAAACGAATGGATACGTCCTCATACTCAAAAACGGCAAATCCGTAAATAGGCCAAAGATAGAAAAATGCTATCGTGACAACCCCTTGAAACATCAATGCTCATCCATAACCCCAGGCAATGGCAGGTAAAACATGCCGCCTTGAACAGTTCGCGGCATTCTCGAATGACGGCGAAGCGCTAGTGACCCATCAGCTATAAAACCAGCCTGATTGGTGCTTTTTTCTTGAAAAATACTACCTTCCAGAGGTTTTTCGGAGCAGCAGACGGCCAGAATGGTGATGTCGGTTTTTTCGGCCAGAGAGAAGGGCCTTGAGGCGCACCAGTTGCAGGTTTCGGCCTGTTGGCCGACCTTCTTTTTTGCTTGCGCAGAAAAAAGAAGGCAAAAACTGCGCTGTTGGGGGTGAGCCGCCGTTCTCGGCGAGAGGCTCTATGACGCGGTCACTGCTCCGGGTGAAACGTTTGTGGCTAACAAACACCACCCTGACCTGCGTGACCGGTCAAAAGAGCCTCTATGCCTCGATCGGCATTGCTGCGGTACTTGGTTGGCGGGAGTAGCTGCTTTCTTGAGAGTATTGGTGAGCGTGTGCGCCGCGAGAGTCCCTTGAGATGTCGTTTGGTTAATCGAGTTCGTCAGCCAAGACGCACAGACCCCAAAATTTCCGTCAACGGGGTTGCAGCTGGGATGCGAGTTATGCGGTCGCATGAACCCGGCAGCTGCAACCCCGCTGACAACCCAGGGATTCCAAAGGGGGCCCGCCCCTTTGGCGGGGTGCAGGGGCAGCGCCCCTGCCCGCCGGAGGCAAAGGCGGACGCATTCCTCTTCCAATTTGTAAAAAGCATTGATTGGCGAATCAACTCTTGCTAGGTTCTTTTTTGACCGTAGGGGTGCCCTGTTGTGGGCTGAGAGTCGCATGATCGACAACCCTTGGAACCTGACCCGGCTTGTACCGGCGGAGGAAACGGCATTGCGAAGCGCATTCCTTCTGTGTTCCACCTGCGGGTGGAATTTTTTTTGCCTTTTTTCCGCCCATTTCTTTGAACCTGAAGAATTGGGAGTATTTCATGACACAACTGGAGATTGCCCGTTCCGGTAAGGTCTCGGACGCTTTGGCGTTTGTTGCCGAGCGGGAGGGATTGGATGTGGAGGCGCTTCGGCGTTCTATGGCTGCGGGGCGGGTGAGTATTTCGCATAATCCGTTGCATGAGAAGAGTGAGTTACGTGGCGTGGGCGAGGGGTTGAGCGTCAAGGTGAACGCAAACATCGGCGCGAGCCCGGACCATGAGGATCCGGACCAGGAGCTGTTGAAGCTTCGTGCGGCGCTGGATGCAGGTGCTGACGCGGTGATGGACCTTTCCATCGCCGGTGAGCTGGGCAACCTGCGGAGGCAGACGCTGGAACACTGTCCTGTTCCGGTGGGGACGGTTCCCATCTATCAGGCTGCTGCGGACGTGACGGCTCGTGGCGGCGGCATCGTTGACATGACCATCGACGACCTGCTTCGAGTGGTTGAGGATCAGGCTCGCGAAGGTGTGGATTTCATGACGTTGCACACCGGGTTCACGCTGGGTGCTTTGGAGCGCATGAAGAAGGAAGGGCGTATTCTGGACATCGTCAGCCGCGGCGGGTCGTTCCTTGCTTGCTGGATGGTGGCGAACGGGGCGGAGAATCCGTTGTATACGCATTTCGACAGGGTTCTGGAAATCGCTCGTGAGTACGACGTCACCCTGAGTCTGGGCGACGCGTGTCGGCCTGGCTGCCTTGCGGATGCGACGGACCGGACGCAGATTCATGAACTGATCACCCTTGGCGAGCAGACACAACAGGCGTGGGATGCGGGCGTGCAGATCATCATTGAGGGGCCCGGGCATGTACCCATGAACCAGATCCGCGCCAACATGGAGCTTCAGAAACGGCTTTGCCACAATGCTCCCTTCTATGTACTGGGACCGCTGGTCACGGACGTGGCTGCAGGGCGAGACCATGTGGCCTGCGCCATCGGCGGGGCGATTGCCGCGTGGTCCGGCGCTGACTTCCTTTGCTACGTTACGCCGAGCGAGCACCTCGCCCTGCCCGGTCCGGACGATGTGTACGAAGGCGTGGCCGTCACGCGCATCGCTGCCCACGCGGCGGATATAGCGCGCGGCAATGAGCAGGCGGTGCAGCGCGATCGTGAAATGGCCAAGGCCCGTGCGGACATGGACTGGGAAGGCATGTACCGCCTTTGCCTTGATCCGGTCACTGCCCGCAGGATCCGCGACAGCCGCAGCCCCGAGGACGAGGACGTGTGCACCATGTGCGGCAAGTTCTGCGCGGTGAAACAGCTCAAGGAACACCTCGGCTCATAGCCTTCACCCCCGTTTCTCCTGAAACGGTCTTTCATCGGCACTTCGGCAGGGAGTCGTCCACGGACGGCTCCCTGAATTATTCCAGCAAAACGTAAAAAAAGCATATTTCCGCACTTCACATAGGACATTTTAGGGCTTATATCTCGCCCATGCCGTTTCCCAAAGACCTCCCGCTTGAGGACGTATTTTCGTCCATCGCCGACGGCCTCTTCACGGTGGATGCCGACTGGAACATCACCTACTTCAACGAGGCCGCCGAACGCATAACGGGCGTTCCCGCCGCAGAGGCAATGGGCAACAAGTGCTGGGATGTTCTCCACTCAAGCCTCTGCGACGGGGACTGCGCTCTTGAATCGTGCCTTGCTCATGGCGGAAGGATCACCAACAAGTCCATCTTCATCATCCGCCCCGACGGGGAGAAACGGCCGGTTTCCATTTCGGCTGCCCCGCTCCGCAACGCCGAAGGTGAGGTCATCGGCGGGGTTGAGACCTTCCGGGATCTGACGGAGATCCACGCCATCCGGCGTGAAATGCGCGAGTCCTATTCCTTTGAAAGCATCGTGGGCAAGAGCGAAGCGCTGGACCGCATCTTCGGCATCCTGCCGCAGATCGCCAGAAGCGAATCCACCGTGCTGCTGCTTGGCGAATCCGGCACCGGCAAGGAGCTTTTCGCACAGGCCATCCACCAGCTCAGCGGCCGCAAGGAAGGCCCTTTCGTCCCAGTGAACTGCGGCGCACTGCCCGAGACGCTGCTTGAATCCGAACTGTTCGGCTACAAGGCGGGCGCCTTCACGGATGCCCGACGCGACAAGCCCGGCCGTTTCGAGACCGCACGCGGCGGCACCATCTTTCTGGACGAAGTGGGCGACATGCCCGGCAAGCTTCAGGTCAAACTGCTGCGCGTGCTGCAGGAGAAGACCTTCGAACCGCTGGGCGGCGTCACACCGGTAAGCTCCGACGCCCGCGTCATCGCCGCCACCAACCGCGACCTCGACCTGCTGGTCAAGGAGGGAGGATTTCGGCAGGACCTGTTCTACCGGCTGAACGTGGTCACGCTGCGCCTGCCGCCACTTCGGGAGCGCCGCGCGGACATCCCCCTGCTCGCCGACCACTTCGTGAAGCACTTCAACGCGGTGCAGGGCAAAAACGTCGAGGGGCTTTCGGAAGACGTCATGAGCATCCTCATGCGCCACGAGTTTCCCGGGAACGTGCGCGAGCTGGAAAATATCATGGAGTTCGCTTTCATCCTCTGTTCATCCGGCTTCATTCAGGTCGAGCACCTTCCGGAACACCTTCGTCCCGAAGAAAAGACGCCCTCCGGCACCATGCCCATGGGAACGCTTGAGGAGATCAAGTGCATGGCGGTCAAGGCCGCGCTGGAACGGAACGGGGGCAAGCGCATGGTCACATGTCGCGAGCTGGACATTTCAAAGGATACCCTGCGCCGCATGCTCGCCCGTTGCGACAACGCGGACTGACCGGGCGCAGAGTTCGCCCATCCCTGCCCGTCGAGGCATCATTTTCGCCTCATCCCTTTTTGCGAAACCACACAAATACTTAAAATAACGAACATTTAAAACATGGCACAGCCTATGCTCATGCAGCAGCGTGAGTGAAAAGGAAACCAAGCTTCTCTGCCTTGCCTGTTACGGCGACCGGCTCGCGTCGGTCTTTGAAAACGCGCCCGAGTTGCGCCTCTTCACGGCGGAGAACGGTACATATAGCCCCGCAGGCCATTTATCCCTTCCCTCAAAGGACCCAACGGACAGGACATCCGCCATTTTGGCCTGCGGGGTGACGCATCTGCTCTGCGGAGCCATGTGCGGTCGCACCAGAAACCTTCTCGACGCTTCCGGGGTTGACGTCCTCTCCTGGCATAGAGGGAGCGTCGAGGAGGTTCTGGATGCCTTCCGCAACGACACACTGCATAACCTTGCCCTGCCCGGATGCCGCAACAGGCCCGGAACGGCCATGTGCCGGGGCCGCTCCCGAGCGGGCAAAGGAAGGAGGAACCAGTCATGAAGATAGCCATCAGCAGTTCCGGGCCCGGCCTGGAAAGCGCCCTCGACTCCCGCTTCGGCCGCGCGGCCGGATTCGTGGTCTACGACACGGACAGCGGCGTTAACGAGTATGTGGACAACACCCAGAACCTCAATGCGGCTCAGGGCGCCGGCATCCAGTCCGCCCAGAACGTGGCGGACACGGGCGCTCAGGTCGTCATCACCGGCCATGTGGGTCCCAAGGCCTTCCGTGCGCTGGATCACGCGGGCATCAAGATATGCCTCGCCACCGAAGGCTGCGTGGGCGATGCGGTTCAGGCCTTCAACGAAGGCTCCATCAAGCCCGTGGACGGCCCGGACAAGGACGGCCACTGGTAGCCGCACGGCACCTCGACGCGTTGACATCCGCCCACGAATGTCTATGTGAAGAATTCCGAACAGCGTATTCGGAAATACATACCTCAGGAGAACCACAATGAGTGAAGCCTGCAACAGCTGCAGTTCCGCCACCGCTGGCGGCGGCTGCTCCTCCGGCGGATGCGCCGAAGGTCCCGAAGATCTCAAACTCAAGACCACCCTCTCGCGCATCAAGCATAAGATAGTCGTCATGTCCGGCAAAGGCGGCGTGGGCAAATCCACCGTCGCCACCAACATCGCCGTGGCCCTGTCGCTGGCGGGCAAGAAAGTCGGCCTGCTGGACGTTGACGTCCACGGCCCCAGCATTCCCCGCCTGCTTTCGCTCGAAGGGCAGCAGCCCCACATCGGCGATCAGGTCATCGAGCCCATCTCCTGGACCAAGAATCTCTGGGTCATGTCCCTCGGGTTCATGCTGCCCAGCAAGGCTGACGCCGTCATCTGGCGCGGCCCGGTGAAGATCGGCCTGATCAAGCAGTTCGTGCAGGACGTGGCCTGGGGCGACCTCGACTACCTCATCGTGGATTGCCCTCCGGGCACCGGCGACGAGCCGCTCTCCGCCCTGCAGACGCTTGGCCGCGACGCCAACGCCGTCATCGTGACCACCCCGCAGGGCGTGGCCGTGGACGACGTTCGACGTTCCGTGACCTTCGCCCGCCAGGTGGGCAACCCCATCCTCGGACTGGTGGAGAACATGAGCGGATTCGCCTGCCCCGACTGCGGCAGCGTGCACAACATCTTCAATTCCGGCGGCGGCGAGGAACTCTCCAAGGAAATGGGCATCCAGTTCCTCGGGCGCATTCCCCTCGATCCCGAAGTGGGCCGCTCCGCCGACGAAGGATACCCCCTGCTCAAGGTGGACCACGATTCTCCCACCGCGCAGGCAATGAACAGCATCATCAAGCCCATGCTCGACCTGGGCGACAGTCTTCAGGAAAACAGCCAGCTGCCCAAGGTTGAAGAGCTGCGCGACGAGCACGGTCGCATCCGCATCGCCATTCCCGTGGCTGCGGGCAGGCTCGCCCAGCACTTTGGCCATTGCGAGCAGTTCGCCATGGTGGACGTCGATGCTCACACCGGCAGTATCATCTCCACCACCATGGAGACACCGCCCCCGCACGAACCCGGCGTCATCCCGCGCTGGGTGGCCGAACAGAAGGCCAATCTCGTGCTGGCAGGCGGCATGGGCGCCAAGGCGCAGACCCTGTTCACCGATGCCGGAGTGCGCGTCGTCACGGGCTGCCCCGCGGAAAATCCGGATGAACTGGTGAACAAGTTCATGGCCGGAGCACTGGTCACCGGCGACAACGCCTGCGATCACTAGGAGGCCCAGCCTCCGGGCGCCACAGCGGCGCAGGCGGTTGACAATACCGCGGCCCCGGCGGGCCGTGCTACCGACACCTCCTCTCACCCCGGGTCTCCCGACGGAGACCGAGGCTGGACAGAAGAAGGCCCCCGCATCGGACAATGCGGGGGCCTTCGCTGTATCGAATATGTTTCGGCTAGGCTCCGGAATCTACCCCGGCCTCGCTGAACGTTGCCATTTCGTTAAATATGTCGCACGCGGAGCGCAACAGAAAGAGTGCGCAGGCAGCGCCGGTTCCTTCGCCGAGGCGGAAGCCGAGATGCAGCAGCGGTTCCTGCTCCAGCTTGGCGGTGACGGCCTCGTGTCCCGGCTCCGCGGATGCATGACTGACAAAGCAATACTCCGAGACCAGCGGACAGATGGCCCGCGCAGCGCAGTACGCCGCCGTGGATATGAAGCCGTCCACGCACACCACCTGACGGTTGCGGGCCCCACCGAGGATCAACCCGGCCAGCGCGGCAATCTCGAACCCGCCAAGCGCGGCGAGCACGGCCAGCGGATCGCCGGATTCCACGATCTTTCGATTGGCTTCAAGCCCCCTGCGGATGACGTTGATCTTGTTGCGGACACCTTCCCGGTCAAGTCCGGTTCCCGGCCCCGTGATTTCCTCGGGGTCAAAGCCCAGATAGGCGCAGTAAAGGGCGGTGGACGGCGTGGTATTGGAAATGCCCATGTCACCGGTGCCAAGCGTGCGGATTCCTGCCACATGCGCTTCGTCAGCCAGCCTGACGCCCAGCAACAGCGCTTCGAGACACTGCTCCCTCGTCATGGCCGGACCTTCGGCGAGACTGGCGGTTCCCGGCGCGACCTTGGCCTGAATCAGATTGGGGTGCGCCTCGTATTCACCACCGCACGAACCGGCGTCCACAACGTACAGCTCGGCTCCGACGGTCCGGGCCAGCACGTTGATTCCGGCACCGCCGTTCAGGAAATTCGCCACCATCTGACGGGTGACTTCCTGCGGAAACAGGCTGACGCCCTCCGCGGTTACCCCATGGTCTCCGGCTATCGTATAAATTCTGGCGGGGTCCGCCTTCACGGCGTCCGGGCCTTCCTGAATCATATATATGCGTCTGGCAAAGTCCTCCAGACGTCCGAGACTTCCCTTGGGTTTGGTCAGATCGTCCAGCCGGGCCTGTGCCGCGACTCCCAATGCCGCATCAAGAGGCCGGACAGCCTCAGCGACAGCTTCGAGCTTGCGTTCCATATTCCTTCTCCTTGTGGCTCAGGCTTTTACACCCGTACTTTTCGGATTGCAAACATGCCGGGAAGTTGCGACCGCCCCCCGTTGGTGCTATCTCATGCCGAGGGAGCAAGAATGGGCAAGGAACTCTGCGTCATACACGCCAACTGTCAGGGCGAACCGCTACTGAAACGGCTGAACCGCAGCCCGGATTTCGCGCAACGCTTCGAGACGCGGATCGTCACCAATTACACCCGCGAGCCCATGCCCGACGGGTTGCTGGAACACGCTTCCCTGTTCCTCTATCAATATCTGGGAGACCAGTGGGGGCCGCTGGCGTCGCAGACCCTCCTGAAGCGGCTGGCCGACAACGCACGGAGCCTGTGCATCCCGAACATGTTCTTCCTGGGATACTGGCCCATGTGGTCCGGCGCGCCGGGATTCGACTACCGCGACAGGCGGCTCGACCAACTGCTTGACGCGGGCATCCCGGACGAACAGATTCTCACTCTGTACCTGCGCTCGCATCCCGCCAAGCACTTCGGCCTCAACGACCTGCTCGAAGAAACTTTTCGCCGTGAGCAAGCTCGCGAAGCAGTGACGCCGATCAAATACCTCGGCCACATCCGCGAACACTGGCGCACAAGGCGGCTGTTCAACACCGTGAACCATCCCGGAGCCGAACTCATGGATATTTCGGCCTGCGGCATTCTGGATCACCTTGCAATGGCACGCCCCACCGAAGCGGCACTGGACCAGTGCGGCGACCCGTTCCCCGAATTCCAGCAGCCGATTCATCCGCTCGTGGCCGAGCACTTTGGACTGGCCTTCACCAATGCGGAAACGCTTTACGAGGTCTACGGGCAGAAAATGACTTTTGCGCGCTACGTGGCCCATTACATCGACTGCCGCCGAAACGGCATCGACGATTTCATCTCCTACCTGCGAGCGAGGGCCGCCAATGAGCAAGCCTAAAGTCGCATGGGTCGGCGGCATCTATTTCCGCGATGACTTCGCCCGACAGGGCTTCGACGTGCGCACCGTCAACTTCTCCGGTCCCAGAGCGCTGAATTGGGATGAACTCTGCGAGGCCGCGGACTGCGAACCGGAAGTGGTCATCTACACCGACCGCTCACTACCGCCGCCGCTCGTTGGCATCGAATCCTTCCCTTGCCTCAGCGTCTTCTACTGCATCGACTCGCACATTCACGAGTGGTACCCGCTTTACGCGCAGGGGTTCGACCTCTGCGCCGTGAGTCTTCGCGACCACATGTCACGCTTTCGACTGCGTCTGGACGAGCGGGCCGTCTTCTGGCTGCCGCCCTACCCCATTCGCGACGAGCACCCGCCAGTCGAGCAGCCGGAACGTCTGTGGCCGCTGTTGTTCGCGGGCACGGTCGATCCTGAGACCACGCCGGAACGCAAGGTCTTTCTGGACAGGATAAAAAAGCTGATGCCGGAGCTTGAGGTTCGCAGCGGCCAGTTCGAAACGCTCTTCCCGCAGGCAGAGATCGTGCTGAACATCGCCGAGCGCGGCGACCTTAATTTTCGTGTCTTCGAGGCGCTGGCCACAGGAGCATGCCTCCTGACACCGGAGGTGGGACACGGACAAAGCGAGTTGTTCGAGGACGGCAGGCACCTTTTCACCTATCCCCTGAACGCCCCGGAAGCGGCCGCTGAAAAGGCCAGAGAACTGCTCACGCACCCGGAGCGGATGCGTACGGCACGCCGCGAGGGGCTGGCGGCAATCGACGCACGACACCGCAGGAGCCACCGGGCCGAGCAGCTTGCCAAGACTGTCCGAAAAGCACTCGCGGACTCCCCGGTTCAGCAAAGACTCCGAGAAGTACCGGCCATCCACGAGCGGTTTCTCAGGCTCGTCTATCTGCACTGGGCACAAGCGGAGCGCGGCAGCGAGCTGGGTGCCCGCTACCTCGCCGCCGGCCGGAGTGCTCCGGTAAGGTCCTGAACGAGATCAGGATTTCTTGTATTCGGGGTCTTCGAGGAGGTCGCGTCCGGAAGCGGCGTTTCTCGCCAGTTCGTCGCAGCGCTCGTTCTCCGGGTGCCCGCTGTGGCCCTTGACCCAGCGGAAGTCCACGGAGTGCTTTTCCAGAAGCGGCATGAGACGCCGCCACATGTCCTGATTCTTTACCGGCTTTTTCGCGGCCGTTTTCCAGCCGTTTCTCTGCCAGTTGGCGAGCCACTTCTTGGTGATGGCCTGCTGCACGTATTTGGAGTCGGTATACAGCTCCACTTCGCAGGCCCGGGTAAGGCTTTCCAGACTCTCGATGACCGCAAGCAGTTCCATGCGGTTGTTGGTGGTCAGCCTGTAGCCCTGAGAAAGTTCCTTGGTCGTGTCGCCGTACTTGAGCACGGCACCGTATCCGCCCCGTCCCGGATTGCCGAGACAGGAGCCGTCGGTGAATATGGTCACCCGGGTCATGAATTTCCTTGTTGGGACTCAAGGGCGCTCAGCCGCGACCAGATCATGGTCAGCACGATCTTGAGTTCGCGCGGCCAGTCGCCCCGTTTGAATGATTGCATGAAATCGTCAGTGAGTGTGGCGGTGAACTCATCCCCCAACGCAGCCCGCAACAGCGGCGGGAAGCGCAGTATGACCTCCCCAGCTTCGGGAGCGAGGCCAAAGAACATGGTCTTGGGGCCAACCTCCGGAACCAGTGCCTGCCCCTTGTAGATGGTGACCTTCATGTTGACGCCATAGGTCTCACGCATACTGGTGATGAATCCCTTGAGGAATTCCATGTCGGTCTGGGTCAGGGTCTCGGTCTGGTCGTTCACGGCCTGCCGAGTCTGGATGCGGTCCAGCACGTTCTTGTTGTTCTGCATGAAGGCCCAGGCCACCGCGGCAATTACGCCAAGAAGCGCGATGGTGCGTATCATGCGCTCCGCCTTGGAACGCCCCTTGGGCTTGGGTATTTCAAGTCGCACTGCCTGTTCCTCCGGTCCTTGCGCGCTCAGGGCGCATTGAGCGTTTCCGCCGCCAGCCGTGCATACGTACCGTCCGCCTTGATTTCCCGCAAGGTTTTCGTCAGGAGCGGCAACATATCCCGGTGCGTTTCATGGATGTAAATATACATTGGAACCATCTTGTATGGCGGTTTCATCTCGTGCGCGTGAATGTTGTTCTTCCGCAGAAGGAATTGACCGGCATTGCGCTCGTACAGAGCCACGTCAACACGCTTGTGAACCAACATGCGAAGCAGTTGTTCCGGCTTGTTGGCGTAACGATGCATTGTCTCGGGCTGCAGGATGCGCTCGTAGATCTTCCACCCCCGTAAAAGCCCCACCGGAAGATGATTGAAAGTATTCCAGTCAATTCGGGTAGGACACCCCTCTCTGGCAAATGCCACAAAGGCATACTCCACCACGGGCTCGGGAATCATGACGAGGTTGGGGTACTGCTTTTCAATTCCGATGATTCGAGGCAATTCCATGTCCACAAGCCCTTGATTGGCAGACATCAAAGCCCGTGCTGCTGGCTGGCGGACTATCGTGAATGGAGTCCCGACACGGATGAAGAGTTCCTTCAGCAACCTGTCGAGAAAACCGTCTTCGTCACGGGTTGAGTAAGGCGGCTTGATGGACGTCCCCACTTTGAGGGCGGTCTGCTCGGCACAAAGATTCCCCGGCATCAGCAGAAGGGCCAATAGCCCTAATACGATAAGGAATTTTGCAACCATATAATTTGATACAATTCACACCGTCTTTACGCAAGCCTACAAAAAAGGCCCGCTCCTGGGAGCGGGCCTTTTATAGGTGACGGTAGCCGAGGTTATGCAGCTTCCTCCGCGGGAGTGCATTCGCATTTGTCCTCGGTGGAGCAACCGCAGGGCAGCGCCTGAGAGTGGCCCATGTCTTCCTTCACGCTGGTGGCGATCTTGAAGAGCACGGTCACGACCAGTGCGCCTACGGCATAGATCATGGCGGAAATCATCAGCTCCTTGCCGGTGGGCCAGTAGGGAGTGATGGTACCGAACGGAGTCGGGTTGAAACCGCCGATGAGCAGGCCAAGGCCCTTGTCGAGCCAGGTGGCGATGATCAGGATGCCGAGCGCCCACGGCAGGATCTTCTGGTTTTTGCGCAGCTTCGGCGGAATCAGCAGAGCCAGTGAAGCGGCGGCAAAAATGATGAAGGTCCACATGAACGGAACCAGCTCGTGGTGTCCGTGCTCACCTGCGAAGAGGTAGGTGATGGAGTGGGTGTGTCCCGGCAGCTGGGAGTAGTATGCGGTGAAGATTTCCAGCAGGAAGAAGAACATGTTCACGACCATCGCATAAGTGATGATGGTGGTGAGGGTATGCAGAGCCTTCTTCGGCATCTGGAAGTTGGTGAACTTCTCCGTAAGCTTCATGACCAGCAGCAGGATGGCCGGTCCGGAGCAGAACGCGCTCGCCAGGAAGCGGGCGGCCAGAATGGCGGTGAGCCAGTAGTGGCGACCGGGCAGACCCTGGTACAGGAACGCGGTGACGGTGTGGATGGAGAACGCCCATACGATCGAGATGATGATGAACGGCTTGACCCACTTGGGGTGCGGAAGACGCATACGGTCATGCTCCAGGCAGACCCAACCGCAAAGGATGTTCAGGAACAGGTAACCGTTGATGACGATCATGTCCCAGAACAGGATGGAGTTCGGGGTCGGGTGGAAGATGACGTTGAGCATCCGCTGCGGCTGACCAATGTCGACCACGATGAACAGCAGGCACATGATACAGGCCGCGATTGCCATGAACTCGCCGAAGATGACCATGTGCTTGTTCGGTTTGTACTTGTGGAAGTAGTACGGCAGCACGATCATGACGCCGGATGCGGCGAGCCCGACGAGGTAGGTGAACTGGGAGATGTAGAAGCCCCAGGAGACGTCACGGCTCATGCCGGTGATCTGGAGACCTTCCATCAGCTGATTGATCCAGACAGCACCGCCGATGGCGATGATGACAAGCAGGAAGCCGATCCAGCCGTAGTACCTCGGGGAACCTTTCAGAGCTCTTTCAAGCATTACTGTCCTCCCCTATATGATGTAGTAGACGCTCGGCTCGGTGCCGGCGGAAGGTTTGCGACGCAGGGTGAACCGCTCGCGCAACACCTGACGCACTTCGCTTTCGGGATCGTTGAGATCGCCGAAGAACATGGCGCCTTTGCTGGCCTCGACGCAGGCGGGGCGTTCACCCACAGCCAGACGCTCGACACAGAAGTTGCACTTTTCCACCACGCCGCGCATGCGGGTGGGGAACTTGGGATTCAGCTTCTTCAGCTCTTCCTCGGTGAAATGGTCGCGAGGTTCGCTGAAGTTGAATGAGCGGGAGCCGTACGGGCAACCGGCCATGCAGTAGCGGCAGCCGATGCAGCGATGGTAGTCCATGGCCACGATGCCGTCGGGGCGCTTGAAGGTCGCCTTGGTCGGGCACACGCGCACGCACGGAGGGTTAGCGCAGTGGTTGCACAGAAGCGCGTAGGAGCGCTCCTTGAGTTCCTCGTTCATGTGCGGGTTGGGCTGCTCCACGAAGGTTTCGTCGTAGCTGCCGGTCCAGAGCCACTTGACTTCCTGATTGGAGTCGATCTGCGGCACGTTGTGGATCTTGTGGCACACTTCGATGAGCGGAGCGAAGTCCTTTTCGGTCTTCAGCTTCGTGGTATCGATGACCATGGCCCAGCGTTCGGCTTCGAGCCCTTTCGGGTTCTTCATGATCGGTGCGGCGTGGCCGCCACCGGCAGCCTTGGCAACCGCGGGGGCCGTGCAGAGCGCGGCCGCCGCGACACCGGCGAACTTGATGAACTTTCTTCTGTTCTGTTTCATTATTTCAGGCCCTCCGGCTGGATGTGGCAGTCCCAGCAGTAAGGCGACACGCCTGCGTCGGCGTGGCACTTGTCGCAGAACTCGGCCTTGTTCTTGTGGCAGTCCATGCAGGTGTTCTGCAGGCTGATTTCGAACTCTTTGCCCTTGTGGTTCACGTAGACGCGCTTGCCGTCACGCAGGGCCCAGTCGCGCCACTCATCCAGCAGCTCCATGTGCTTGGTGCGCATGAACTCGAGGGATTCGACACATTCTTTCTCTTTGGCCGGGAGCTTCAGCTTCGGCTGCTTGTACGACGCTTCCACGGTCAACGCGTTGTACGCGAAGGGTGAAAGCAACAGGCCGACGAAGATGAGCAGGCCAATGATGATTTTTCCACCGTAATGCATTGCTCACATCCTCCTAGGCGTTCGGGGGAGTCCAGTCATCTTCCTCGTCCTCGAAGCCGGGGAGCGGCTCCTGGCGGAGGTCCATAGTCCGCTGCTCTTCCCCGGGCAGGACGAGCGCGTTACCCACGAGTTCGTGCGTTCCGCAGATCTCGACTCCGGGCGCCCAGTAGTTAGCCAGGGGTATCAGCGTCGCACGGTCGATGGCGCAGATACAGGCCATCATGTTGACGTCGTGCTTCTGCTGGACGTAGCGCAGGGCGTTGCCGCGAGGCAGGCCGCCGCGCATGCGGATTTCCATGATCTCGTCGGTGTTCAGGCCGGAACCGCCGGCGCAGCAGAACGTTTCTTCGCGGATGGTGCCCTGGGGCATTTCGAAGAAGTTGTTGCACACGGACTTGATCACGTAGCGGGGCTCGTCCAGCAGACCCATGGCGCGGGACGGGTTGCAGGAATCGTGGAAGGTGACCCGGAGATGATCGTTGCGGGTCGGATCCAGATTCAGCTTGTTATGCTTGATCAGGTCGGAGGTGAACTCCGTGATGTGCACCATCTTGGTGGCCGCGGCGTTGTTGAACACGGTACCGGTGACGGGGTTTTTCGGGGTCGTCATCTGCGGACCCTGATTGTCGCCGTTCATGGTGTCCATGTACTGGTTGATCACGCGCCACATGTGGCCGCATTCGCCGCCGAGAATCCACTTGGCGCCGAGGCGGTTGGCTTCGGCGTACATCTTGGCGTTGAGCTTCTTCATCATCTCGGAAGAGGTGAAGAGCCCGAAGTTACCGCCTTCGGATGCATAGGTGGACATGGTGTAGTCGAGATCAAGGTAGTGGAAGAGCATCAGGTAACCCATGAAGGTATAGATGCCCGGATCCGCGAACACGTCACCGGAGGGGGTGATGAAGATGATCTCGTGGCCCTTTTCGTTGAGCGGGGCCTTGACGCGAACGCCGGTGACTTCCTCGATGTCGTCCACCATGAATTCGACGATGTCGGCGAATGCGTGGGGCTGGATGCCGAGGTGGTTACCGGTGCGGTTACAGTTGGAGACCGGCTCCATGATCCAGTTGATGCCGATGCCGCAAAGGTGCAGCAGTTCGCGCGCCATCATGGTCACTTCGGCGGTGTCGATGCCGTAGGGGCAGAACAGGGAGCAGCGGCGACATTCCGTGCACTGGTAGAAGTAGATGAACCACTCCTTGAGCACGTCTTCTTCCATGACGCGGGATCCGGTGAGCTTGCTCAGGATCTTGCCCGCCATGGTGAAGTCCTTGCGGTAGACGGAGCGCATCAGCTCGGCACGGAGCACCGGCATGTTCTTGGGATCGCCGGATCCGATGAAGAAGTGACACTTGTCGGCACAAGCGCCGCAACGCACACAGATGTCCATGAAAAGCTTCAGGGAACGATACTTTTCAAGACGCTCGACAAACCCCTGGTGGACGATGTCGCGCCAGTTCGGCGGCAGCTTCCAGTCCTCTTCGTTCGGAGCCCAGATGCGCGGGTTCGGGAAATTGACGCTTTCCAGAACCTCCGGCTTTGCCGGATAGCACCAGTTGCCGGGGGAGAAGTCCACCGGGGTCTCCATCCAGCCGGTCGCCGGCGGGGTGTAGTCTATGCTCTTGAAGAGTTCTTCAGCTTTGGGAACAGCCATATTATTCTCTCCAGTCGTTTAAATTGCTTATCAGTCCGGATGGGGCCTAAGCCTCGTCCGCGCCCTTGGCGTTCTCGGGATTGTCCAGGGGCAGACCGGCTTCAGCCATCATGGGACCGAAGTCCTTCTCATAGGCCTCGTAGGAGTGAGGCTTGATGTTCGGATCGTTCCACGGGTTCACGTGGTGACGGATGCGCGCGTCGTTGGGCATGTTGCGGGTCGGGCTCAGGAACACGCCGCCGAGGTGCATCAGCTTGCTGAACGGGAAGTAGGCCAGCAGCACGCTCACGAGGAACACGTGCACGTAGAAGGACACGTCGATGTTCTCGGGAATGTGGAAGTTGAAGGTGGCCAGTCCCATGGTCAGTTCCTTGATGGCGATGACATCGACCTTGGCGTAGTAGCGCATGTAGATGCCCGACAGAGCCACGCCGATGATGAGCAGCAGCGGGAAGTAGTCGTTGACAAGGGAGATGTAGCGCAGCCTGGAGTCGGCGAGCCTGCGGAAAAGAAGGAAGAGCAGGCCGGCCATGATCAGCATGTCGGACTGGTACAGCACCGGAGCGCCGATCTGCAGGATGCCGTCCATGAATTCGAGACCGTTGACGAAGAACGGAATCGGCTCAAGGAACAGGCGCAGGTGCCGCAGCACGATGACCAGAAAGCTGTAGTGGAACAGCAGGGCAAAGAGCCACAGCCACTTGGAGGAGGCGTAGGCCACCACCGGCTCGTCCCCCACCTTGTGCAGGGAAGCCTTGCTGTTGCGGAAAAGGCTGCGGAAAGTCAGCACTTCCAGGAGCATGCGGACAACGGTCTGCGTCCCGTTGGTGGGGTTGTCCCACTTGCTCTGTTTAAAGGTTTCGGGGTCGAAGGAGCGCTGCTGCCCACCGGTGGTGGGGATGCTGAAAGGCACCGGGCTCTTACCCCATTTGATTATCCTGTAGGCAAAGCCCAGGACGAAGATGACGAAGGCCGTCATCGGGATGCACACGCCGAATATCGTATTCAGGTGTGCCAGTCCCACCCCAAACAATGGGATGAAGACCAGGAGAAAAACGAAGAGGAGTGAGTACAAAGCATTCATCTACCGTCACCTCGCTTGCATTTTGGTCCCGCGAACATTCGCGGGGACCGCCTCTATTCCTCGGCCTTGCCGGCCGTCACGTCCGAAACGCAGTTGGCCCGCCGCACGATGTTGCGGTGAGCACGCTTGACCTCGTCCACGCGCATGGCGAAAAGCTCCTCGCGCGTCTTTGAGTAGATATCGAAGGCCATCATGGCCATGTTGTCGAGTTTTGCCTCGAATCGAAGCAGGTCGGCCAGCTCGCCACTCTTCTCCATTTCCTTGAAGTACGCTTCGCGAAGCACCTTCTTGAAGAGAAAGAGAAAGCTCAGGGCCTGAGAGGGGCTGAACTCCTGAACGGAGCGGATGCGGATGAGGCGGTCGAGGGAATCGGCCATGGCCTCGGCATCATCCCAGCGGATGAGGTGGTCGATGAACTCGCCAACGCAGCGGGAGATGGTCTCGCCCACGGGGTTTGCGAACGCGTTGCCGCCGGATTTCCATATACGACGAGTCTCCTCGGGATAGCTCCCGAGGATGGCGTCCACCCATTTGTCCGCGAGTTTCTCGCGGTCGGCGCCTAGGCGCTCCTCCATACCCATAACGCTACCAGCTCCTACAAAAAAATCTCGCGAAACAGCGACGCCTCCCCCAAGGGTCACCGGTTCACGCTCGAATTGGCTGAGGATAATTGTGAAAACCCTCACGTAAAGATGCAAGTTTCTATTCCAGATAGACTCGGAAAGGTCAAGGTTTTTTGCCAAAAAAAGCGGCCACTCCGGCACTCTCCGTCAGCCCGAAAAGTCCCGCATGACGGGACTTTTCCTCCCCATATAATTCATGACGCGGCACTCTTGCCAAACCTCGCATAAATGTATACCTGTTCGGTATGAAACACACGGAGACAACCATGAAGACCATACACCTGCTTGCCCTGACCTTTATCCTGTCGCTCAGCGCCGGGACGGCCTACGGATTTTTCGACTTTTTCGGCCCCAAACCGCTTGAGGCAGAAAACGGTTTCATAACCATTGACGTCGAAACGGTTTCGGACGGCAAAGCACACCACTTCACCTATGATGCCGCAGGCAAGACGATCCGCTTTTTCGTCATCAAGAGCCGAGACGGCGTCATCCGCGCCGCCCTTGACGCCTGTGACGTCTGCTGGCGGGAAGGAAAAGGTTACTCGCAAAACGGCGAATGGATGGTTTGCGACAACTGCGGCCAACGCTTCCATTCCGCCCGCATCAACGAGGCTCGCGGCGGCTGCAATCCCGCGCCTCTTGAGCGAAACGTCGAGGACGGCAAAGTCATGATTCCCGAGTCCGACCTGTTTGCCGGTCGGCGCTATTTCCTTTAGCAGGGAACATCGTACATGAATCTGCTGACCATCCCGCTGCGCAACGTCAGGCGCAAATGGCTCAAGTCGGCCCTGCTCCTCGGCGTGTTCGCTCTGGCCGCCACGTCGATCACTGCCCTGTCGCTGGTATCCCGCGCGGTGGGTGCGGGCATGGAGGAAAAGCTCACTGCCTTTGGCGCGAACATACTGATCGTTCCCCGCTCCGAGACACTCAGCGTGAGCTACGGAGGATTCAGCCTCGGCGACCTCGACTTCGGCACGGAGATGCTTGTGGCCGACGAAGTGGACAAGGCCATTGACTCCATCGAACTTCGCAAAAACATCAGCGTGGTGGCCCCCAAGCTGATCCACGCGGGGCGTGTGGAAGGCGCTCCCGCCGGTGTCATCGGCGTCCGTTGGGAGCGCGAGAAGGCCCTCAAGGGCTACTGGGCCGTTGACGGCAGCTATCCCGAAAAACGCAACGAGGTGCTTGCAGGATCCAAGCTGGCCGACAGACTCGGGCTTCGACCGGGCGACAGCACGACCCTCGACGGACGTCCGGTCACCATATCCGGCGTTCTCATGCCTACTGGCAGCGACGACGACTCGGTACTTTTCGCCGGTCTTTCCCTTGTGGGTGAGATGGCGGGCACTCCCGGCCGGGCCACCTTCATGGAGGTTGCTGCCCTCTGCTCCGGCTGCCCCATCGAGGACATCGTGGGCCAACTTGCCAAGGCACTGCCGGGTACCGAAGTCACCGCCATGCAGCAGGTGGTCAAACAGCGCATGTACTCCATCCGATTCGTGGAACGCCTCGCCTTCGGCGTCAGCTCGGTGATACTGCTCATCGCCTGCGCTTCCGTGGGACTCTCCATGCTGTCCTCGGTTAACGAGCGGGTTCGCGAGATAGGCCTGCTCCGCTCGCTGGGCTTTTCACGTCAGGGCGTCTTCACCGTATTCTGCTTCGAAGCTCTGCTCATCGGGCTCACGGCAGGTCTCGCGGGCTACCTGCTGGGCCTCGGCGCCAGCTCGAAGATCCTTTCGCTTCTCGACATGGGCGGGACAACGAGTTTTTCGGCAGCGGAATTCGGCCTGTCCGCCCTGTCCGCGGCGCTGGTTGCGGCCCTTTCCTCCGTTCCTCCCGCGCTCAAGGCGGCATCCGTGGAACCCTCAAAGGCGCTCGTATCGCTTTAGCCCGCACAAGGAATCGATATGCTTATTGAAGCACGCAATATTGAAAAACGTTTCGGTCCCGAGCCGGAGGACAGCGTCCTGAACGGCGTGGATCTCGCGGTGGACTGCGGCGAATTCGTCGCAATCACCGGACGCTCCGGCTCGGGTAAATCCACCCTGCTCAACATCCTGTCAGGCATCATGCGCCCGGATGGCGGCTCACTGCACTTTGAAGGCAGGGACATCACCGAACTGGGCAGTCGCGAGCTCGACTGCTTGAGAGCTACCGGGTTTGCCATGATCTTTCAGGCACACCACCTGCTGCCCTACCTCACGGCAGAAGAGAACGTTTTGCTGCCAGCCATGCGCGGCCTGCGACCCGTTTCCCGCGAGCAGACAGAAGCGGCCCGCGAATGCCTCGCACGCGTCGGCCTTGACGGAAAGGGACACCGTCTGCCCGGCGAACTTTCCGGCGGCGAATGCCAGCGCGTGGCCATAGCCAGGGGGCTTGCCAAGAAGGCCGCCGTGCTCTTCGCCGACGAACCCACCGGCAGTCTCGACCGCAAGACCGGTGACGGCATTATGGACCTGCTGGGATCGCTGCCCGAGACCGGGCTCAGTGTGGTGATGGTGACCCACGAAGCAGACTACGCATGCAGGGCGCAGCGCACGGTGGAGCTCGCAGGCGGCAGGCTGGCGGGAATCAGTTGAGCTTGAAGAGTTTTCCGTAAGTGCCGTCGAGGCGAATGCTTCTCAAGGCCTCCTCAAAACCCGGCACCAAATCCAGATGCTCGGATTTTTTGGAAAACGCAAGATAGCTCGGTATGTTCTGAAGCGGCGGCGAGAGCGCCCGCACCCCGTCCTTTCGGTTCAGCTTATCGAGGATGGTCCACGCCTCCAGCCAGTTCGAAACAAGGATATCCGACTCACCGGCGAGGAAGCGCCGCACCGACTGTTCTCCATTACGCGAAACGATGAGCTTGTCGATGATTCCATGCTCCACGGCGGCGTCGAAGAAACTGCCGTAGCTGACCTTTTCGACCACGCCGAACGAGTACTTTGCCAGCGGCACCAAGTCCCCGTTGTAATCGATGGCTGACCCCTCACGCACGAAAAGCGAGGTCACCTGCCCCACCAGTTCGGTTGTGGGGTACACGAGAAACTCCTCTCGTTCCGGCGTTCTGAAGGCGGTATAAATGGCATCGGCCTCCCCGGTCCTGACGGCCTCCAGCGCGTCTGCCCATTCCAGCAGTTCGATCTCAATCTCGACGTCCATACGCTGAAACACTTCACGCACCACTCGGGTCGCAACACCCTTGACCTTGCCATCCTCCATAAACTCGTACGGGGGATAGGAGAGCGTGACGATCTTCAGCGGCTCGGCGAAAGCCGCAGCGGAGAGCAACAGGATCAGTGCGAACGCGAGGCTGATTCGAGACATTCTTCCTCCAGTAAATCATCCGTAGCACAGCCGTGCCCGGACCTGCAACGCCGGGATAATAACCCGGTTGCCAAATCGGCGCGGATGGTTATGTATGAAAGCTGGAGGAATCATGGCACGATTTACGGGCATCAATCATATGGCGATGGTCACCGCCGACATGGACAGAACCATCGCCTTCTGGCGCGATCTTCTGGGCTGCCGCCTGGTGACCGGGTTGGGGCATCCGGGGTACCGACACTACTTTTTCGAACTGACCGAGCACGACATGATCGCCTTTTTCGAATGGCCCGATCTGGACAACTGCCCGGAAAAGGATCATGGAGTCCCGGTGAAAGGCCCGGCCTGCTTCGACCACGTCTCCTTTGAACTGGCCTCGCAGGATGAGCTGTGGGAACTCCGGGACCGCCTCGAAGCCGCCGACATCTGGGTCTCCGAGGCCGTGGATCATGGTTTCATCCACTCCATCTACACCTTCGACCCCAACGGCATCGCCATCGAATTCAGCGTGCCCTTACCTGATGTGGATATCCGCAGCACGCCGGTCATGGTGGATAGCGAGCCGACCGCCCTCGCTCGCGAAGGCGCGGATCCGGTACCGGGACGCTGGCCCGAACCCGACAGGTTCACGCCGCCGGAAGAGCGGGAGGTCTATCCGGGCGAAGGGGACCAGATCCGTCAGGCGGCCAAAAAGAAGCACTCATAAAGCGATCAGGCTTCGTCGAAAAATGCTTCCATGATCTGGTGGGACTGGTTCTCGGCCTCCAGCGCCAAACGCCTGAAGCGCTCGGGGGTCACGCTCAGCAGTTCCCACGCGGCCTTGTCGAGCCGTGGCACGTAAAGATCGCCGCTTCGGCCCGTACCCAGCGCGTTGGCCATAAAATCCGCCGCATGAACGATGGCCGACTCCAGCATCACCGGCGAAACGGACGGACTGTGGTGATACCGCAGCAGGTGTTCGAGGAATTGCGGCAGCTTCCATGCCCGCATCAGGTCGGCCCCTATCTCCGAATGCGTCGTTCCCCAGAACTCCATTTCCGCCTGCGTCACGGACTGCGGTTTGACCCGGCACGCCTGCAACGGCTCCAGAGCCCGCTCGGGCAGGTTGCGCAGCACCACCAGCCTGCCTATATCGTGCAGCAGCCCCGCCACGAAAAACCGTTCGTCGTTGGCAATGCCGTGATGACTGGCGAGCAATCGCGCCAGCGTGCCGCACATGATGCTGTGCAGCCAGAAGCTCTTGAGGTCCAGCAGGTCTTCGGGAATGCCCTCAAAAGCGGTGATGACGGAAATGCCCTGCGCCAGACTGACCAGCTGCTCCACTCCAATGATGGTCACCGCGCGCGAAAGGGAGTCGATGCGGCCGGGAAAGCCATAGAACGGCGTATTGACCATGCGCAGGAGCCTTGCGGAAATGGCCACGTCCTTGCTGATGATGTCCGCCATGTAAGAAGATGAACTGCGCGGGTCGCCGAGCGCTTCGCTTATCTCGAAGAAAATCGCCGGAAGGCTCGCAAGCCGGACTTCGCCCTGCACCAGCGCCGCACCGTCCAAAGGGCCGGACGCTTCGACCTTCAGATCCGGATCGGGTTCGTAGGCACCGGTCATTTCCCGCAACTCTTCGGGACGGTGCCGGGCAGCAGCCACCTGCACGAATGCCCGGGCAGCCTCTCTCACGGCGGAATGGCGATGATTGGTCAGCAGGAATCGCCGCCGGGCGAGGTCGCGAGCTGCGGCGAGGGCTTCGGGAGACGCATCAGGCGCATCATCGCGCACATCCACCCTCGTAACACCTGCGGCAACGGCCTTGGCCAGGCTGGAACCGGTCAGCGATGCACCGGCCCGAAGAAGCCGTCGCCCCTGCGGGGTTACCAGATCGCCTTCGAGCATCATGCCCGGTCGCGCTTCCTCAATCGCTCGCCATGCCATAGTTGCGCCTCATGATTCGAAAAACCGTCCAATTCTCTCGACATCACTTGCCGAAGAGACTGATCATACCCTATTCTCCGCCCGCAAGCCACAGGAGTATACAATGACGACTGCCTTTCTGCCATATCCCGAAGGGTGCATTCGGGCCGAGTTCATCGAACGCCGCAAACGGTTCACGGTGAACGCGCAGCGGGCCGACGGGCCTGTCGCCGCCCACACCAACAACACCGGCTCCATGATGGGGCTGCTTCGGGAAGGCAGAACCATTCTCCTCTCCCCTGCCGCCAATCCGGCCAGAAAGCTCAAGTGGACGCTTGAAGCCGTAGAGTTTGACGATTTCTGGGTCGGCGTCAACACCTCCACCCCCAACAGAATGGTCCGCGCGGCGTTTGAGGCCGGGCAGCTGCCGGACACCGAAGGCTACACGACGTTCAGGAGCGAGGCCAAGACCGGCAACAGCCGTCTGGACGCCCGCATCGAAGGCCCCCGCGGAGTGTTGTGGGTGGAGTGCAAAAACGTCACCATGGTGGAGGACTGCCGCGCCTGCTTTCCGGACGCCGCCACGGAACGCGGCAGGAAGCACCTGCACGAACTCATGACCCTCGCCGAGCGCGGTGATCGCGTCGCCCTGTTCTTTCTCGTGCAGCGGCCCGACGGCGACTGCTTCGGTCCCGCCGATTTCATCGACCCGGAATATGCGGACCTGCTTGCCAAGGCTCTGGACAAGGGCGTGGAAGCGTGGCCGTTCGAGGCCGAGGTGAGCATGGACGGCATCCGGCTCGGACGCAGGCTTCCGGTGGCAATTTAGATGGGCTCGCTCGCACTCGGTGCGGTGGTCATCAGCTTCGCCGCCGTCTTCGTCACAACCGCCGGCATCTCGGCGGACGCTTCGGCGTTCTATCGAATGCTCTTCGGCGGCGTCACCATGGTCGGCCTGCTGGCGGCCAAGGGAAGACTCGGCACGCTCAAGACCGTCCTGCCCGCATCGCTGACTGCGGCATTCTTTCTGACAGGCGACTTTCTCTGCTGGCACCGGGCCATCCTCGCGGTGGGGCCGGGGCTGGCAACCATGCTGGGCAACCTTCAGGCCGTCTTCATCGCCGTGTTTTCCGTGATCATCCTCGGCGAGCGTCCCGGCATCCGATTCGGGGGTGCACTGATTCTCGCCCTCGGCGGCGTCTATCTCACCGTCGGCCCGCAATGGGACCTCGGCGGCGAGGCCTTCCAAAAAGGAGTGCTGTACGGTGTGGCGACGGGACTGTTCTACGCTGCCTACATCCTGTCCCTGAAACGGCTCGTGGCCCGCACCGGGGACGCACTCGCCAGTGTGGCCGCCATCACCCTGTGGACCGCCGCAGCCTGCGGAGCGGCCAACCTGATCGGCGGCGGCTCCTTCGCTCTGCCGGACATGGCCGCGTGGTCGTCCATGCTTTCACTGGGCATCCTCTGCCAGTGCGGCGGCTGGCTGCTCATCAGCCGGGGGCTGGACTCAGTGCGCGCCTCGCTTGCCGGGCTAGTGCTGCTGCTTCAGCCCGTGCTCTCGTTTCTGTGGGATATTCTCTTCTTCGGAAAGCCGGTGAACCCGGTGGAACTCTCAGGGGTGGCGCTGGCGCTCTGCGGCATCTACCTCGGCTCCCTGCAACGGCAACCGAAGGCCCGCGACCTGCCGGGCGCATGATCGCCCGCCGGACGAATCAGGCTGTCGGCGCCGGACGGACAAGAATGGTCACGCGACGGTTGCGGGACTGGTTCTCCACAATGGGATTGCCGCTCTCGTCGCGATTGGGAACAAGCGGCTCCGTATCCGCAAGACCCTTGATCTCAATTTCATCTCTGGGGAACCCTTCGCCGATGAAATAACGCGCCACTGAAGCGGCACGCGCAGAGGAGAGCTCCCAGTTCGACGGATAGCGCGCCGACCGGATGGGGATGTCGTCGGTGTGACCTTCGATGGTCAGCCGGTAGCCGTGTCCTGTCAGCGGCGCGACGATGCGCGACAGGATTTCACGGGCGCGGGCCGTCAGCCCGGCCTCGCCGATGCGGAAGAACACCGTGGACGGCAGGCTGATGGCCACCGCATCGGGACGCATGCGAAGGGAGACCGTTTCCGCATCCTGATCAATGAGCTTGGCGAGTTCCAGCTGCAATGCAAAAAGGTTCTTCTTCCTGCCTTCCACCGGGAACCGGCTGGATTGGGGGTCGCCTTCCATGGCGCGGCTCGGCGCGGCCTTGCCCTTCATGGCTTCCGCAAGAATGTCGGAGACCGCCTCGTACCGGCCCTGATCCACCTTGGCGATGCCCAGCATGACCACGAAGAAGCACATGAGAAGCATCATCATGTCCGCGAACGACAACGCCCATGTGCTGTTGTCCGGTCCTCGGTTCTTCTTGCGCGGCGGCAGCGGATTCACGGCTCCCCTCCTAGCGTGCGCTCACGGATGACCACTTGCGCGGCGGCAGGTAGCCCTTGAGCTTGTCCATGACGATGGCGGGCGGCGTCTTTTCCTTGATGAAAAGGATGCCGTCGCGGATGACGTTCATGAGGATGGTGCGCTCCTCCACCCGGCGTTCCACCTTGGTGGCGATGGGCAGGTAGAGCAGGTTGGCGAAGAGTACGCCGTAGAGCGTGGTGGTCAGCGCCGTGGCCATGGCCGGGCCGATGCGGGTGATGTCTCCGCCGAGCCCCTGCATCATGGCAATGAGTCCAATGAGGGTGCCGATGATGCCGAAGGCGGGCGAGAGGGTGGCCATGGTCCGATAAATGCCCGTGGCGTATATCTCCTGCTCGTGGTACTGTTGGATGCGCGTGTCGAGAATCTCCTTGAGTTCGTCGCGGCTGTAGCCGTCCACCAGCATCTGGAGTCCGTCGCGCAGAAATTCGTTCTCGATCTTCTTGATGGATCGCTCCAGATATTCCTCGCCCTTGTACGAAGAATCCTTGGAAATCTGCACCAGCACCTTGATGTAGTTGCCGATGGGCAGCTCCTCCGCCCGGAAAGCGGTCATGAACAGGCCGAAGACCCGCATGACCTCCTTGAGCGGATAGCAGATGAAGGTGGCCGCGATGGTGCCGCCCAGCACGATGGCCAGCCCGGGAAGGTTGATGAACACCTCCACCGAGTCGGTGGCGACCCACGTGGCGCCGCAGAGTACGGCGATGCCGGTGATGATGCCGAAAATGGTTGCGACGTTCACTACTGGGAGACCCCCTTTGCGGCCTTGACGAGCGAAATCAGCTCATCCTGCACGTCCTGCGCCTCGGCCTCGTCCACGCTCTCGCGGTTATCCGCCTCTTCCTGAACGATTGCCGCGATCTTGCGGGCGAGGTTGGTCACGATCTTCTTGCGCGCGTCCTCTTCCGCCACGCTCATGAGGATGCCCAGCTTGTAGTAGCCGAGCTTGGCGAACACGTCCTTGAGGGTGGCGTTGTCCACGAACACGATGTCGTTGACGTCTTCCAGATCCTCGATCTTCTTGCGCTTGCGCTTGACCTTCTTGAAGAACCCTTCCTCCTGCTGTTCCGCCCAGGCCATGGTGTTGGCTTTATGAAACAAAAACAGCGATTCGGGAATTTCCCCTGCGGCCATCTTCTTGTAAATCACCTCGGGCGAGGCGTTCACGGCTTCGGCAAAGTCGAAGATGTCCATGAACTCAAGGTCCGAACAGGCGGCCTCGGGGCCGAGCTGTTTGGCGAGGTTTCCGGCAACTTCGAGAAAGGTGTCCGGCGAGGTGATGCGCACGTAGCGGTCCGAAAAAGCCTTGCCCGTGCCCGTGGCGTTGATTTCGATGATCTTGAGGGTTCGCAGCTTTTCCAGCACCTGCTGCAGCTCGGCCTCGGTGGTGAGCAGCACGGTCTTGCAGGTGCGGGCGAGTTCGCGGATCGGCAACCCCATGTTGTAGTTGGGGATGCGCTTGGCCTGCGCCGGAGGCAGGTTGCTGTGCGTGGCCCAGGACATTTCGAGAATCCTGCAGATCGCCAGAAAGGTGTCGGTGCCGGTTCTGGTGCCGCCTGCGCTGTTGGCCTTGCGCAACCGCTTGAGCAGCAGGTTCACCAGATGCTTGATGGTCTTGGGGCTTCGGTCGAGCATGCCCGTGACCTGCTGCCGGGTGAGGACCATCAGCTCGCAGTACTCCGCAGCCTCGGCACTGGCCGAGCGGGCCTGCTCCGCAAGCGCGCCCATTTCGCCGAATATCTCGCCTTTGCCCAGACGGTCCAGCACCACCTTCCGGTTGTCCACTGTCCGGTACAGGGTTACCGAGCCTTTCTTTATCATATAGGCATAGGTACCCTGCTGGCCCTCCTGAAAAATGACCTGCCCCTTGTGGTACGTCTTGACGTTCTGAATCTTTCTCTCGGTCATCATGCGTGTATTCACCCCAGGGATAACGAGCCTTGCCACTTTGCCAACCTATCCCAACGTAGCCGTTTTTCGTGCAAAGAACAATCCGCATAGAATCCTGAGCCGTCCCTGCGCCACAGCGGCTTTCAGGGCATTGAACCTTACTGCCGTGCCCGCTTTTCACATCGACGCTCCGGAGGCGGTTCTGATACAAACATGAAAAAAATTTGTGGCGTTCGGCGGGCCGGGACGGTATATGCCCCATCGGCACGTTTCATTGCTTCGAGGCGCGCAAAGACAGTTCGTGAGGTACAATGGGCTTTTTCAGCAAATCATCCGCACAGGGCGACTCGTCGGAACTCAACGCCTTCCTCGGCGTAGGTACCGAATACCGCGGGAAGCTGCACTTCGTGGGCACGGTCCGTATTGACGGCATATTTCAGGGCGAGATATCCACGGAAGGCACGCTGGTCCTCGGACCCGAGGCATATATCCAGGGGGTCGTCAATGTGGGCGATCTCGCATCAAGCGGCAAGATCGAAGGCGACGTGTTCGTCGGCGGCAGGACCATTCTCCAGAAAGGGTCCCGCTTGAGCGGCAGCCTCTCCACGCCGACCCTTGTCATGGAAAAGGGCGCCTTCCTTGAAGGCGAGATCGCCATGACCTCGGGAAAGCAGGCGGAAGTGAAAGCCACTTCCACCGTGCAGGCGCTCGGCGCCCCTGAAGAGGACGAGCTTGCCGACCAGGGCGACCTCGGTTAATATCATCGCTTCAAAAAAACAATCGACGAGAGGATAACAGCATGTACCAGTTCGTAATCATCAAGGGCGACTCGGAAACCATCGTGTCCACCGGCGACAACTACCTCGAGATGGAATTGCAGCTGGAACGGCACGTCCGGTCCCTCAATCCGGGCTTCGGCGAGATTCGCAAGATCGCCGATTTCAAGTAGCAGCTTTTGCCGTTGGCGGCACCCTGGGCGTTTCCATTATGGAAGCGCCCTTTTTTTGTGACATTGGTCGGCAGGATTATCATGGCTTCGCTCTGGCAACGCCGCACGTTTGATGCTAGTGTCTCGCAAACTCGGAGGGTGTGATGAAACAGGTTCTGCTCGGCATTATCCTGCTCCTTGCGGTGACGGCCGCGGCCATGGCGGGAAGCGCCACCAGCCCCGACGCGGAAGCGCTCTGGAAACGCATCGCCATCGACGATCCCTACACGCAGTGGGGCCAGTTCCCCGACCACGAGGGAATGCAGGAAGGCAATGCCCCCCACGGTCAGTGGCACGAGGTCTACATCAACGATCAGACCGGAATCCCCGGACATCCAAAGGGGGACGGCTCCGTCATCGTCAAGGAGAACTACGGCGCTGAGAAAACCCTCAAGGCCATCACCGTCATGTACAAGGTGGAGGGCTACAACCCCGCGGCCGGCGACTGGTTCTGGGCGAAGTACGGCCCCAAGGGCGAGGTCTTGGTATCCGGGCGACCCAACGGCTGCATCGCCTGTCACACCGCCTCGCGTGACAATGACTTCATCATGGTCTCGGAGCACTGAGATACGTTTACGCTGACTTTTCAGCCGGAGAATCGCTGATTCTCCGGCTTTCTTATGCGTATTTGCCAAAAAACGACCATTAATTCGGCCACAAGCGCACCCACCCTCCTCGTGTAACGTGATTGTAACAAAACGCTGTTTCAAGGGGACGCCTTTTATGATAGTTCTCGCGCGTCCACGGACGCTGGAACCTTATGAGGAAAATCCGAACATGATACTTAAATCCTTCCGGATGCGGGTCCTTCTTTGGGGTGGGGCCCTGCTGTTGGCGGCCATGGGAGTGGTCTTCTACTACAGCACCACCCTTGTCGGCTCCGACCTCATCGAGGATACCGAAGAGCGTTCGTGGCGGCAGTTGCAGACCGTGCGCTGGCTTGCGCTCGATCACCGCCCTTTCCAGTCCCGCCTCGAATTCGACGAATGGATCACGCAGCTCGGCAGTCGGCTGGGCGTCCGCATCACCTACATTCACGACGGCAAGGTACTTGCCGACTCCGAAGTACCCTTCAACGCCCTCGACGGGCTGGAAGACCACGGACACCGGCCTGAAGTGCTCAACGCCCTGCACGCGGGCAAAGGCATGGACCGTCGCCGTTCCGCCACGCTGGATCAGGAAATGATGTACGTGGCCTGGAACATGCCCGCCACCGGCGGCCTGCCCGCCGGGGTGCTGCGCGTCGCCACCCCGTTTTCTCAGGTCCGGGAGCGCGTGGGCGACCTCAGGGAAAACTTTTTCTGGCTCATGCTGCTGACCATGGTGGCCGCAGCGGGCCTCGCGGCCCTGCTCTCTCGCGTCATGAGCGGCTCCATCAAGGCATTCTCCGACCTGGCCAGGCAAATCGGCGACGGAAACTATTCCAAACGCATCCGAGTCATCCCCGGTGGCGAGTTCTACCCGCTGGCCCAATCGGTCAACGCCATGGCCAAGAAGATCGAGCGGCACATCCGCACCATCGAAGACCAGAAGGGCCAGCTGCGGGCCATGTTCGAAGGCATGACCGAAGGCGTCATGACCCTCGACGCACAGGGCCGCGTGGAGTCCTACAACTCCGCACTGGACGGCATGATCTCCATGCCCGCCACCGCACGCGGCCGCACCCCCATCGAAGTGACGCGCCGCTACGAGGTCCAGAACCTCGTGGACAGCCTGCTCTCTGACACCGCCACCGAAGAGGACATGGAGCCAAGGGTCATAGACCTGCTCGACAATCGCGTGGTGGAAGTCAGCGCCGTGCCGTACACGGATCACGACGGTGGCCGCAAGATCATCCTCGTCTTCCACGACATCACCGCCATGAAGCGCTCGGAAAAAGCCCTCAAGGACTTCGTGGCCAACGCATCGCATCAGCTGCGCACACCGCTGACCAGCATCAAGGGCTACTCGGAAACGCTGCTGGACAGCCCGCCCAAGGACTTCGAAGGTGCACGCGGCTTTCTCGAAATCATCGTCAAAAACGCCAACCATATGAGTCAGGTCATCTCCAGTATGCTGGCACTGGCCAAATCCGAGCAGGTAGGCAAGGCGTTTCGCATGAACGCGGTCTCGGGACACGACGCTCTTGCACAGGCCGTGGTTGACGTGACCCCGCTGGCCTCGGATAAGGACGTGACCATCCGGACCGAAGTCGAAGAAGGCGACCTCGCGGTCATGGGTGACGAAGAAGGGCTGCTGCACGTCTTCCACAATCTCATCCAGAACGCGGTCAAGTTCAGCCCGGAGGGCGGCGAGATCCGCGTCTTCGCCAGCAGATCCGACGGCAAGGTCCGCTTCTGCGTCGAAGACCAGGGTCCGGGGGTCGCCAAGGAACACAGCGACAAGGTGTTCGAACGTTTCTACAGAGTGGACGAGAACACCATAGACGGTCAGGGCGGAGCAGGACTCGGCCTGGCCATATGCCGTCGGATAGTCAGGAATTTCGGCGGTGACATTTGGCATGACGGAGCGGGAAGGGACGGCAGCGGAGCGAGGTTCTGCTTCAGTCTCGACGCCGCCGAAAAAAACTAACGAACGCGACCCTCCAAGGCCGGAGGGGGGGAAAAATGGACATTTACGACGTATTCTTTTACCTGTCGCTGGGCGCCGGATTCATGATGGCATTCAACCTCGGCGCCAACGACGTTGCCAACTCCATGGCATCCGCCGTGGGCGCCAAGGCCATCTCGGTGCGGCAGGCGGTCTTCATCGCCGGTATTCTCAACTTCGTCGGTGCCGTATTCCTCGGCTCCCACGTGACCGCCACCGTATCCAAGGGGATCATCAACCCCGCATCCATATCCGACCCCAAAATCATCATGATAGGCATGTTCGCCGCGCTGCTTGCCGCAGGGATATGGGTGCTCATAGCCACACTCACCTCGCTACCGGTCTCATCGACACACTCGATAGTCGGAGCCATCATGGGCTTCGGCATGGTGGCCGGCGGCGCGGACGTGGTGAACTGGCTCAAGATGGGCGGCATCGTGCTCTCCTGGATCATCTCGCCCTTCTTCGCATCCGCCATAGGCTATTTCGTCTTCACCAGCATACGAAAGAAAATACTCTACAAGAAACACTTCATTCAGCAGGCCAAGAAATGGGCTCCCTTCTGGATCGCCCTCACCGTGGCGCTGATCATGCTCTCGTTTCTCTACAAGACGCCGGTGGGCAAGGACCTCAACCTGCCCTGGGCCGTCTCCCTGCTCATTGCCGCCGGTGTGGCGGGCGCCGTGTATTGCCTGGCATGGTGGATCGTGTCCCGGCTGGTTCGCGACGCCGAGGAAGGCCCCGAAACGGTCGAGACCGTCTTCCGCAAGATGCAGGTCGGTACTTCCTGTTACGTGGCCCTCTCGCAGGGTGCCAACGACGTCGCCAACGCCATCGGCCCCGTGGCCGCCATCTACCTCATCTCCCGCGAGCATCAGCTTCTCGCCCAGGCCGACGTGCCCATGAGCATGCTCATCCTCGGCGGCGTCGGCATCGCCGTGGGTATCGGACTGCTCGGCCACAAGGTCATGGCCACTGTGGGCGGGCGCATCACTCAGCTCACCAACACCCGCGGTTTTGCCGTGGACTTCGGCGCAGCCAGCACCGTGCTGGTGGCCTCCAACATGGGACTACCCGTCTCCACCACCCATGCCGCCGTCGGCGCGGTGGTCGGCGTGGGCATGGCCCGCGGTTTCCGTGCAGTTGACTTCCGCGTGCTCGGCAAAATCGTGCTCTACTGGGTGCTCACGGTTCCCATAGCCGCCGTGACCTCCATTGTTATCTTTGAATTGTTAAAGGCCATATGCTATTAGCATAAGGGACTAGTGGAGGAATTATGTACCTGAGACTGCCTTTCTTCGGGCTGCTTGCCCGGCGAGACCCCATGGACGGCCTTGTCGAACACTACGACAAGATAGCCGAATGCATCGGTGCGATCGACGACTCCCTTGAATGCTACGTTTCCGGCGGCGTGTGCCGCGAATTCAAGGAGCTCAAGAATGCCATCGATAAAATCGAGAACCACGCGGACAAAATCAAACGCAACATCCGCAACCACCTTCCCAAAGGCCTTTACATGGCCGTGGATAAGACCCTCTTTCTGAACTACACCAAGTTTCAGGACAACATCCTCGATGCCGCGCAGGACGCCCTGCACTGGCTCGGCATGCGCCCCGTGGACGTGCCCACGGACATGCAAAAGGACCTCATCAACCTGCTCGACAGCGTGCGGACCGCCACCGAACTCCTCGGCCCCGCCCTCAAGGCGACCATCGACCTCGTCTATGGCGAGACCATCGACCGCGAAGGCACCAAGGAGACCTACCGCAAAGTCCGCAAGGAACGCGAAAGCATCCGCAGGAGTACCAACGAACTGGTCAAAAAGATCTACAACTCCGACGATATGGAGTTCAAGGACATCTACCAGCTCATCCACTTCTGCGAATGCCTCGGCGACATGGGTCACAGCTGCGAAAACTGCGTGGACACCCTGCGCAACATGATCGCCCGCTAAAGAGCCTCCAGACGCGACTCCAGGCCCGGTTCCGACTCGGAACCGGGCCTTTTTCATACCTTTCCGGGAGCGTGTTATCTTCATGAGTTCCTTGCTGCCTTTTCCAATTTGCGGTATGCCGATGAGCCATGCATGAAATGTCGATAGTACAAAACATTCTGGACATTCTCCGGGATGAAATGACCAACAGGGACATCGGCCGCCTCAAAAGGGTGGTCATCAAGAACGGGCAACTCGCTGGCGTCGTGACCGAAGCCATGCAGTTCGCGTGGGAAGCGCTGACACCCGGCACAAGTGAATTCGACGGAGCCAAGCTCGAAATCGTCGAGATACCGCTCAAGGTCGCATGCGGAAAGTGCGGGACGGAATTTACCCCCGACCACAACCGCTACATGCCCTGCCCGAGCTGTGAGGAAGTGCTCGGCCACAACGTCCTTGAAGGCAAGGAACTCTACATCGACAGTATCGAACCCGCCGACCCCGAAGAATAAGGGCCGGGATTCACAAGGAGCACCCCATGAGCAGCGAAATTCCCATAGTACGCGACGTCCTTGAAGCAAACGACAAGCTTGCCGAAAAACTCAAGGAAATCTACAAAGAGAAGAAGATACTCTGCCTCAACCTCATGAGCTCTCCCGGAGCCGGTAAGACCAGCCTGCTTGAACGCACGCTCACCGACCTGCGCGACGAATTCAAGATGGCAGTCATCGAAGGCGACCTGCAGACCGACAACGACGCCAAACGCGTCGAAGCAACCGGCGCACAGGCCGTCCAGATCAACACCGAAGGCAGCTGCCACCTCGATTCCGGCCAGATTCTCGAATCCATCAAGCAGATAGACCTCGAAGGTCTCGACATCCTCTTCGTGGAAAACGTCGGCAACCTCGTCTGCCCCGCAGAATTCGACGTGGGAGAAGACCACAAGATTACCCTGCTCTCTGTCACCGAAGGCGACGACAAGCCGGAAAAATACCCCTTCATGTTCCATATCTCCGCAGTCATGCTGCTTAACAAGGTCGATCTGCTCCCCTACGTGGACTTCGACCTCGACAGCGCCAGCGCACACGCTCGCAAGCTCAACGCAGATATCGAAGTGCTCCCCATCTCCTGCAGAACCGGAGACAACCTCGAAAAGTGGTACGACTGGCTCAGAAAAGCCCGCGAAGCCAAGAAGTAGGCGAACGCACCATATCTACAAAAGGGGCGTCCCAACCGGGACGCCCTTTCTTTTTGTGCCTCCGGCGGGTCTCCGACGGCCCTCCGGGGGCTTAAGAACCCTTTTGCAAAAGGGTTCTTAAGAATCTCCCAAAACCTTTTGTGTTGCCAAGCCGCACGAGGCTTTCCGAAAGCTAAGGCGTATAGGCGGCTTGGCGGGAGGCTGATGGCGGTTGTTGTGTTGGCGGGGGAGTGGGAGTGCAGGGGGGAGTTTTGATGATAAGCTTGTGAGCAGAGAAAGCTCTCCTTGACGAATTCTCCTTGCTACAGAAGCCCGTCAACCAAGCCCCCCAGCTCCCAAATCCCCGTCAGCGGGGTTGCAGCTGGGACGCGGGTTGTGCGGCCGCATGAACCCGGCAGCTGCAACCCCGCTGACAACTCAGGGATTCCAAAGGGGGCCCGCCCCTTTGGTCC
>NZ_AQXE01000007.1 GCF_000375485.1 Desulfovibrio oxyclinae DSM 11498 | reverse complement strand
GCCATGTGCGGGCTGCGCTCGGACGGCGAACGCCGGACAACCCGCAGTGGCTCGGTGAATGAGATGTGCTGGAACTCCAGCGCGCGGTAGATCACCGTGTCGGTCGGTGCGTGGGTGCGCGCCTCGGCAATGGCGTGGTCNAGCANGTCGTTCATCTAGTACCTCCGGATACCCCGGTCTGCGCCGTAAATGTCCTCGATGGCCTCGGCGGTCCGGGTCTGGCCGCCGCGAATGCCCTGCGCGGACAGCCGGTCGATTTCGTCGAAAATGATGTCCAGATCCATGCCGCCGTCCGCGCGCTGGTGCTGTTGGGTGCGCACCTCGCCGCGTCCGTTGTTGATCACGCGCACGTTGACCGGTGCGCCGTCGCGGCCGAGCTGGTTTGCCACGTTGTCTTGCTGGGCGGCGTTGAGAATGATCTCCCCGTCGCGTGCGATGACGGGCCGCTCCCCGGGGCCGAGCCGTCCGCCCCCGTGGTAGCGCGGGGCGTGGGCGAACAGGTCGGCGGGCACCGCCCGCACCGGGGCCGGACCGCCTACCGCGCCGCCGTCGTGGAAAATGGCGCCGAAGATGGAGCCGAGCCCCTCGGTCATGGCGCCGGCCATGGGGCGTGCTATCGAGACACGGACCATCTCCGCGTAGATCGTCTGGAACATCTTCTCGGCGGAGACTTCGGCGCCCGTGAACGCGGACACGAAGGCGTCTTCCATGGTGCTGCCCACGGTGTTGGCCAGCGAGCTCATGTTGCGCATGGAGTCCATGGCGCCGTCCGCGTACTGCTCCCACGCATTGGCAGACTTGCCGGCGGCCTCTTCGTTGATCTCAGCGATGCGCAGGTTTTCCCAGTGCTGGATCTCGGCGACCTCCTCCGCGTCGCCCCGGGCGTAGCGCTGCAACTGTTCGGACCGCGCCTGCACCTCCGCGATGGCGAACTGCGTCTCGCCCATGGTGATTTCCCGGTAGTCGCGGTCAAAATCCTTGAGCGCCGTTTTCTGGTCCTCAAGCGCCTTGGCGAACACCCGCTGGCGTTCCTTGACCCCGTTGGCGTAGTCATCGGCCCACCATGTTTCCGGGATGGAGGGACCGTCGGGGCCGTTGTCCGTATCTTTCCGAGGACTGTCCTTGTCGCCATACCTGTCTGGCAAATACGCCCCGGACCGGATTCGATCTTCTGTCTGCCTGTCGCGCGCAGCACGCACCGCTCTGTTCAACTGTTCTTCCAGTTCCGCGAGCCTGCTTTGCGCCTCGGAAAGCTCTGTCTGGGCAACCGTCACCCCGCCGATCTCAAGGCTCCATTCCGACTGCCCCTGCTCCTTGGCAGTCTTGATCATGTTTTTTTGCTGCTGGATCTGCGTGCGGAGCTTCGAGACGTTCACCTCCGGATCAAGGGTGCCGTTCAGCATCTGGATTTCCTCGCGCATGTACCGGACCTGCCGAGTCAAATCCTTGATAAAGCCGGTGGCTGCGTCCGTCTGCTCCATGGATTCGAGGAACTCTCTCCATTCGTAGGACAAGGTGTCGAGCGCGCCGGGCAAGCCTACTGCGGCCGCCTCCGCCGCACCGCTGAACTGTCCTTCAAGGGCTTCGAGAATCTTCTCCTGTGCGCCGATGATGTCGTTGGCTTCCACCATCGACTTGATCATGTCCTCTTCCGCCGCCGTGAACGAAACCCCGGAACGGCGCAGCGCGGTGAGCCCGCGCACGGGGTCTTCCAGCGCCTTGCCCACTTGGGTGATGGACGTTTTCAGCGACTGGCCCATGGTCTCGGACATGTCCTGCGACAGAGTGAGTGCCTGTTTGAAAGTATCGCCCTGCACACTCTTGAAGGTCTGCAGCATGTTGATGGCGTCCATGATCTCGTTGCGGTCGCCCAACGTGGCGAGGTCCCGCTCGCGCGCCAGCTTGTCCAGTTCGGCTGCGGTGAAGCCTGCGGCCGCGCCGGTGGAACGGATCAGCGCTTCGGTGCGGTTCATCCGGCGTCCCCAGTCTGCAGCGCTCATGGTGCCCTTGACAGCAGCCACAGCCACGGCAGCCAGCCCGGCTGCCGCGCCCAGACCCGCGGCTCCGAAGGAACCGAGGACGCTACCGAGAGGACCGAGGCGATCGGTGAACCGGCCCACGGCTTTCTCGGCATCGCCTGCCCCCCGTTTCACCCCGCGCCCGAAACGATCCCATGCGGTCTCGGCTTTGCGGGTGCTGCGCTCGGTGCGCTTGAGATCGCGGCGGACCTCGCGGAACTCGTCCTGCGTCTTGTTGACCGCTTCGATGAGTACCCGCACGCTCGAATCGTTCGCCATCATGCCCTCCTAGTCGGGACAGGTTGCACAGACCATTTCAAGGGCGTTGCCGAACTGCTGCCGGCACTCGTCCACGTACCGCCCGCCGCACTGCTGGCCCACGGCCTGCGGCGCGCGCTCCCGCGCATCGGTGCGGCCCAGGCCGCGCCAGTCCACGTCCAGAAAGCCCAGCACCGCCTCCTCGAACACTACTCGCCTGACCTGCTGGTCGAGGAACTCCCCGGCGTCTGCGTAGCCGTATCGCCAGAGGATGAACTCGCGTCGGGTGATGTCTCCGCCGCAGAGCAGGGCGACGTCTCGCCGGATGCAGGTTGCGGCATCTCGCCACGGCGCGACCTGTTCCGCGCCACNACCATCCCCGCCAGCTCGTTGACCACGGTCCCGTGCGCGAGGATCTGATCCGGACCGCAGCTGGCAAAAAAATCCCGCAACACCTCAAGATGCTGCGTCCCGTCCATGGACCACCGCACGTCCCGGGCGATGGCCTCCAGATCGCGATCCGCGGGGTGCTCGCCCTCGGGACAGAGCAGCCCGGCGAGGAACGCGGGCACGCGCTCGCCAAGGTGATCGAACACCTCCTCGACATGGTCACAGTCCAGCTCGGCCAGCGTGCCCGCAACGTGCTCCAGCACGCCGAACACGGGGCCGAGCAGCCGGTAGGTGGTCTCGCCTGCGGTGTAGGTTTTCGCTTCCATGGTGATCTCCTAGAAAAAGATGATGCGCAGCTCGTCGTCGCCGGCTGCGTCGTGTTTTTTGAGCTCGAACGGCAGCTTGCGGGTCATGACGCCCTCGCGGTCGCCGTAGCCGGGCGCCCCGTACTGGATGGCGGGAGCCTCCACGAACACACGGTTGCCCGGCTCGAATCCGGCCACCGCNAACAGCTGCGCCAGCCGCCCGGCCTTCCAGTCCGCGTAGGGGTTGTTGTCTGCGGTGAGCGTCTCGGCCTCGGGGTCCATGGAGCCGCTGGGCGAGCGGCCCGANATGCGGTAGCCGCGCATGCCNTCGGGCGCGTTGAGATCCGCGTCGCGGGTCAGGTTGTTGGCAAGGTCGATGGACAGCTCCGCCACGCCCACNGGNGTGCGNCCGCCCACGGTGAGCGACGCGGACTCCACCACCGGCGGCAGGGTCGTGTTGAGCGTGGGCACCGGGTTGGGCTCGGCCACCGGCTCGACGAAACGCCCGGAATGCGTGAAATCCAACCGCCCGGGCTGGCCCGCGGGCATGGTTACGGAGAACGTGCCGCGCGCTCCGCCGACCGTGTGCTTGTCGCCGTCGCGGTAGTAGACCGTGGTGGCACTCTCCATGAGCGAAAGATCCGAGGTGGGCAGGTACTGCGGGCAGGTCACGGGATCGGCCGCAGCGTCCGCCGTGGCCGCGCTTGCATCGCCGGACACGGACTCGGTCGCCTCGAACACTCCCGCCACGCCGGAGAGCAGCAGCCCGCCGCGCACCAACGCGAGGAACGTCCCGGTTGCGCCGGAGGTCGCGCCGGTGACGGTCTCGCCCCGCTCGAAATTGCCGACCACGTTGTCCACGGCGAGAAACACCGCGTCCGAGCGGATCAGGCCGCAGGAACGCAGCAGAGTGTCGAAGTCGGGCGGGTTGACCGCCTGCCCGACGATGCCGCCGCCGCGCAGCTCCACGCTGCGCTTGAGGCTGGTGCTGGTGCGGGTGACCACGTGCGCCTCGGCAGAGAGCGAGGACGAAAGTCGGCTGTTGTCCACGCGCTCCGATTCGGGCGTCATCTCGGTGCCGGACAGGCAGAGCACGCCGTCGGTTGCCGGGTCCACGACCTCGATCGCGCCGGGGTCGGCCTCGATCTTGTCCAGAAAAACCTGTTTGCGGGTCAGTGCCATGGATGCCTCCTAGAGATAGCGTCGCGTCCGTACCCGGTAGAGGTAGAACGACATGATGAAATCGCCGTACTGCGCCAGATCGTCCGGCAGGTACGGGTCCTGTTCGAAGGGAAATCCCGCGCCGGTCAGCGCGGAGGAAACGGCCTTTTCGGTGAGCGCGGCCAGCTCGTCGAGCAGCGCCGCTCCGGGCATGACCATGATGTCGCTGCCCGCGTCCTGAAAGTCGCCCTGCGGCCGCGCAAGGAAGACGCCCACCGGCAGCGCGTGCTCGATGGCGTGCGGATCCTTGTCCGGCTGCCCGTGGGAAAACGGCCCGAACGCCGCGAAGGGAGCCGCATCCGCCGGGGGCAGCATGCCCGCGAACACCTCGCGGTAGACCCGCCAGCGCAGCAGCGGGAACTCCCGCGCCATGAAATTTCGGATATCCGGGCTGGTGGCCACGGCCAGCGCCGCGGTGTTGCGTGCGGCAAGGAATGTCTGCTGTGTCATCGCGCCCCCTTGATCTGATTGAATTGTTTCTGGATCTGCCAGTTGATCTCGTGCCGGAGATTGTGCTCCAGCCGTCGGCCGATCAGCCGGTCGAGCTTGCGGCGCACGCGCCCGCCGTCGAGGTACTGCACAAAGTTGGGGCCGTAGAGTTCCTTGATGGGCAGCCGCTTCGCCCCCTGCCTGCGGTAGACGCCCGTGTGTCCGGA
Source organism: Desulfovibrio oxyclinae DSM 11498 (assembly GCF_000375485.1). NCBI lineage: Bacteria > Pseudomonadati > Thermodesulfobacteriota > Desulfovibrionia > Desulfovibrionales > Desulfovibrionaceae > Desulfovibrio > Desulfovibrio oxyclinae. The sequence goes on along the minus strand of NZ_AQXE01000007.1, from coordinate 213,278 downwards.
CTTCATCTTCGAGACGAACGCGCCCTTGACCACCTTGGAGCCGCCGAACCGCTTGATCTGCACGGACACGCCTTTTGCCGGGGGCCGCTTGGGATTCGGCCTGCCCGGGCGCACGGGATACTTGGCAAGCGGCACGCCGCGTTTGCCTCTGGCGATGACTGCGGCGCGCAGGCTCTTGGGGTTGGCGCGGTGGATGCTCAGGCCGGAGCGGATGTCCTTGGCCTTGAGGTTGAGCAGCTGGCGCAGCAGGCGCACGGCCTCGGTCCGGGCGTTGCCCGCGGTCTTGTTCAAGGCCCGCGCCGCCACCTGCGGACCGCCGCGCTCGAAGCCTTGAACGGCGCGCATGAGCTCTTCGACGCCGTCTATCCCGATGCGCCCGCGCTTGCTCATTTACCCGCCCACAGCCGCGACTCGGCCATCGCCAGCACGGCCCACTGGTACCGGTTGGTCCCGTCGGCGCGGCCGAGCACTTCGCCCAGCCGCCACTGCATCCCGTCCGCCTCAAGGCGACCCTCGGGCGGCTGCGGAAAGTCCGCGCGCAGCGCCTTGACCACGGCCTGCTGGTGGTCACCGTGCGTGGCCTCCACGCGCCCGGCCCGCTCCAGGATGATCCGCGCCGGGATCTCGCTGCCGTCCGGCCGCACCAGCGTGGTGGCGATGCCTTCCACGGCGTAGCGCATGGAGCCGCCCAGCTCGTCGAACAGCTTGAGGGTCAGCACGTTGCACTGCACCTCGCTCTCTCCCACCAGCCAGCGTTCGCCGTCGATGTCGAGCGCCTGCCCCAGCACGGGCCGGGGCAGATCCTGCGCATGCACAAGCATGGTCATGGTGCGCCGGTCGGGCTCGTCCGCACCGCCGGGGAGCTCGGTCACGGGCGTGCGCAAAACGCTGACCTGCCCGCCGTCCACCGTGGCGAGCGCGGCCCCGGCCTCGGCGGTAAAAAAGAGTTCGCGCAGGTCATCCGTTCGGATCTGCTCCAGCGTCATCGCCTGCCTCCGAAATACTGCTGGTACAGCTTGCCCAGCGTTCCGCCCTTGTCCGGTGCGTCAATGGCCGCATGCTTGTCGTCGGAGCGCTTTTTGATGAGCACGCCCAGCACGGCGGCCATGGCAATAATGGGATTGTTCAGGGCGCCGATCAGCCGCGCGGCGCTCTCCAGCATGGGGCTGACCTGCGAGGGATCGTCGAACGTGAACCAGACCCACGGCACCACCACCGCCAGCACGATAATCAGGAACGAAAATGCCAGCACCCAGCCCACGGCAGGCCGCCAGCCTGTCTTGTAGGTATTGGCGCTCTCGTACTCGGTGCGCATGGTGCGGTTGATCTGGCGCAGGCGCTTGGTCTGCTCCTGCATTTCCTGCATGGCGAACTGGCGCATGCGGGTCTGAAACTCCATGAGCAGCGCGGGGTCGGCCTTGAGCGCGTCCACGGCGGATTCGTCGTCCGCTCCGGTCAGGGTGCGGGCCACGTTCGAGGCGGTCTCGGCCGCCCTAGTGACGTCCTCGTCATCGGTAAACATGCCCACCACCTCGGGCACCAGACCGAGCAGGGGCAACAGAGGCAGAGCCACGGCTACACCTCCTCCACGGTCAGGTCGAAGGCGTTCACGCCGTGGAGGCGCTCCATGAAACGGGTCATGGCGGACCGGCTCTCAAGCACCGCGGGCTTGCCGAAATAGCGGTTGCCCACGTCGCGGGATTCGCCCAGCAGGACGCAGCCCTCGATGTCGTCGGTGGTGTTGCCCGCGTGGATCAGGATCGCGGTGCGGCCCGGCACGTCGGAGACCTCGAACAGCTCCCGGCCGAAGCGGCTGGACCAGCGCCGGCGGCAGCGGTACCGCCCCGCCGGAATGCAGGAAATGTAGGTGCGGTTGTCCTTCCACGGCTCTTCGAGCGTGAAGCAGAAATCTTCGGTATCGCCCTCGAAACGCAGGCGGCCCAGCGTGGCCTCGCCGGTGTGGATGTCGCGAAGGATGACGCAATGAATCATGGTTCCCCCTAATTCTCGTTGAGGATTCGTTCCTGCTGCTCCGCAGGGATGTTGGAGTGCACGATGATTCCGCGAAGCATTCGGAACTGGATTCGCTGTCCATTGTCCAGAGACTTCAGCCGCTCGCGCAGTTCCTTGTCCGCCTGACACATCTTTTCCCGCTCGGAGGTGCACTGGGTGTGGGTCACAAAATTTTTCGCAAACAGCAGCCGCACGCCCACAGCGGACAGCAGCGAGCACGCAAAGCCGATCAAAAGGGTTTCCAGAGGGGTGAAGGACACGTGCCGCGCTCCTGTTTTTTTGGTGGCGGGCCGGGCGGTTCCCGGAACCCGACCCGCCGGTTTATGGGAGGATGACAGGGCTAGCGAATGCCGGTGATCACGTATCCGCAATTCTTGGAGATGTCGGAGAGCACGTTGCCGTCCTCGTTGTAGGACTTGAGCAGGCGCACATCGATGTCGTGACGCACCCGGATGATGTTGGAGCGCGAGGCCTCCTCGTAGTATTCCTCCACGATGATCTCCTCGGACGCGCCCTCGTTCCAGAGGAAGGTCCGGCCGATGGACGGCTCGGTGATCTGGGAGCCCTTGGGGGCCACGCGCGCCAGCACGGCAACGCTGTCGTCCCAGATGTCCTGCAGGTCGGGATTCTTGGCGCGGTTGGAGGCGTTCATCATGGCCCCGGCCAGCTTGATCTCGATGTCGAGGTAGGCCTCAAGCTGCTGCAGGCCGATGGTGCCGGTCTTCTTGGACTCGGGGAAAATGTAGAAGACCGCGTCGCGCACCTTCTTGCAGCGCGTCAGGTCCAGATAGGTCTTCCAGGTGATGATCAGCGCGTTGTAGCTGATGCCCTTCTTGCGGCCCGCCTCCTTGGCGTCCTCGATGTTCTGCTTGGGGTCGGCGGTGTCGTAGACGTTCCACTTGGCGGCCGCCGCCTTGGTGAGAAAGTTCGCGGGCTTGGTCACCTTCTTGGCCACCTCGATCTCGTAGGCGCGCAGCACCTTGTTGGTGCAGATGTCCACGGCCGCGTTGTCCACGTCGATCTGCGAGCGGTACATGGCGCGGAAGCGGTCATCCACGGGATGCTCGTGGCCGCGCTCGCGGCAGGAATAATGCCCGGCCTCGAAGGTCTCGGTGCTGCGCTGGTAGCCGGAGCCGGAGGCGCGGTGCACTTTTTCCACGTTGAACAGGGACTTGAGCGGCAGCACCGGAAAGTCGGCGGACTGGGCCGCCACCGGGAAATAGGGGCAGACCTCGCTGCCGATGAAGCCGAACGCCGCGGCGTTGGACATGGCCTCGTGGACCACCACGGACAGATCCGGGCGAAGCACGGCGGTTCCGTTTGCGGGTTTCATATCGTTCTCCTTGCGGTCTAGACGGTTACGATCTTGCCGGGTTCGTTCGGCACCACTTCGATGAGGTCGCCATCTTCGGCGGCGGCCTCCATGGCCACACCCACCTTGATGTAATCCCCGGCCAACACGGGCAGGGCTTCGACCTTGCCGCCCGCGGCGGCGTACACGTCCTGCCCCACGGACACGGCGCCGGCGGCGATGACCATCACCGTTCCGGGCTTGTTGTGGTAGGCCACGCCCACGTCTTCGCCCGCGTCCTGATCGTTGCGGGTCACGCCGATGCCGAGCGCGTCGGCTCCGGCAATGGCGAGCAGGTCGTCGTTGCCCAGCGACACGCGCAGGCCTTCCACCACGGGCACGCCGCAGGTATGGGTTCCGATTCCGAAATCATTCCAGGACATGGCTACCTCCTGTTCTGTTCAGCCAGCCATGCGGCGTGGGCTTCGGGGTTTTTGCGGGCAACGGCCAGCAGGGCCGCGCCGCGGCTGCATCCGGCCTCGGCCATGTGGGCCGTCACCAGCTCGTCGAATCCGCTGCCGGTGCGGGCCTCCTTCTGGGCGCCGTCCTGTCCCGCGGAGTCGGAAAGATTCTGCTCGAACTGCTCCAGCGCGGCCTTGTCGGCCTGCCGCTCGGTTTTGAGCGCCTGCCGGTAGAAGTCGCCCGGCTCCATGCCGCTCTTGACGGCTTCCAGCGTGAGCGTGCGATCGACGCCCGCCCCCATGATCTCGACCACGCGGCCGCGCTCGGCGTTCACGCCTTCGGCGTGGCCGTCGGCCATGATGCGGCCGTGCAGGTCCGGGCGTTCGGTTGCGAGGGATTCGGCGGTGATGGCCGAGTAGTCCAAGGCACCGGAAGCGCCTCCACGGGCTTCGGTGCCGGCAACGGATTTGTTTCCGGTGGGCATGGCTTGTGCCTCCTGATTGTGGGTTTCGGCGAGCTCCAGAGCGCGGGCAAGAGCCGCGTCGAAACTGCCAACGGTATGGACAAAGCCCTTGTCCCGGGCTGTGGTCCCGATGTGGGTGGAGCCGTCGGCGAGCCGTTCGAGCACGGCCTCGACGGACATGCCCATGTTCTGCGCCACGGCCTCGACGAACAGCGAGTAGTAGTGGTCCACGCGCTCCTGCAGGTACTCCCTGCCCTCCTCGGACAGCGGCTTCTCGTCCGAGGCGATGCGCTTGTACCTGCCGGCGGACAGCACGGTCCGCTTGACGCCCGCCTTCTCGTCGCCGGCGGAGCGGTCGTAGTGCACGCAGGCAACGCCCAGGCTGCCCACTTCGGCGTCCGGGGCGCACCAGGTCTCGGTTCCGGCCGTGCCGGTCCAGTACGCGGCCGAACACATCAGGCCGCCGGACCACGAAACCACCGGCTTGTCCTGCGCGGTCTCACGGATGGCCTCGGCCAGCGCGGTGAGGCCGAAGACCCCGCCGCCGGGCGAGTCGATGTCCAGCAGGATGGCCCGCACGTCGTCATCGCTGCGCGCCGCCTGCACGTGCTTGGCGATCAGCTCGGTAGAGCAGCCGCCGGAAATGGACTGAAACATGTTCAGCCGCCGCGCGATCACGCCGGAGACCGGGATCACGGCAACGCCGTCCTGCACGCGGTAGGCCTTGCCGGCCTCGCCGCTCTCGCCAGCAAGGTTGGCGAAAATGTCGCCGCCGGTTTCGCGGCCCTCCATGAGCGCGGCGGTCAGGTCCGCGATCTGCTCCAGCTTGTCGGGCGCAATGGCCCAGACCTCGTTCGCCAGCAGCGTCACGGCGCGTCTAGCTCTCATCGTCGGCCTCCTTGTCGTCGGGTTCCTTGTCGTCGGATTCGGTGCTCGCCGTTGCCTGGTCGGAAGCGCTCAGGCTCACGCCGTACTCGGCCTCAAGCTCGCGGATGAATTTTTTCTCGATGGCCGCCTGCCGCAGCTGGTCGCGCCAGTCGCGGCCCTTGCGGCCGAAAAGTTCCCGGCGGGTGGTGGTGTTGTTGGCAAGCTCCAGCACGTCGGCCTTGGCGGCCTTCTCGCGGTCGATCTGGCGAAACGGCTGCGGCAGGTGCTCGCACGCCGTGCAGGCGTGGAGGTTGTCCAGAAATTCCTTGCGGCTCAGGGGCAGCCTTCCGCGCAGACTCGCCTCGTAGAGCATCCACGCCCACGCGGGCTGGCTGAAACGGTCGTTGAGGATCCGGTGCTCGGACTCGTTGAACTGGTCGGCCTTCTCCATGCTGGCCTTGGATGCGGAGTAGCTGGCCTGATACTTGCGCGAGACGTTCTCCGCGCCGCGTCCGGTGGCCATGCCGAGCCGGTCCACGATCGCGCCGAACATTTCGGAATACCGCGAGGGCGCGGCGTCGTGCTGGAAGAAGGTGGGTTTTTCCTTGCCCGAGCCGAGCAGGATCTGGCCGTTCTCGGTGTTGACCACGCGCTGGTCCCAGGGCGTGCTCTTGGAGATGGTGCCCTGCCCGAAGTCCTGCACGAACATGGTGTACATGTTACGCACCATGGCCCCGACCACCGCGGCCTCGGCGAGGTCGTTGGAGTGGCGGATCTCGCTGATCATGGGGCCGAGGATGGAGTCCTGCCGGTATTCGGCGATGTTGCGCACGTCGCTGACCAGCAGCAGGCGCGGCAGGCCGGTGACTTCGTCCCAGACCGGCAGGCGCTTGCAGTCGCCGCTACGCGGGCGCAGGCCGCTGACGTTCGGCTTGCGGATCCAGACGTGGGTCGGCTCGCCGTCCCGGTCCACCTCCACGCCGTCGTAGATTTCGCTTGCGGCGGAGGCGTCGGTCGGCGTCACCACGCGGAACGGGTCAATGGGCAGCAGGCAGGTGGAGAGCGGCGCTCCGGGCCGGGGCTTGGCAATGACCTGATTGACCCCGAGGCCGAGCAGCTTCCAGTTCAGGTAGGACAGCCCTTGCAGGCCGTAGTAGTTCTGGCGGCGGGTGGCGTCGCACCAGTGGCGGCAGTCGAGCCCCCACTCTTCCCAGACGCGCAGCGCGGCGGCCTGAAAGTCGGCCTCCCACTGCGCGTCGCGGCCCATCCACTCGGTTTTCGGCGCGGGCTGCGGCGTCAGGCCGATGCCCACGGCCTCCACCAGCAGGGATTCGAGCACCCCGTGGGCCATGGCGTCGTTGTGGTACAGGTCGAGCGCGCGCTCGGCGGAGCGTTCCAGCTGCGTGTCGGCTTCCCGGCGGCTGACCACCGAGCGGAGCCAGGAGGACATGGCGCCCTGCAGGCTGGCGCTGTTGCGGTTGGCGTGCCTGCCGCGCCCCACCCGTCTGGAGTGGACCCGTGGATTGATACCCACTAGCCCCTCCTCTTGGCGGCCACGGCCGTGCGCTCAAGGATGTTGCCCCTGCTGCGCACGCGCTCCTCGGCGTTCAGGTCGTCGCGCAGCGCCTTGAGATCCCGCACGCCTGCGCGCTTGACCGTCTGGCCCAGCGGCGTGGTGTACTCCTGCACTTCGGCGGAGCGGACCAATCCGGCCTCGACTTCTTCGGGGGTAATCTTCTCGGACATGCGCAACTCCCTGCGGTTTGCCTTCGGTAATCTGGAGCCACGATTACCGGCAGCGCAGGGAGCGCGTCCGTAGTAAATTTACAGCAATAGGAAATTACTACCGGTAGGAATTTACTACAGTCCGCCAAAAGAGAAAGGCGGCCCGAAGACCGCCTTTTGCTGAGTGAATCATATAAATTGCAAGGGGTGTGCCGACACCCCGTCACCAAGTGCAGATTTTTACAAGGTTGTAAAAAGTCCGGTTGATCGGGGAGACCTTGACCACGCCGGGCTGACGCTTGAGCACCAGTCCGAAAGCGTTCTGGGTGGGAATTTCGGACCGTTCGAGGTTGCGCACGTCGCGGCACCAGTTGCGAAACAGCTCGTAAAGGTCTTTGGCCTGTGTCTTGAGGTGCCGGGGCATGGAGCCTTCCGAGACGTCGGTCACCTCAAGGTTTTCCTTCACGAAGTCGCGCACCAGATCTGCCGCGGGGTCGCTCAGGGCAGCGCCGGTTTTCTGCGGGCGAGCTGCGAACAGGCCGCAGAACTCGGCGTACAGCCGTTTCACGTCCTGCTCGCTCCCGCCGTCCAGCCGCGCGGTCTGCACTGCGGTGTGCATGGCCTGCGCCCGCAGCGCGGGTTTGAGGCGCAGCGAGAAATCCGGCACGTCTCCGGGCAGTCCGGTTGTTCCGCATGACTCGTACCGTCCATGCTTGCGGATGGCGGGCAGCACCTCGGAAGTGACCCACTTGCGGAACCGCCTCGCTTCGGGCTTGCGACTGGTGAAGATCAGGGCGTAAAGGCCGGACTCGGACAGAACTGACACTTGCTGCACCCCGCCAAGGGTGTGTGCTTCTTGCACACCCTTTTCGTCTTCCTCAAGCCGACGAGTTGCTGTTCTGTCTAACCCCAAAACATTGCACACGTCTCTTGAGATAAACCACGGCTCGTCCTCGCGCATGACGACGCGCACGGCACTGCCGTCAAAGTCGAACGGGATCACGCTACCCATTGCTCACCTCCCGCAGGTGGCAGGCGGTGATGAATTCGCCATGCGGATCCACGTGCTCAAAGATTCCCTGCACGTCGGACTGGACACCGCGAATCAGGCCCGAAAGCCCGAGGCACAGTTCCTCCAATTCGCCGTCGCTGTGTAGCCCCTTGGTCTCCAGCAGCAGCGCAAGACACCCGAGCCGGGAGTCAATCCTTGCGGCCTCGTCGCCAAGTTCGTTCAAGCGGGATTCGGTGATGATGAAATTGCGTTCCATGACGGAACCTCCTGTTGTTTTAGAATGGCATCCAACGATATGAAGGATGCCGGGAGTTCTAACCCCAACAGGCAGGGCTGGGTATTTTAGGCCGAAGCCTTGGACATTTCCCCACTCCCGGCAAATATTTTGGAAACTTTTACGCCCCATAGTTCAGAAATACAAACAAGACAATGAGCTATGGGCACAAAAAAACCGCACTCTGACGGGGTGGCGGCGTCCGCCTGTTGGAGTTAGAAGCTCCGTATTTTCTGGGTGCCCGAAATAAAACCCCTTGTCAAGAAGAGCGAGATATTGATATCGGTTTTTTCATGAAAAGAGATTTGGAACTACTGGAGACTCTTACTCCGCTTTACGCCAAGCAAAACAAAAGGCAGAAGCGCTTATTTGGTGGCATCTACCCGAATGAAAACAATGCGTTGCGCGGTAGCGCTCAAGGCTGGGCCTACTACATCACTGGGGCCTATGCCCGCTCCCTCGGCATGAGGCTTGGACCTCCCAACGCAGAGGATGATACGGAGGATCAGGACGATTCCACCAAAACCGTTTGGACCCAAGGCAGCAGATTCTGTTTCTCCGAAGGGTCCATGATGTATGACACCCCGAAGTGCAGACAAGTGTGGCGGGAGGCATTGAAATGCATCTCAGAACAGGTTCAGGTAACCTCGGGAACTCCAGCGGTACCGGCAGCCTACAAGAGATACCGATACACGGACGCAGACGTAAAAAAGGCCGAAGCAAAAGGTGAAGAGCTGACAAGTCAGGGGTGGAAGGTCGAGCTTATTCATAACCCTAACGCTCACAAGTGGAATTGGTTTCTGGACAAATATTATCCGCGAAACCCCGGCTTTGTTCGGTTCAAGGTTCAAAAGCCAAACAGCTCAAAGACAGGGCTTGGACAGCCGGTCTTCTACACAACAACCCAAGACGATTTCGTGCGGATGCTCATAACTGGTGATCGCGAATGCATGACTTGAAAACGACCACCCTTTATGTTGCCAGCAGCTCCGGCGTTGGCGGCTATGCCGTTACCTTTGATCTGGATTTCCCGGAAAATGGGCTCATTATCGAATGTGACTGCCCTGCTGGTAGTAATAACACCATGTGCAAGCATAGGTTACTGCTTATCAAGGGTGACAGTTCCATTTTCGACCCGGACATGTATTCCAAAGATTGTTTCCCGAACGAGGACTGGGAAATGATGTGCCATATCGTGAAACGCTTCGGTCTGGACACACTCGTCGCCAAGTATGAGGCCACTCTTGCCGAGCTGGAAAAACAGAAAAAGCAACTAGCCGCAAAGGTCAGAGCGGAAAAAAAGGCCTTACAGCGAAAGTTCTCAGAGGGCCTCCAGATAAACAAAGAACATGGCTAGGCTTAGCTGTTTTCCACACTTTTGAACCGCAAGCCGCAATCCGGGCATCGATGAAATCGCTCCCGAACATCGCCAACCCATCCGCTAGACGTCGTTACACGGCAACGTCGCGCATTACACAATGGGCAAACCGCTCCATCTCTCGCCGACCAGTCCACAGTCTTGGCTTCCTGAATCTCCGTAACCAGCTCCCGCAACACTTCCTTGCTCAGAGTTTCCGCAGCACCCATGACCTACCTCCTGTAAAACGGATTCGCCACGCGGCCGGAGAGCGGGCTGCGGGAACCGGTTTCGATTGATTCGGGAATGACCGCGGGCCGGTACGCCGGCTCCGGCAAAAGCTGGATCGCCGGAGACCATTCCGGATGGGCGCACGCCGCGGCGTACACTTCGCAGTCCAGCAGGTGGTTGGCGCCCTTGGCCACCCACTTGGCCCCGCCCTTGGAGTCCTCGTGGCGCTCCTCGGAATTGAGCTGCCGGATGTAGTCCTCGCCGACCTCCGCATGGAGCCACATGGGCTGCATGGAGTCCGGCCGCAGCCGGGTCAGAAAGATGAGATCCTTGAGATCCACGGTATCCAGCGTGAAGAAGGCGACTTCTTCCTGATACTCCCGCGGCACGCTGCGATCGATGACCGTCTGGGAACGACGGACCACGGTGTCCTGTTTGCGGCTGGCGCCCTTGACCAGATGGAAGTTGTCACGCTCCCACCCCTTGACCATGAGCTTGACCTCCTCGGACCGGGACCACCCTTCGGAGCGAGACTCGTCACGCGTTCCGCCGAAGTCGATTGCCGCTCGGTAGATGGGCATGACCACGTCCTCGCGTCCCTCCACGGGGTAGACGTTTCGAAACGCCAGCGTGTGCAGCTCTTCCTCGGTGAGCACCTCTCCGTAATCCACGAGCCAGGACTCGCCGCTTTTGGCCCACGCCCGGACCACGTAGAAAAAGCTGGCCTTCTGGGAGTCGGCTCCCATGGTCAGAGCCACGGCCTCGGACGGCACGATCCGCGGCGGCCGGTCGTGCGCCACCATCTCGCGGATCTGGTCCTCGCTTGTCTTGACGGTCACCACCTTGTGCGGCTTGCAAGGATGCGAATTGTCGAACCATTCCATCGCCGACGGGGTTCCCTTGTCCAGCGCCGTAAACCAGTCGGCCATCACCGTGGATAGAGACACGTTGGGGCTGCACCAGCTCGGGACATGCACCGCCACGCACATGGGGTTCTCCACCTTCTGCTCGGCGTACAGCCGTCCGCGCTGCACCGCGATGTTTCGGTAGTGATCGTTCCAGCGCATGGCGCACCCTTCGCACTCGTACCACGCCGCGCGCTGATTCCGGATCTTGCGCGGGTCGCGCATCTTCGGCGGCACCTTGATCCGGTCCTGCCGCATGACCTGGTAGGTTCCGCAGTTGGGGCAGCGCGCCTGTATTTCGTAGACCACCTGGGCCTCGCGCTTCATGTCGGTCCAGATAGTGGACTGCTGCTCATTGCCGCGCACCTTGGAAAACCGGATGGCCTTGGCCTCCTCGTCATAGGAGAGCGTGCGCTCCAGCATCCGGCTCACGGCCTTTTTGTCGAGGTAGGCATCCTCTTCGTCGATGCCCACCACCCGCAGGGAGACCGAAGACGCCGAAGCGTCGGATCCGGCGTACATGCCGTAACAGGCCCCGAACCGGGTCAGGATCTTGCCGCGCTGTACCGCCTCGCGACCGTCCACAAGCATTTCGCGCAGCGCCGGGCTTTTCTGAAAATGCGGCCCCAGCTTTTCCTCGAATATTCTGTCGCGCGTATCCTTGTCCGGCATGCCGATGCCGAAGGAACACGGGTCCCGGCTGACCTCGGAACCGATGCAGGCATAGGCGATGGTCGTTTTGCCGGTCTGCGACGGCGCAAGGATGAACAGGACGCGCAGGGCGGGCCTGTCCCAGAGGTCCATGATCCACCGCGCGTACGGCAGCTTGTCGTGCCGGAACCGCTGCCCCTGATACGGTCCCGCAACGAGCACGAAGTCCTCCTGCGCGAACTGCGCGGTGGACTTCCAGGGGCGGCTTTCCAAGACCTGCCGCTCTCCATCGAACAGCCTGATCGGCGGCGTCAGCGTCATGCCGCACCTCCGCGCTCGCGGATGTCGAACTGCTCAAGCACCGCCCCAAGCGTGGACACGTCACCGCCGGCCAGCGCGATCAGATCCAGCGCGACCTCTTCCGCCCGCGAGGAAGTGGTTTGCTCGAACAGCTCCCACGCCTCGTGCATCTCTTCGGTGTACCACTCGCCCCTGGCAAAACTGTTCAGCGCTTCCGCGAGCCTGCGCCGCCAGAGATCCAGCAAAATGGGCGAGCGCTGAAACATCCAGCCGGACAGCTCTTCGACCTTGCTTTCGTCGCCACCCACCAGATCAATGATCTCCCGGGCCGTGGCGACATCACCGCCAACCTGCGAAATGAGTTCCGCCTTGATGTCGCGCATGAACGCGGTCAGATAGAGTTTGAACGCCTGCGTGCGCTCGCCCAGCTCCCGCTCGACCGTGGAAGTCGGCAGCACCAGCCCGCGATCGCGCTCAAAGGCAAGGCGTTCCTTGGCGGCCTTGATTTCCTTGAGATCCGCATCCGCCATGGTCCGCCGTACGGCCGCGCCGGAGTCCTCCCGCTGCGGCGCGGGATCCTCACCCGCGGCATCCACCACCTTGGAAAGATGGTCCCGCGCGTAGGTCTCCACGGTACGCATGGCAAAACCGCCCTTCCTGCGCCGGGGCAGCTTTGCGGGGCCGTCCTCATCGGCCGCATGGTTGTAGATGGTCTTTTCGGACACCGCGTAGACGATGCCGCTCTCCTTCGTCGCGGTCTCCCCGTCGCCGTAGATGAACTGCTCCCCCAGCGGGCAGGTCAGGAACTGGTGCACCTGCCGCGCCGTCTTGAACCAGACGCCTGTCTTCCAACTCATCCGCGCACCTCCAGTCGGCTGCCGAAATAGTGATCCACAATGTTTGCCAGCGAATTCAGCCCCAGCTCATCGTCCAGCACCTGTCGCGCATGGAACGCTTCCACCAGCCCGTTGAACCGGTCGAGCCTGTCCGCGTCCCCGTGCAGTGCCGGATAATCCTGATCCACCAGCCCGATCCACGGACTGCCGGACGAGTCCCTGTAGACTTTCGCGCCGAGCTCCCGCAGCTCCTGCCGCATGCTCACGAGCCTGTCCCGCCACTGGGGCCAGCCCTCCATCCACTCCAGCACCTGCTCGAAATAGGGCTTGTCGCTTTTAGGCGCCGAGCTATCGACCGCTGGCGCGCGCTGCGGCTCACGCTGCTTCGAAACGCCCTGCTCCAGCCGCCTTCGAATATGTCCGGGCAGCCCTTCCAACACCCACCCGCGCAAATCCAGACCGGCCTCGAACGCTTCGCCGGCGTCCTTGCCCATGGATGGAGGCGCAGGCCAGCGCAGGCAGTTAGGAAATTCCCGCTCCCAGAACTTGTAGGTGTTTTTCGCGCCGGCCTTGTCGTAGTCAAAAGCGTTGAGCACCGCGGCGGCCCGGCGCAACGTATCGGCCACGAAGCCACAGGGACGCTTCGCCGCGCCACCCGTACCCATGGCCCCGATACCGAGGCCACGGCAGGCAGCCCAGATCATGGCCGCGTCACGCTCCGTCTCGACGAGCACCCAAGCCCGATACGCAGCCGAACCATAAACATGGTACAAACCGTTGGCTCCGCCCTTGACTTCCCAGTACTTCCGGTTCTCGCCCCACGGTGTGACGGGATTCGGCCGGCGGATCTTGAGCTTGACCACTTCGCCCTCACGCACAGCGGGAATCACGAGACCTTCCGGCAGCCAGACCTTCCGTTCCTTGCCACGGTCGTTCATCTCTTTGGGCAGCCCCCACGCAGAGAACGGCGGCCACTTGTCCCGGTCGTTCCAGCCGAACCGGCAGGCCCGCGCCGTGTCGGCATCGATCCCGAACCGCTCCAACTCGGCGAGCTGCTCCGGATTATCCTGCAGCCGCTCCACGGCGTGCTCCACGAACAGGTTCGCCTTTTCCCGCCAGACCTTCGGCGGCAACTCCACACCGCCCGGATGCCACTGCCGACGCGGACGCTCCTGCCGTCTGGTCGAGGGAACTCGGACCGGCCCGTTCTCCGGGCAGTAGGTTTTGACAAATTCGCGGCAGCCGTCCGCATCATCTTCGGCTCTGCCGTGCACGACGTTGAAAATCCCGACCAGGTCGGACGTCTGGCTGCAACTGTGACAGTAGGCCGAGTCCATGGCGAAGTTGTAGAAGAACGCACCGCCCGGGGTCTGCTCCGCATGAAACGGACAGTGACTGCCGATTTCCTCGGCCTTGTAGGGCACCACCTCGGTCAGCAGCGACTCGGCCACACTGCGGCGTTCTTCGGCGCTCATGCGTTCCATCGCAATACTCATCGCCGCCCCCCTTTGCCGTCAGGCACCATCGCGGCAGACAAATGGCCGCAAGGGCGAAGACAGACGCCAAGGGCGAAGCGGGTAGACCTTGCTTCGGCCTTGTTTTTCAACACAAGCGACTGGAACCACGAACTTTCATCCACCAACTTCGCCCTTCGACCTAAAAACGGCGAGTTGGCGGCCGCTTTATTTTTCCTCTTTATATTTTTTCTCCATACCCCTTTCCCTTTCAAAAGGTATAAAGGGGTAAGAAGAGGCATAGAAGAATCATAGACAGGGCCGGATTCCCTGACAAAAGACCACTTCGACCTTTGCTTCGACCTTGCTTCGGGGCTTCGTCCTTTCACAGCTACAGCCCCCCGTCGTCCATCAGGCTCGCCCAGTCGTTCTTGACGGCCACGTTGTAAAACGTCTTGTTCTTCGGCGGCACCTTGACCAGCTCGGTGCGGTTGACGAAGTCCTTTCCCAGGGCATTCTGGCTCCATATCTTGGACTCCGGGATGGACTTCTCCCGCTTGCACCACTCCACGAACACCTTGTAGACGTCCTTCATCTGCGTCCGGATTCCGTCATGCCACGTGACGCCGTCATCGGCCGCGGTCACCACGAGACACTCCCGGATGAACTCGCCCACGAAGTCGTTGTCCTGCATGTAGTCCTGCGTGTCCTCAAGCACCGAGGCCGGTGGGGTGAGGTCCATGGTGCGCAGAAACTCGACAGCGCCGCGCACTGCCCAGGCAAGCACGCCGGAGAGCGCCTCCGGCGTATGGAGCTCGAACTCCAGCTGAGGGTTCATCGGATACACCTTGGCTTCCGGATCCGGCTTGGCGTTCATGCGGAACGTGCACGGAAACTTGATAATCCGCAGCCGTTCCTGAAAAGCCTTGTCGTCACCGCTCACTGACGGCACCCGGTTGGTGGCGAACAGCATCTTGAATTTCGGGATGTACTCCGTGAGATGCTCGGCCCACATGCCTCGACAGGTAATGGGGTCTCCCCCGGACAGCTGCTTGATGGCGCCTTCGGAAAACTTCGCGCGCTTGGGCGCTTCGGAGGCGCAGGCAAGCCGGGTGTGCTCCAGCGTCACCAGAATCTGGTCGGGTTTGTCGGTGGCCTGCAGCGACTTCTCGTCCAGCAGGAACTTGGGTGGAATCGTCTGAAAGTAACTGCCCATGATCCGGCGTATGGTCCGGAAGAAAACGCCCTTGCCGTTTCGGCCCTGCGGCCCCCAGAGGCAATAGAACTCCTGGTGCGTCATCAGCCCGGTCAGCCAATAGCCCACCAGCTTCTGGACGTAGTCGATGAGCTCGGTGTCGCCGTTGAACACCTGCGGCAGAAATGTCTCCTCCCACAACGGACACTCATCGTTCAGATGCATCCACTCCACGTCGGTGGAGCGGTTGATGAACTGCATGGGATCGGGGTCAAGCTGCTTGCCGGTTTCCAGATCAATAACCGCATTCCCGCAGGCGAACAGCTTGGGGTCCGGGTTCCACTCCTTGCCGAGTATTCCCAGAAATCCCGGATTGCACACGCTGGCCAGACTCAGGACCTTGTTGATCCTGGTCGGGTCCTTGAGCTCCCTTGCCCGCTGCTCCCATGATTTCTTTTGCTGTTGCAGCGGCCGCAGCAAGTCGTTCTTCTCGGTCTTGTTTGAGCTCTTGTATTCCGGAGACTCCGAGGTCTCCTTGATCTTCTTGGCATAAAACAGCGACTGCCGCCGATAGTCCTCCGCAATCTCCGTCAAGCTGTGCAGATGCGTCCGCCCACGATCCTCGGTCCAGTGCGTGCGGTCGAAGCGCGACCATCGCCCTTGCGTATTGTCGAACAGCAGGCTTCCGTTGAACCGATTCGCAAAGCGCCGCGCATCACCGAGGTGGTTATCCTCGAAATCCTGACGCAGCTGGTCGAAGTACCCGCTCCCGCCCGACTGTGCCGGACCAGTCGCCGCAGATTCGCCGCCGCCGTTCTCTTCGGCTTGTAAATGTTCCTCCCGTTCAGCGGCCACGGCCTTGCGCACTTCTTCGCGCGTACTCATGCCGCACCCCCTACAAACGCAGAGGCTAGGCTGCACGGCCACAGACGCAACCGCAGCATGGATTGTAAAATTGTAAAACTTTTACCACCCCACCCAACCGCAAACCCCGCGCCTCTCTGCACCCGTGCCCGCCACAGGCACCAGAGGACCCAAAAAGAGATATACGAATCAATAAAGGCCCTTAGCCCTTCTGCCTCGCTTTTTTGAGAAGGGGTATGGGGGAAGCAAGAAGGGCGACGCCCATTGAAGGATGCGCCAGCTTTCGCTAGCGCGTATTTACTTGCAGGCTGTCTAAAAGGCGAAGGTGAGCAGCTCACCTTTAATTCACCTTTACTGCGAAAAGAAGGGCTTATTCTTGAGGGGGAATGGCCGCCAAAAGCGTTGGGAATCGTGTGGTTTTGACACACTTTCCCCCTTCGCAAGGCAGGGGTCGAGAGTTCAAATCTCTTCGTCTCCACCAAGAAAATCAAACGGTTGCATGCATTACTGCATGCGGCCGTTTTATTTTTTGCTACCCTATAGCTACCCACTGAGCGAAGGCCCTTCCTTTTGCCCGGAACCGCATTCGATCGCGGAGCGAAAGTGTTTTTTCTCCACCAATCCTTTTCCCATTCTTTTCCTCAAGACCACGAAACCGTAACACAGTGTCGTTCATTGCGAGTACCAATGGAGGGTGATCATTCAGCAACAAACGGGACAGCGAACCATGCTACGATCCTTCATTTCCAAGATCCGCCATCATGAGAACGTCAGTCAGCCCCCCTGTGGGGGTATGGAACAGTCATGGGTTCCCGACCTCAACAGACAGGTCATCATTCTGCTTGTCACCATTCGGGACTTTGCCCTCTACAACGGAGTCTACGGCAGCGAAATCACGGACCGAATCGAAACCGAACTTTCCAAAGCCGTGCGCGAGGTCGTGGACGAAGTGCTCCCGGAGCACCGGACCAGAGCTCTGCCCTCCGAACCGGGTGAATACATCATTGCATGGGACTGCAGCGGAAACAGCCAGCCCGATCCGGCCGACCTGACGTACGCCGTGAAAGTGCGACTTCAGAGCGCGCTCAAGAAAACCATGTTGCAGTGGACCGGCATCGGCATGGAAGTGGGCGTGGGATACTCCCTGACCGGCACCAACGAGGCGGGCGATGTCCTTGAACTGCCTGCGGCCCTGTCCGAAGCGCGTCGCATGGCGTCCCTTCCGCTCGAACTGCGAAATACCCGGATCGCCGCCGAGTTCGAGGACATCCTCAACAACGGACGCATCCGATCAAGCTATCAGCCCATACTCGATCTGCGAAAGGGCGAAGTGCACGGATGGGAGGCGCTGGCACGCGGCCCCCGCAACAGCAGGCTGGAATCGCCCCTCATGCTCTTCGAACTGGCTGAACCGCTCGGCAGTCTGTTCCGTCTGGAACAGCTATGCCGCGAGCGAGCCGTCAGCGGCCTCGGCCCCATGGATCACCACCAGAAGATCTTTTTGAACATCCATCCCAAAACCTTGGCCGACCCTCTCTTCACTCCCGGAAACACACTCGAACTTCTCGAAAGACAGGGGCTCTCCCCGGAAAACGTGGTTTTCGAAATAACGGAACGCCAGAGCGTTCAGGACTTCGGCCTGTTCTACAAGACACTTGCGCACTATCGAAGCCAGGGATTTCTAGTGGCGGTGGACGACGTGGGTGCCGGCTACTCCGGCCTGTCTGCCATCGCGGAACTGCAGCCCGAATATATCAAGCTGGACAAGTCGCTGATTCACGACATTCACCGAGACCCGGTAAAGCGTGCGCTTGCCGAGACCATCACCAGCTTCGCCGACAAGATCGGCTCTCGAATCATTGCGGAAGGCATAGAAAATCGCGATCAGGCCATCTGCCTTATGGACATCGGTGTCCACTGCGGGCAGGGCTACTACCTTGGTCGCCCGAGCAGACAGAAACGAAACGCCCACAACAACTGGGACGAGCTTAAATCCATCGCCCAGATTTCGCACAAGATGGTCACCTGCTCCATTCCGGTTGGCGAAGTGGTGGAAGCGCCACACGCCATCGCGCCGGACACGCTGGTCTCGTTTGCACAGGACTTCTTCAAGCGTAATAATCAGTTCTCCAGCCTTGTGGTGACGGAAAACGACAGCCCCATCGGTCTTGTGACGGAATATTATCTCAACAGACAACTCTCCTCCCAATATGGAGTAGCCCTTTACTACAAGCGGGAAGTCACGTCTGTCATGGACGACAATCCGCTTATAGTGGACGCAACCATGCCTGTGGAGCAGGCCGCCCGTCTGGCCATGGACCGTGATGCCATGAAGGCCTACGACGAGGTCATTGTGGTTCGCCGGGGAAAGCTTTTCGGCACGGTCTCGGTGCAGAAACTGCTGGATACGCTTGCCAAGGTTCAGGTGGAGATGGCCAAGGGCACGAACCCCCTTACCGGGCTGCCGGGCAATGTCGCCATCGAACAGGAGCTTGAGGCGCGGATGCAACGGGCTGAACAATTCTGCATCATCTACGCTGACCTGGACAACTTCAAGGTTTACAACGACTCATACGGATTCCGAAACGGCGACCGCATCATCAAACTCTGTGCGGATATCATCACTTGGGCCACACGCAAGCACGGTCCATCGGACGCGCTTGCCTGCCACATCGGCGGCGACGACTTCGTGATCATCACCTCCAAACAGGCCGTGGAGCGCACGTGTCGTTCCATTCGCCGCTGTTTCCAGCGAGCCGTCAGGGGCTGCTATACCGAAGAGGACCGCAAATCCGGGTGGATCAAGGCCAAGGGCCGGGACGGACTTGAGCGTGAATATCCACTCGTGAGCGTTTCCATGGGCGTCCTCGAAGTGGTGGCTCCCTGCTCACTCATGGAAGTGGGCGAACGTGCCGCGCACATCAAGAAATACGCCAAGTCCATGCCCGGCAATTCCGTCGCCATGGATCGGCGCCCGCCCCTCGGCAGTGCGGAAATCGAATGCGTGGAAGGCTAGCTTTCCCACAAAAAAAGCGCGGAGCCGAAGCCCCGCGCTGTATATTCTCTTAACTCCATCGCCTACTCGAAACGGTAGGCCGCGATGATGGAGACCGGATCCACCGGTACGTCGTCGAAGCCCTGAAATGACCGTGTCTTGGATTTGGCGATTTTCGTCACCGCGTCCATGCCATCCACCACCTGACCGAACACGCAGTAACCGAAGCCTTCGTCGGTGTCATCCTTGTAGTCGATGTCCGAGTTGTCGGCCACATTGATAAAAAACTGCGCCCGTGCGCTGTGCGCTTCGGGTTCACGGGCCATGGCGAGGGAGCCCTCCACGTTGGAGAGGCCGTTGTTCGCCTCGTTGGCGATGGCGTCGCGCGTGGACTTTTCTTCCATGGAGAACGTCAGGCCGCCGCCTTGAATCATGAATCCCTTGATGACCCGGTGGAAGAGCGTTCCGTCGTAGAATCCTTCGTCCACGTATTCGAGGAAATTGCGGACGGTCTCGGGCGCTTTGTCGGGATACAGTTCAACGAGTATTTCCCCTGCGGGGGTCTCAAGCAAGACAAGCGGATTTTCCATTTCTTCATCTCCTGACGAACGGCAGCTGGCTGCCCCTCCTTGCAATGTTTTCGGGACGCGCAAGATACCCGCACATCCCTGAAACGGCAAGCCCTCCGACGCTCCCATTTCATACCCTTGATGTAGATATTTTATCGTGGCCTTTCAGGGCCGAAACAGGTACCATTTTCGGCTCAAACGCAAGAAAACGGAGGAACCGTATGGCCGAAAAAGGCAATTCCAAGATCATTATCGTGGCGGTCCTCGCCTTTCTCGCCGGGGCGTTCGTGGGCAACGCGGTCACCGTCATGACCATGAGCACCGGCTCGGGCGGCACCGCCCATCAGGCGCAGACACCGGCACAGATGCCCTCTCAGGCACCGACGCAGGACCAGTCCGGCAAGCTTGTTCAGGCGGTGAAGAACCACCCCGAAGACCCGCGCGCATGGACCGCGCTGGGCAACCACTACTTCGACCACGACCGCCCGGGCAAGGCGGTTGAAGCATATCAAAAGGCGCTGGAGCTGGACCCGTCCAAGCCCGGCGTCTGGTCGGACCTTGGCGTGATGTATCGTCGCACCGGCAAGCCCCAGAAGGCCATCGAAGCCTTTGACAAGGCCATGGAGCTGGACCCGATTCACATCACCCCGCTGTTCAACAAGGGCATCGTGCTGTTCTATGATCTGGAACGCCCTCAGGAGGCAGCCAAGACATGGCGCCGCGTTTTGGAGATCGATCCCGAAGCCAAGGCACCCAACGGAATGCCTGTCCGGGAATTCATCAAGATGGCTCTGGAAAAACAGTAAAGCCTCACCCGCCAATAATTACAGCGGACGGAGAAAAACTCCGTCCGCTTTTTTTGGGCAAAAATGCGTCACCTCGAACGGCTCAGATGGAAACACCACGGCGCAGCACCCATGCCACCAGCAATCCCACTCCGAAGGCCCACGCCAGATTGAAGGCCAGCGCCACGCCCACCATCACAAGAATAACGAACAGCTCATCCCGCTGGCGCATGTCCAGTATGGTCAGCCCCAGCTGCGCTCCGGCAAAGATCAGCAGCACCCCGAGCGCTGCCATGGGCAACAGGTGCAGGATATTGAGGATGCCTGCTCCGAAGAGAATCGCCAGAGCGAGGAAAATGGCGCCGATGATGATGTTGGACCCGCCAGTGCGGGCGCCGAAACGATAATGCGCCGCCAGCCCACCGGCCCCGTGACATAGCGGCATACCGCCCAGCAGAGCGCCCACGGCGTTGGCGATGCCCATGGTTACGCACAGGGCGCGGTCGGTGACTCGCCTGCTGTTCTCGCCGAAATATTCGAGACTCAGGTCACGGTTGGCGATGACGGCGTTGCCCACGGTCATGGGAAGCTGCGGCAAAACCAGAGTGAACAGGGCCAGCGTGAAGTCCGCACCGGACGGGAATCCGAAGGGGAGCAGCGGCGGCGGATTGAAGCCGGTGGAGAGCTTGCCCAGCCCGGACGCGGCCCCGAGCAGCAGTCCGCACAGGGCACCGGCGGCGACCACCACCAGTCCGGCGGGATAGCGCTTGTTGTCCAGAAGCAACAGCGCAGCAGCCCCGAGCAGCGCGCCAATGATGATACCTACGGGAACGGGACCGACCATCTGGAATGCGAGAAACGGCTCGGCCATGCCCTGCCCCTGCTGAAACGGAGAGGTTCCGGCGATGAAGCCGGCTCCCTTGGACATGAGCAGGATACCGGTAGAAAGCTGTACGCCTCGAATCACGGGTTTGGGAATCATCCGGGCCACGTTGTCCACGAGTCCCGTCAGGCCCAGAAAGAGCAGGCAGGCGGCCATGAGCCAGCCCGACGCCATGATCTGCGCCTGCGAGGCGGCCGTGACGATGGCATAGGCGCTGATGACCTTCATGGGCTGCACGGCAATGGGCACGCGGTAGTAGCTGCCGCCGAGCACGTAAAGAAGCCCCACGGTGACGAAGAGGCCCACAGGGTCAAGACCGTTGACCATGATCATGCCCATTGCCAGCGGAAGCAGGGTTCCCAGATCGCCGAGCGATCCGGCGAACTCCACCCGGTTGAATCGGAACTCCTTCACCGCGCCCTCCTTGGTTGCCGGTTACGATAGGTGATTTCCGCCCCTCCTGACAAGGGCATCCCGCCGAATTAACGGCACCTTCCCGCCTTCTTCCGCGCCATGGATGTTGACAGCCGCCCGCCGGGCGGGCAACTATCCGTCAACGGAATCAAGAAGACGAGGAATACAATGGAAAAGAAACCCATCGGCCAACGCGACATGAAGCGCTACCAGCTTCAGGCGGGCAGCATCATCGAGACGCTGCCGTTCATCCGCGAATTCTACAAGAAGACCGTGGTCATCAAGTACGGCGGAAACGCCATGATCGACGAGGATCTCAAGCGCGCCTTCGCGCTCAACGTGGTGCTGCTCAAGTTCATCGGCGTCAACCCGGTCATCGTTCACGGCGGCGGCCCGCAGATCGGCGAAATGCTTGAGGCCTTGAAGATTCCCACCGTGTTCCGGCAGGGCTACCGGGTTACCGACGACGCCACCATGGACGTGGTCGAGATGGTGCTCGTGGGCAAGGTCAACAAGCAGATAGTCAACCTGCTGAACATGCATGGCGGCAAGGCCGTGGGCCTGTCCGGAAAGGACGGCATGCTCATCCGCGCCGAGCCCAAGGAGCTGGCCATCGAAGGCGAAGACGAGACCGCACCCGAGATCATCGACCTCGGCAAGGTCGGCGAAGTGGCTGATGTGAACGTGGACGTCATCCGCTCCATGGAGCAGTCCGGCTTCATCCCGGTCATCGCGCCCGTGGGCGTGGATGAGGAAGGCAACACCTACAACATCAACGCCGACGCCGTTGCCGGGGCCGTGGCCGCCAAGCTCGGCGCCAAGAGACTGCACCTGCTTACCGACGTCCCCGGCCTGCTGGACAAGGACGGCGAGCTCATCACCTCCATGACCCGCACCGAGGCGTTCGGCGTCATTGAGGACGGCACCGCCAAGGGCGGTATGATCCCCAAGATAAAATGCTGCCTCGAAGCCCTGCCCGAAGTGGAGAAAGCCCACATCATCGACGGCCGCGTGGAAAACTGCGTCCTGCTGGAGATGTTCACCCAGTCCGGCATCGGCACGGAAATCACGCCCGACTAGCCTTCCCCTCTTCCCGCAAAACGAAAAACGCCCGTCGGATCACTCCGGCGGGCGTTTTTGTTGGTTCTGTTGACGCTTTTACGCCTTGCTTCCCACCTTCTCCATCTTGATGAAGAACATGAGCAGCGCGGGAATCACGAACACCGTGAAGATGGTGGACAGGGCCAGCCCGCCAAGCACCACCGATCCGAGTCCGCGGTACAGCTCCGAACCGGGGCCGGGAGCCACGGCCAGCGGGAGCATACCGAAGATGGATGTGGACGCCGACATGTAGATGGGCCGCAGACGCGTTCTCGTGGCCTCCAACACCGCTTCCAGATGCTCCATGCCATGCTCGCGCACGTTGTTGAGCGACTGGTGCACGATGAGAATCGCGTTGTTGACCACGACCCCCACGAGGATGACGAAGCCGAGCATCGTCAGGATATCCAGTGGCTGCTGCGCGATGAACAGGTTCTCCAGCTTGAGCCCGAGGAACCCGCCCGCACCGGCCAGCGGCACAGTGAACAGGATGATGAAGGGATAGATGAAGTTCTCGAACAGTGCGGCCATCAGCAGATACGTGATGAACAGCGCAAGGATGAAGTTCCACTGCAGCGCGTCTCGCGTCACTGTGAGCTTGTCGGCAGCACCGGACAGGCGCACCTGAAGCCCTTCGAGAAGTCCCATGCCCTTCACGGCCGGAACCATTTTGTTCTGCACGATCTCCATGGCTTCCTGAAGCGGCATGTTCTCGGGCGGCGTCACCTGCAGGGTGATGGTTCGCCTGCGTTCAAGGTGGCGAATCTGGTTCAGGCTGTAGGTCCGTTCGACCTTTGCCAGCGAATCGAGCGGCACCGCGCCGCCGTTGGGCGTTGCAATGAGCGCGCGTTCCAGATCCTCAGGTGTGCGCACCAGCTCGTCGGCGCCCTTGAGCACCAGGTCGATCTTCTTCTTCCCGGCGGCCTTGTAGTCGCCAATCTTGCGTCCGTCGAGGATCACGTCCACGGCCTCGCCAAGATCGCGAGCGGTGAGCCCTGCGGCCCGCACGCGGTCGCGCATGGGATTGAAGCGCACCTCGGGATACAGCAACTCCAGTGAAGGAATCGGACGCACCTGCGCGCCGGGTATTTCCTTTCTGGCCATGCCGAACATAGTCCCTGCTGCCGCGACTATCCGCTCAAGGTTGGGACCGCTGACGTCTATGGATATGTTGCGCCCTTCGCCGAGCCCCTGCTCGAAGATGCTCGCCTGAAGCGAAACACCATACACGCCGGGCATGGAGTTGAGCACGCGCGAGAACATGGGAATCAACTCCCCGGCTCGCTGTTCCTGCTTTGAGATGACGCCGAAGAGATTGATGGTGGGCGCGGAGACATAGAACATCTCGTCGATCTGCGGCATTCCGTCCACCTCGTCCTTGAAGTAGGGAGCGGTCATGTCGAACACGTTGCGCCCCATCTCTTCACGTTCACCGTAGGAAAGCCCCGGCGGCGGGATGAGGATGTTCAGGATGAGGTTGCGGTTGCCCTGCGGCAGGTATTCCATCTTGGGGAAGAAGGCCCAGACGATGAGCACCGAAGCCAGCGTCAGGGACAGGATGGTGACCACCCTTCCTTTCCAGGTGGAGATGCCCAGCCGCAACAGGGCCATAACCATGTCCGAGATGCGTCCGCCCAGCCGGGTTACCGGCTTCATGACGCGCTTGAGGAATTTCTCTTTTTCCGGCTCCTCGCTGCCCGCCATTTTCTTTGCCTTGCGCTTGGCGGCGAAGGAATACAGACGGTTGGCGAGCATGGGAATCACCAGCACCGAGACGAACAGCGAGAGAATGATGGCGCAGGTGACGGCGATGGCGATGTCCTTGAACAGCTGCCCCGCCTCCTGCTCCATGAAGACCACGGGCAAAAAGACCGCCACAGTGGTCAGGGTGGAGGCAAGCACTGCGCCCCACACCTCGCTGGCCCCGTCATAGGCCGCCTTGAACGGCGACTTGCCCATGTTTCGATGTCGGTCGATGTTTTCCAGTACGACAATGGCACTGTCCACCAGCATCCCGACCGCGAACGATATGCCCGCCATTGATACGACGTTCAAACTTCGTCCCGCTATGCCGAAAATGATGAACGAGCCGATGATGGATATGGGAATCGCGACCGCGACGATGATCGTGGCCGTGCCGCTCTGAAGGAAAATCATCAGCACGGCAATGGCGAGCAGGCCACCGATGATGATGTTTTTCTGGACGAGGTCGATGGCGCCGTTGATGTAGGAGCGCTGGTCATAGACCCAGTCGAAGGTGACGTTGTTGTCCTTCATGATGCCGGCGTTAAGCTCCTGCACCACGTCGTGCACGCGATCCGTCAACTCCAGCACGTTGCTGCCCGGCTGCGGTTCCACGCCGATGGCAACGCCGGTCTCGTCGTTATGCAGCATGACCACCGTGGCCTTCTCGTGACCGAGTTTGACGTCGGCCACGTCGCGAAGCTGCACGCGGAACTGTCCGGAGGAGCTGATGACGGTGTCGAGCAGCTTCTCCGGCGTGTTGAGGTCGGCCGGTGTGCGCACGCGGTAGTCGCGCCGGCCCAGACCGAGGGTGCCCGCGGACATGGAGACGTTGGCGGACTGGAGCGCCGCCTTGAGTTCGCCGATGGTCAGGTTGTACGCGGCCAGTCTCACCGGATCCACGATCACCTGCATCTCGTCCTCGCGTCCACCGCCCATGAACAGGTCGGCCACGCCATCGACGCGCTCAATGTACTGGCGCACCTCGTCCTCGAAGAAGGTACGGTAGGTCTGAGGGTCCCGTTCGTTGCCGGGCAGTGTGCGCAGGATCATCCAGATGACCGGCGAGGCCGAAGCTCCGGACGCGGAAATGATCGGCTTGTCCACGGCGTCGGGATAGTTCGGCACTTCGTCGAGCTTGTTGGACACGCGCAGGAGCGCACCGTTGACCTCGGTGCCGATCTCGAATTTCAGCGTCAGCTCACCCTGCCCGTTGGAGCAGGTGGATTCCATTTCCACGAGGCCGGGCACACCCTTGAGCACTTTTTCCTGCTCTTCAATGATGTCACGCTCGATTTCGTACGGCGTGGCACCCTGCCAGGTGGTGGTGATGGATATCTCCGGCTCGCTTACGTTCGGCGAAAGCTGATACGGCAGGCCGATGAGAGCGAGCGAACCGAAGAGGAGGATCAGAATGACGGCCACCAGAACCGCGACCGGCTTGGTGATTGCCGTTTTGACGATATCCATTGCGCCCCCTACTGTTCCTTGTCGGCCTGAACGGGCCGCACGGGCTGTCCGGGACGCAGACGTTCATTGCCCTTGGTCACGACGGGCATACCTTCCTTGAGCCCTTCGGCCACCACCCCGGCCTCCAGACCGCGGAATCCGGTGACCCGAACGGGAATCGGCGCAGCCTTGCCGTCCTCGATGGTCCAGACGACCATCTGGCCGCGCGAGGAAATAACCGCGTCGCGGGGGACGATCAGGGTCTCGCCGGGTGCGGAGGAAGGCAGGGACACGCGGGCTTCCATCCCTTCGGCCAGCCAGCCCGGGCTCTTGACCCGGATCTTGACCGGGAACGTACGGGTGGAGACGTCGCCCTTGGGAATGACCGCATAAACCCGGCCATCAAGCTCACGGTCGTTCACACGCACAATCACTTCAAGCCCTTCCTGTACCACGCCTGCGGCGCGGGCAGGGATGTTGCATTCCACGTCGAACTCGTCATCGCGACCCATGACCAGAACCTCGGAGCCGGTGGAAACCCATTCGCCGCGGCTGACGTTCCGCTGCACCACGACACCGTCGTAGGGGGCGCGGATGGTCTTTTTCCGGCGTTCCAGTTCGAGGCGATTCAGCACGGCGCGAGCCGCGACCATCTTCATCTCGGCCGATTCCGCGCCGAGACGCTTGGCGTCGTATTCGCCCTCGGCAACGGACTTGCTGTCAAAAAGCTTGGTAACCCGCTCACCTTCGAGGCGCGCATTCTCGTATTCGGCCTGAGCCTGATTCACAAGCGCACGCGCGTTGGCGACCTTGCGGTCGATGATATCGGTGGACAGCTGCACGAGCACGTCGCCCTTCTTGACGCGGGAACCGTGGTTCACCGGAATGTCCACGACCTTGCCCGCGACTTCCGCGGCAACTTCGGACTGCTCGGTGAAGTAGACGGTACCGATGTATTCGGTGCGCGGAGCCACCTTGCCCTGCGTCACTTCGCCGACAACCACCGGCGCGGGCGGCTGGCCGCCTTTCTTGTCCTGAGCGTGTGCCGCAACGCTTCCCGCCATGAGAAACGCCAGCACCGCCAAAGCGGAAATAATATTACGCATGTCGCTTATCCTTCCTGTTTTGCAGATTCCTGAACGGCTTGAAGACGGAAAGCCACACCGTCAGAAGCAGGACGCCCACCTGCACCGTTCCCCATTGAAAATTCAGTGCCTGGCTGCGGATGTACTGCGCATCCGTCAACGCTTCCGAGCCAAGTTCACCGGTCAGGTCCATCATGGCCGTTTCCCAGGGGCCGAGATAAAACGTGCCGAAAAGAATGGCACCCACAGTGAGAACCCATTTAGCGATAATCCAGCCGTGCCGCAGAAAGCCCCAGTCCGTCAGCAGCGAGTAGGCCAGCCCGGTAAAGAGGCATCCGAATGCGCCGGGAACGACCACGACCACCATGTCCACCTGATGCGCGGCACGGTTGATGCCGTGTACCACCGCCCCGTCCAGCAGCCCCTGCTTGAGAAACCACAGCGAGAGAAGCGAAACCGCCCCGCCGATCCAGCACGCCGCGGCAGCCAGATGCAGCACTTTGAGCCACTTGCGCCCGGTGACCGAGAGCCTCAATCGTCTTCCTTGTCGCATGGCTGCTCCTGAGAACAGGCCACCGCGGGGTCGGGGTGACCCAAAAGGTTTTCCAACACCTTGTGCATCACTTCCTTGGCCGAGGCCAGCCTTTCCGGCGCAATGCCCTGCTCCACGACATCGTTCACCTCATGCATGAGCACTATGGTTCTTTCAACCAGTTCACGCCCGGCGTCGGTGATGAAGAGCCGTTTGAGCCGCCGGTCCTGCGGATCTGACTCGCGGCGCACGTAGCCGTGCCGCTCCAGTCCCGCCACCAAGCGGCTGATGCCGGTCTTTTCCTGCATGAGCACTTCGCCGATGCGGCCCTGCGGAAGCCCGTCCACCTTGCTAAGAGGCATCAGGACGCGCCACTGTTCCACCGTGACGTTGATGCCGTTTTCCGCAAACTTTGCGGCCAGCGCATTGGATATGACGCGGCTTGTTTTATAGCTGAGATAACCGAGGGAATCCCTCGCTTTGAGCATGTCGGTTTTCATGGCAGCCGTTGTATGCGCAACCAACAACAGCCGTCAAGGTGAAATGTCTCCATCCGGGTTGCAATATCGGACCTTTGGGCATAGTGTTTCGGCCATGGAACGTTTCACCGCCGACCTGCACATTCATTCGCGTTTTTCGAGGGCCACCAGCAAGAATCTGACCATTCGGACGCTTGCCGCGTGGGGTCGAGTCAAGGGCCTGAACGTCCTCGGAACCGGCGACTTCACCCATCCCGGATGGCTGGAGGAGATTGAGGAAAACCTTGTGGACGACGGTTCCGGGCTGCTGACGCTCAAGGACCCTCAGGGACTTGAGGAGATCATTCCCGGAACACAGGGGCCGCTGGCCGGAACCACCCGCTTCATGCTTCAGGCGGAGATCAGTTCCATATACAAGCGCGGCGGCAAGACCCGGAAAGTCCACAACCTCGTCTACCTGCCCGATATCGAATCCGTTAAGCGCTTCAATGAAAAACTCGACGCCATCGGCAACATCGAATCCGACGGCCGCCCCATTCTCGGGCTCGACTCCCGCGACCTGCTGGACCTCGTCCTGAACACAAGCCCCATGGGCTTCGTTGTCCCCGCTCACATCTGGACTCCGTGGTTCTCCATTTTCGGCTCCAAATCCGGCTTTGACTCCATTGCCGAATGCTTTGGCGAATATTCCCGTGAGATCTTCGCCATGGAAACCGGCCTGTCCTCGGACCCGGAGATGAACTGGACCTGGAGCGAGCTCGACCGCATCCGGCTCGTATCCAACTCGGATGCGCATTCCGGGGAAAAACTGGGGCGCGAGGCCAACCTGTTCCGGGCCGAGATGTCCTACGAGGGCATCTATCGCGCACTCAAGGGCGAAGGACTGGGCAACAAATTTCTCGGCACCGTCGAATTCTTCCCAGAAGAGGGCAAGTACCACATGGACGGCCACCGCAAATGCGGCGTAGTCATGGACCCTCGCGAATCCGAATCGCGCGGGGGGCTCTGCCCCGTCTGCGGAAAGCCGATCACCCGCGGCGTCTACGCCCGCGTCCTTGAACTGGCGGACCGCCACGAAGCCAAGCAGCCAGCCAACCAGCCCGGCTACACCTCGCTCATCCCGCTCAAGGAAGTGCTCAGCGAGGTCATCGGCGTTGGCCCCGGCTCCAAAAAAGTGCACAAGGCGTACATGGACCTCATCGCCGAATTCGGCTCCGAGCTGAACGTGCTGCAACGTGCGCCGGAGGAAGAACTCAAGCGCTTTGGCTGCCCGTTGGCCGAAGGCATCGGCCGCATGCGCGAGGGACGCGTCATCCGCACCCCCGGTTACGACGGCGAATTCGGCGTCATCAGCGTCTTCACGCAGCAGGAGCGCGACCAGATCCGCAACGGCGCCACGCTGGTGGACATCCCCCGCCCCGCCAAGGGAGATGAGGCCGAGGCCGTTTGTGTCTCCCCGTCCGTACCGGAAGCAGCCGCCTCAGTGGAACCCGAGACCATTACCTATAATGATGCGCAGCAGAAGGCCATCAAGGCCGGCCCTGAACCGACGCTGGTGCTCGCAGGCCCCGGAACAGGCAAGACGCAGACCCTGATGGGCCGTGTCAANCGCCTGCTCGACGAGGGCGAACGCGCCAGACGCATCCTGTGCCTGACCTTCACCCGCCGCGCCGCACAGGAGCTTCGTGACCGGTTGAAGCGCGAACGCATGGACGACGAGCAGCCGCAGGCAGGCACCCTGCACTCCCTGTGCTTCGACTACTGGAAGCACGCCTACTCCGAGACTCCGGTCATCCTGCCCGAAGACGCTGCCATCAAGCTGTTTCACGAGGTGAACCCGGACATCTCCAAGAAGCACCTCAAGCACTACTGGAACAAATACAATCTTTCGCGCGAGCGGCTCGAACCGGTGCCCGACGACCTGTTTGACGCCCACATCAACTACGGCAACCAGAAAAACCACTGGAACCTGCTGGATCACACCGACCTGCTGGAGTTCATGCTTGAGCAGACCGAGGCGCCCACCTTTCATCAGCCGTGGCGACACGTACTCGTGGACGAGGTGCAGGACCTCACCGCGTTGCAGCTTGCGGTGATCAAGGGCATCGCCCCCGAATCCGGCAAGGGCGTTTTCTGCATCGGCGACCCGCGCCAGTCCATCTACGGATTCCGCGGCGCCACGGATAACGCGGAGGAACAGCTGAAACGCTTCTGGCCGTCGCTGAAAACCATCACGCTTGAAGAGAACTACCGCTCGGGACAGGATGTGCTCACTGCGGCCCAGCACCTTTTCCCTGATGACACGCGCATTCGCGCGGTCCGGGACCGGGAGACCGTGCTGCACGCCTTCGAAGCCCCCGACGACACCCGCGAGGCCGCGTGGATAGCGGACCGCGCCAAGCAACTCATCGGTGCCACGAGCCACACCCTTGCCGACGAGATCGGCCACGGCTCCATGGCCCCCGGCGACATCGCCGTGCTGGTTCGGTTCAAGGCCCTCGTGCCGATACTTGAATCCGCGCTCAAACGGTTCGGCCTGCCTGTTGCCACGCCCGAGACCGAACCGTTCTGGAACGACGAACGCTGCAAAATCATCCTTGACGCGGCCGGAAGCTTCCTCGGCATGACCATGATCGGCAGCGAGGAAGTGCTGGAAGTGCCGGAACACATCCTTGCCAAGGGTCCCATCGGGCTCTCGGCCTACCTTGAGGAAGTACCGCCTTTCGACCAGTTCTTCTGGGAAAGCAAGCCGTTCAAACAGCTCAAAGCCGAGTTCGACAGGCGAGGCGGCTGGGCCGGGCTCGTCAACTGGGTCAGCCTGCAGAGCGAGACCGAGCTTGTCGGCAAATCCGCCGAGAAAGTTCAGATAATGACCATGCACGCGGCCAAGGGACTGGAGTTCGATGCGGTCTTCATTCCGGCATTGGAAGAAGGGATCATGCCCTTTGCCGGACTGGACCTGCTGACGGCCAAGGTGACGCTCACCCCCGGACGGGGCCAGTCTTTCGCCGAGGAACGTCGTCTGCTCTATGTCTCCATGACAAGGGCGAAGAGGATGCTTTTCATGAGCCGGGCCGATAAACGGCACCTGTTCGGCAAGGAGCTTCACCTGCCGCCCTCCCGCTATCTTCGCGAAGTGCCCGCGGACATGTTCACCCACAGCACCATGACCGCCAAGAAGGTCACGAAGGAAAAGCAGATGAGCCTGCTCGGCTAGAACGGGAACATCAGCTTATACAGACAGTTTTCATAGACACGGCAGACAACGCGCGCCGCGCGGATATTCATACCTACCTGCCGCAGTCTGCAGAAGACGTGCAGGGGGTTGAATGTGTGCTGTGCAATGTTTCGTATGGAATTCATGGCCTGACCCTCCGGACAGGGTTTCCGATGTCAACAGACTCAGCAATAGTCATGCCCCGAAGAGATAGTCTTCACTTATCAACCCCTTGCTCCGGCAACCGGGCCGTTATTTCCCACGTTTCCGAGAATACGTCCGGCAAAAGCGAACATTTTTCGCGCACTCGTCGACTTTTCGACGGTGGGCCGCGCATTGCTGCGCCTTCGTTCGTGATTCCGGACACGGTGGGCGGCAACTGCCGTCATCTGGAAGGAATGGTGGACGAGGTCAGTCTGACGTTCTTTGAAACCGACTCCTGCCTCGCCTATGACGAAAACGACCTGCCTCCGGACCTCTCGGAACTGAACCTGCGTTACAGCGTGCACCTTCCGCTCGACCTGCCGTGGCAGGAAGGCGTCACGTCAGTGGCCGAAGCCATCCTCGCCCTCGCCCGCAAGGTTGACTATCTTCGCCCGACGGCCTATGTCCTACATCCCCCAGATGATGCCCGGAAACTCGGGCAACTCTCCCAACTCCTTGCAGACGGCGGTATCGCCACCGAATCAGTGCTCATCGAAAACATCGAGGGCAACGATCTTTCGGCCTGCTGGGGAGAGATCGCCGAAAACGGTTACGGGGTGTGCCTGGACATCGGCCACCGCATTGCCTTCGGGCAGGACGGACTGGAGTCGCTGCCGGGTCTGTGGGAGCGTGTGCGGATGCTGCACGTTTACGGTCCCGGACCAAGGGGCGAACACGGCCCGCTGGACGATCTTGACGAAAAAGGCGCGAATATGCTGCGTCGATGGGTCGGGCGGCTTCCGCAGGACGGAAGCCTCGTGCTGGAAGTTTTTCGGCAGGGGCAGCTTGAAAGTTCACTGCGCCGATTGCATAAACTGCTTGGCGACCGGGAGGACGGCGCATGATCACGCTGGTGCTTGGCGGAAACAAGTCGGGCAAGTCCGACTACGCGCTGGAACTGCTGGAGCAGGCCCCCGGTCCAAAGGCCTTTGTGGCCACGGGAAAGGCGGGGGATCAGGAATTTCGAAGGCAGATAAATACCCACCGTCACGAAAGAAATCCTCTCATCGAGGTGCTTGAGGTCGGGTGGGACTTGCCTCAAAGACTCAGACAAGCTAACACGGACTTTGGTTCCGTGCTTGCGGACAGTCTCGACTTCTGGCTCTTTGCATGCCGGGAGGCCGGGACGGAAACAGAAGCCGTGCAGCAACTGCTGGACACGCTTCAAAACTGGAGAGGAGCTGAGCTTATTCTGGTTTCATGCGAGGCCGGTCTCGGACCGCTGCCCATGTCGGGCGAAGTCCGTGCCTTCATACGCAACCTCGGTGAACTCAACCGCCGGACGGCCCGCATCGCGGACCGCGTGCACCTAGTGGCCGCGGGCCTGCCGCTCAAGCTCAAATAGGAACAGCATGGCTATTTTTCGCCAACTGGATGAACACGTCGAGAAACTGCTCGCCCTGTTCAAGAAGGACGACGCCTGGCTGATCGTCATCAACGCCGACCCGGACGCACTCGGGTCCGCACTGGCCCTCAGGCGCATCATGGCCCGCAAGGTGTCCCACGTGGGCATCGGCCAGATCAACGAGATCAAGCGGCCCGACAACCTGGCCATGATCCGCTATCTGCGCATCCCCACGCGCAAACTCATTCCGAACCTCGCGGCACAGTACGACAAGTTCGCACTGGTGGATTCCCAGCCGCACCACAATCCGGAATTCGAGCAGTTCGATTTTTCCGTGGTCATAGACCACCACCCCCTGCTTCCGGAGAAGAAGCCCGAGGCCGACTTTGTGGACGTGCGTCCAAAATACGGCTCGACCTGCACCATGCTCACGGAATACCTGTACAATATGCGCATCCGGCCCGCGAAGCTGCTGGCCACCGCGCTCATGTACGGCATCAAGAGCGACACCAGAAGCTTCGAGCGCGAGTTCATCGACGCGGACATGGCGGCCTTCAAATATCTGAACAAGTACGCCGACACCAAGCTCATGAACCGCATCAGCCGCAGCGAGTTCCACCTCGACTGGATGCGTTACTTCTCCCGCTCCTTCTACAATCTCCGCCGCGTCGGACAGGGGTTGTTCGCCCATGCCGGAAAGGTTGAGAACCCCGACATCCTCGTGATCGTGGCCGACTTCTTCACCAGAATCCACGGTGTCCCGTGGCTCGTCGTCTCCGGCGTCTACGAAGGCAAGCTGGTCGTCATTTTCCGGGGCGACGGCATGCGCCGCGACATGGGCAAGATGGCCACCAACCTCTTCGGTGAGCTTGGTTCCGCGGGTGGGCACAAGGAAGCCGCCCGCGCCGAAGTGGATCTGGAGAACCTCGGCAACGAGGACCCCGAAATCTTCATGCTCAAAAAGCTCGGAAAGGGCAAACGGGGCGTGATAAAACGAATCTAGCCCTGAGACGGCACCACATGTCACTGATAAAACAATTGAATTTCGACAAAGAGCCCGTCTTTCTCATTGACGGGACCGCCCTGCTGTACCGTTCGTTTTACGCCCGCTCCAACCTGAGCCGGTCCGACGGCTTTCCCACAGGTGCCATCAACACCACCCTGCGCACGGTGCTGAACCTTCTCAAAAAGGAACAGCCCACGTTCTGCGGGTTCATCATGGACGGCAAGGGACCGAATTTTCGCCACGACCTGTACGACCAGTACAAGGCCAACCGTCCCGCCATGCCTGAAGACCTCGCCGCGCAGATCGAACCGGTGCGCGAGGGCGTGCAGATGCTCGGCCTCAAGTTGCTGGTCTCCGAAGGCGTGGAGGCCGATGACTGCATCGCCTCGCTTGCGGCCCGCTACAAAGGCGGCCGTCCCGTGGTGATCGTGGGTTCGGACAAGGACCTCAAGCAGTGCCTCGACGAAAACGTGGTAATCCTCAATCCGGCAGGCAAGCAGGAAAAGCTGATCACGCTTGAGAGTTTTCGGGAAGAGGAAGGCATGGAACCGAACCAGTGGCCCGACTTTCAAGCTCTTATCGGCGATTCCTCGGACAACATCCCCGGCATTCCCAAGGTGGGCCCGGTCACTGCCAAGAAGATCATGGCCGACTACCCCACGCTGGAGGACCTGCGCGACGGTTACGAGAACCTGCCGCCCAAACTCAGGGAAAAGGTTGAGCCGGAGCTCGACAATATTTTCATGTACCGCGAACTCACGCGCATGAAGCTCGACTGCTGCATGGACAAGCTCGAAATCTTCGAGGTGCGCGATCCCGAAGCGGAGAAGCTGCGTGAATTTCTGATAAACTACGAGCTGAGGTCGCTTGCGGCCAGCATCCCCGTCCCGGCCAAGTCATCCGGCAAGGCGGCTCCTGCCGCGCCCAAGCCTTCCGGCGACAACGGGCAGAAACAGCTTTCCCTCTTCGGCGAGGCCGTGGAAGAAAAAAAGGATCAGCCGCCGCTGGAGATGACCACGACCGATGCGGACGGGCTTCCCTCGTTCAAGGGTGGAGAAGTCGGTCTCTGCGTCACGCCGGACGGCTTTCGCATCGGCTTTGAGGGAAAGGAATACCTGTGCACCGCCGAAGCTCCGGCACTGGCAGAGAAGGTTGGCAAGGCCATGCTCATTGCCACGCCCAGCCTTCAGGAGCTGCTTCGCGACCACGAGTGCTGGGAGTCCATACCCAGCTCGCAGTGGTACGACCTCAGCCTCGCAGCCTACCTGCTCGACCCCGAATCACGCGGGTACGAGTGGGACCGCCTGAAACAGTCCCTTTTTTCCGGACAGGCCTTCAGTGACGCGGGTTCGGACCTACATCCCGACGCCGACGGTCTGGCCGCACTCGCCTACATGCACGGCGTGTCGCCGCAGATAGACAACGCCAAGCTCGGCCCGCTCATGCGCGACCTGGAGATTCCGCTTATCCCGGCGCTCGTAGAGATGGAAAAAGCCGGGGTGGCCATCGACCGCGAAGCATTCGACGATTTCCTCAATGAAGTCAGTCAGCAGCTCTCCGGTCTGACACGCGAGATAATCGACAAGGCGGGCGAGGAATTCAACATCCGCTCCAGCCAGCAGCTCTCCGGCGTGCTCTTCGACAGGCTCGGGCTCAAGCCCGCGGGCAAGACGGCCGGGGGCCAGTACTCCACCGCCAACACCGTGCTTGAGAAAATCCGCGACCAACACCCCATCGTGGACGATGTCCTGGAATACCGGATGCTCGAAAAACTGCGCTCCACCTATCTGGAACCGCTACCAAAACTGGCGGGCAACGACGGTCGCATCCACACGCATTTCAATCAGCTCGCAACAGCCACCGGCAGACTTTCCAGTTCGCGGCCCAACCTGCAGAACATTCCCATCCGCGGGAAGTACGGCAAGCGCATGCGCGCCTGCTTCACCGCCGAAAAGGGCAACCTGCTGGCCGCGGCCGACTACTCGCAGATCGAACTGCGCGTGCTGGCCCACTTCTCACAGGACCCGGCGTTGGTGGAAGCGTTTCGCGAAGATGCGGATATTCATACCGCA
This sequence comes from Desulfovibrio oxyclinae DSM 11498, assembly GCF_000375485.1. Classification (NCBI taxonomy): domain Bacteria; kingdom Pseudomonadati; phylum Thermodesulfobacteriota; class Desulfovibrionia; order Desulfovibrionales; family Desulfovibrionaceae; genus Desulfovibrio; species Desulfovibrio oxyclinae. Next base: position 177,499 of record NZ_AQXE01000007.1, on the reverse strand, counting down.
ACAGCCGCTCTGCTTGCCGAAAAAACGTCCTCCGAAGTGACCGACTCGGAACGCCGCAACGCCAAAACCGTCAACTTCGGCCTGATCTACGGCATGGGACCACAGAAGCTTTCGCGCGAGCTCGGCATCACCGTGAACGAGGCCAAGGAGTTCATTGAGCGCTACTTCGAAAAGCTCGCCACGCTCAAGGGTTTTTACGAAGGCATCATCGAGGACGCCACGGAGAAAGGGTTCGTCACCACGCTGGCGGGACGCCGCAGGCTGCTGCCGGAACTGCACTCCCGCAATAACCAGGTGGTCTCCCAGGCGCGCAGGCAGGCGGTGAACACCGTGATTCAGGGCAGCGCCGCGGACGTCATCAAGATGGCCATGATCAAGGCTCGCGACGACAAACAACTGCGCGACCTTGGCGCACTCCTCATTCTTCAGGTGCATGACGAACTCATCGCGGAAGTGCCCGAGGACCGGGCGCAGGAGGCGGGCAACCGTCTTCAGGAAGTAATGCAGTCCACCGTGGACCTCAGTGTGCCGCTGAAGGTGGACGTAGGCGTTGGCGTGAACTGGGCCGAGGCACACTAGCCCCGGCCTAGAGCCACCCTTTCTTGCGAAAATAGACAATCATTCCGCCACCGAGGGCGACGATGAGACCCCAGAATGCGGGATAGGCCCAACGCAGGCCAAGCTCCGGCATGTGCTGAAAGTTCATGCCGTACACCCCGGCCACGAAAGTCAATGGGATGAAGATGGTGGCGAACACCGTCAGAAAACGCATGACGTCGTTGAGCCTGTTGGCCATGACCATGTTATAGGCGTTCAGATGATCGCCCAGCATGTCCCGGTACAGGTCCGCGGCCTCGGAAGCCTGATCCGCCAGATCGGTCAATTCATCGAGGAACGGGCGCATGTCCGGACCGAACAGCTCGGACTCGCTGCGCGCAAGCCGATGCACCATTTCCCGCATGGGCCTCAGATGTTTGCGAACATAGGCCACTTCACGCCGGTATTCGTGGATTTCCTCCAACAGTTCGGGGGACGGATCATTCAGCACTTCCTCGCCCATATCCTCTATCCGTTCACCGAGCACCTCGATGACCCGGATACAGTTTTCCATGACGGAATCCAGCAATGCGCAGGCCAGATAGGGCGCATCGCGTCTGCGTACCCTCCCCCGCCCAGAGCGAATACGCTGGCGCACTGCATCGAAGACATCCCCGGTCCGCTCCTGAAACGTGAGCAGCACGGACGAAAACACCGCCATGCTCAACTGCTCCGCATGCACCTGCCGGTCTTCGCCAAGCCAGAGCATCCGGGCGCAGATGAACGAGAACTCCTCAAAATCCTCAGCCTTCGGACGCTGAGAGGTGTTAGCCACGTCTTCGAGCACGAGCGACGGCAGGTCGAACCCCGCACCGAAGCGATGCAATATCGATTCATCGTGCAGCCCGTCGAGATTTGCCCAGAGCACGCCACCCCGGGACGCTGCGGCCTGCACGTCTTCTACCGACTCCGGTTCTTCCTCCTGAACGGTCTGCGGGTCGAAGCGAATGACGCGCAGCCTCGGCCGCTCCATCTTCCGCTCGCCCACAAAGATAACCGCTCCGGGCGGCTGGCCAGCCTTGCGGTCTATCTTGCGAAGAAACCTTGCCATGAGCGGCTACCTCCGGTGCCTCCGCAGTCTTGCCACAAGGTATCCGGCCACGAATCCCAGAAGCAGCAGTCCCGGGAGCATCACGAAACGGGGGAGCGCGAAGGTTCCCCACAGAAAGGCAACCTGCACGGTTTCATTGTTCTGAATGAAAAACAGCAGGACAAGGGCGACGAGCAGCGTCACCAGAACCAGTCTGATACGCTCTTTGATATTCATGCGTTCCCAACGTGCGATCATAACAACCTCCTCGGTGTTCTCCCGGCCTGATGGCTTACGAACGCGTACGCGCGCTCTGCCGGGAGCAGAAGCTTCCTGAGTGTGATCGCACCATAACGCGATATGCGGTCTGTTGCCAAGAACCGGAAGAAATTCCGGCAAGGTAGTCGAAAATGCTGTGTAAGGTACTAGTCAAGCAAGGGTTCGCCGGTCTTTCGGAAATCGGGACCGTATACCGGCAGGGTGAAGATGAACGCACTGCCTTTTCCGTATTCGGACTCGACCCGCAGCGAACCGCCGTACCGCTCCACGATTTCACGGCAGATAGCCAGACCAAGCCCGGTCCCGCGCACGCGAGTGGTTTCGCAGTTTTCCTGCCCCACCTGCGTGAACTTGCGGAAAATCCTGTCCAGATCCTCGCTGCGGATGCCGACTCCGGTGTCCGCCACGCTGACCTCGATCCAGCCTTCGTCGCACCTGCGAGCCGTCACGGAGACGCTGCCCGAGTGGGTGAATTTGGCCGCGTTTCCGATGAGGTTCGTCAGCAGCTGGTCCATACGGTCCGGGTCCACGAACACGGCGGGAAGCTCGTCTTCCACTTCCCATTCAAGCTGCACGTCCGCCTTGGCGGTAAACGCGCCGTAGCACGAGCGGACCGCCTGCTCCACGCATTCCGAAAAGTCCACCACCCTGTCGCGCCACTCCATGTGTCCCGATTCGATCTTGTTCAGGTCAAGCAGGTCGTTGATGAGCCGTGTCAGCCTGTCTCCTTCGTTCTCGATGATCTCAAGATTGGAGACGATGCGCTCCCCCTTGTGGGACAGGGTGCCGTCCTCCCGGGCCAGCGGCATAAAAAGCCTGTCGAAATCCCGGTGAATGACCTTGGTGAAACCGAGAATGGAAGTCAGGGGCGTCCTGAGTTCATGGGAAACCTGCGAAAGAAGGGAGGACTTCACACGATCAAGCCCCTGAAGCCGTTCGTTGGCCTTTTCCAACTCCACGGCCTTTTCGGAAAGCCGCTCGGTGCGTTCGCGCACCTTTTCCTCAAGCTCGCGGTTGAGCTTCTCCAGTCCGGCCTCGGCCTGTCGTCTGGCCCGCATGCTCATATTGAGGTTGGCGGTCATAATATTGATGTTGGAAGCCAGTCGCCCAAGCTCGTCGTGACCGGTTTCGGCTATGCGATGCTCCAGATCTCCGGTCGCGATGGTCCTGACTGATTCTTCCAGGGTGTTCACCGGCCGCACCACAAACCGTTGCAGCATATGGGTCAGCGTTAGCACAAGGATGCCTCCGGAACCGAAGATACCAAGCAGCAGCAGAGCGAACATCCGATCCACCTCGGCCTCCGCCGGGGCGAGATCCACGCCGACCACCACGCGTCCCACGAACCCGGATTCAATGTGACGGGCCACCACGTCCCGGCTGACCACATGCACACTGTCGTCCGGAAGCGAACCTTTTCCGGTGAAGGGAAGCAGGTTGACACCTTGCGTGTCATAGATGTTCACGAAGCGGACGTTTTCCTTTCCCATGAGGCTCTTGGCATTGTAATAGAGCATGCCGTAAGCCTGACGAGCCAGCTGGTCCTGAGACAGTTCGGCAAAGAGCTCCACCATCCGTTCCGCGTCGCGCCTTACGCTTTCCAGATGCCGCTGGCGGTAAGTCTGCGCCAGCAGAATGGCCGGGATGAGCATGAGCATGACCATGCAGACCACCACCACAAGGTTGATCTTCAGGGAAAGGCGGGCCCCGATGCCCTTTAGTAAACTCCGAAGCGCCCTTCTCACCGTTTTCACCTGTATGCCGTGGGGACCTGAATGGTGCCGTCGATTATCTTCTTCCTGAGCGAGTCCACCTCGTCATGCAGGCCGTCTGGAAGCATGTGACGGGTGTGATGCATTGGGCTCAGAGCCACCCCGCCGCTGGACAGGTCGAAGGCATAGTCGCGATTTTCGAAACGCCCTGCCGAGATTTCGCCCACGAGGTCTTCCACCGCCACATCCATGCGCTTGATGACGCTCGTGATTATCTGACCCTTGGCCAGATAATCCTGATCCGAGTCCACGCCAATTGCGAGCTTGTCCGTCGTTTCGATGTAGTTGAATACGCCCAGCGCCGAAGCGCCGGCCACCGGAAAGAAGAGATCCACGCCATGCGTTTCCGACATGGCTCTGGCAATGCCTGCGGCTGCCGACGGGTTGTTCCATACGATCCCTGTTGCGTCCACATCGTCGATGTAGCGCTCATGGATGGCCGTCTGCTCACTCGCGGCCCGGATTCCCTCACGAAAACCGACAACGAACTCCCGAACCGGGACCACGTCGGTGCCGCCTATGATGCCGATACTGTCGCTCATGTGGGCGGCTATGTATCCCGCAAGGTACGACGCCTCTCCGGTACGAAACGTGACCGAGGCGGTATTCGGCAGATAGTCCTCCAGTCGGGTATCCATGAGCACGAACAGAACGTCCGGGTGATTTCTTGCGGCAATCTGCATGGCTTCCCGCATGACCAGACTGGTGCAGAATACGGCGCGACACCCCTGTGCCACCAGATGCTCCAGACTCCCGAGCGCTTCTTCCACTCCGTCATCACTCTCACGCTGTTCGATGACGAAACGCGCATCGTGTTTCTGGCAACCGCGCACCAGCCCCTGATACTGCATGTCGAGAAAGCCCCTGTCACCGAGACCGCTGGCATCCAGATACATTCCGAACAGCACGCCGCGCTCTTCAGCGATGCTGCTCTTCTGCTCCCGCTTCTCAGAAGGCCCTTCAGCACATCCGAGAGGAAGCACAAGCATTACGCAAAGCGCAATAAGGCGACAAAAAGATCGTATAAATGCTGTTTTTTCCCGAATTGTTTTCCCGCTGGACGCTCTCACCATGCTCCCCCCATGCAATGGATGAAAATCGGTAGCCGCCGTGCCCGGCTCCTGAGCGAAAAGTTGCACAAACGGCACGGCTTGGCAAGGCGCTGTACGCCCCCATCCCTTCCATGAGGGCACGAAAGACAATCATGTCCGGGCATTGCCCACTGAAGCGATTTTCCGTTTTCTCACCGCCATGGAATTCGCAAACCACACATTTCCTGCCACGCTGAAGTTTCACAGTGCAGTGAAAACGACTGAAGCAGGTTGCATCAATGTCAATTTTTGTTAAATCTTGAAAAATACCCTTTCCCCTAACCGACCAAGACTCGTCCATGGAGCCTAAGGAGTCTTATGAGCGGCTCACGTTTTGGCTCTGTTCCGGACGAAAGGAGGACTTGAGTCGTGATTGCCAAAACCATCCGGGAACTAATGGAGTCGGCCGACATTTCCATCAACGGTGAGAGACCCTGGGACATCCGGGTGTATGACGACAGGTGGTACGCCCGCATTTGGCGCGATAAGAACCTCGGTCTTGGCGAATCTTACATGGACGGCTGGTGGGACTGTCCGCGCATCGACAAGATGATCAAGCGGCTGCTCGCGGCCCGCCTGCATGAAAAGGTCACGGGAAGTCCCAGACACCTGCTGCGAATGCTCCCGGGAATAATCCTGAATCTTCAGTCCAAACTGCGAAGCCGTATTGTAGCGGAGCAGCATTACGACCTGGGCAACGACCTTTTTCTCTCTTTTCTCGACGACTACCTGCAATACAGTTGTGGCTACTTCGAGGGTACGGACGACCTGAACGAGGCCCAGCGAAACAAGCTCGCCATAATTGCGGGCAAGCTGAACATCAAACCGGGCGACTCCGTACTCGACATCGGGTGCGGCTGGGGCGGTCTCGCGCGGTACCTTGCGGAAAACCACGACTGCGAGGTCACGGCCGTCAACATTTCGCGCGAGCAGCTGGCCTTTGCTGCCGACTTCTGCAAGGACCTCCCCGTTCATTTTGCCGAAATGGATTACCGCGACATTGAGGGCGAATACGACAAGATCGTTTCCGTGGGCATGTTCGAGCACGTGGGATATCGCAACTACCGCAGTTTCATGCGCGCGGCTCACAGCTGTCTCAAGCCGCAGGGCATATTTCTGCTGCACACCATCGGCGGCAACGAATCCTGCACTGATTGCGATCCGTGGATTTCCCGCTACATATTCCCAAACGGCATGCTTCCGAGCGCGGCGCAGATCGGCCGCAGCGCCGAGGGCCTGTTCGTCATCGAGGACTGGCACAACTTCGGCCCGCACTACGACACGACGCTCATGAACTGGAATGAAAACTTCCAGCAGAACTGGCCGGAGCTCGCCGACGAGTACAGTGAACGGTTCAAGCGCATGTGGGAGTACTATCTGCAATCATGCGCAGGCGCTTTCCGCGCCCGCGATATGCAGCTCTGGCAGGTGGTCATGACCCGCGAGGACGCCTGCCGCGAGCAACCCTGCTGCCGCCTGTAGCACCCCTCCAGCGCCAGCACCGTCTGCCCGAAACGGCAACCGCATGAAATGCCGGACAGTTGACCTGTATCAAAGAAACAGTCCGGCTCATGGGGTATTGTTTCTCTTCATGAAAGACAGCTGTTTTCTCAAGGAGGCACGCACCGTATGATCTCACGCTCGCTCATCAAGGGCAGAAACGCCACCTGCAAAACACAGATTATCTGGTCATGGATCGGCGCATTCGCAGGCATCGCCTCGGTTTCATTCATCACCGGCTTCCTGCTCAAAGGCACGGGGCTGACGCTCATCATCGGATCCTTCGGGGCCTCGGCCGTGCTCATCTATGGTGCTGTGGACAGCCCGCTGGCCCAGCCGCGCAACCTCATCGGCGGACACATCCTTTCCGCAGTGGTTGGCGTCGCCGCCATGCAGCTTTTCGGCGGCCAGATGTGGATAGCGGCCCCAGCAGCCGTGGCAACGGCCATTGCCCTGATGCAATTCACGGACACGCTCCACCCGCCCGGCGGCGCCACCGCGCTCATCGCGGTTATCGGCGGTCCGCAGATCCATAAGCTCGGATACCTCTATGCCCTTTTCCCCGTAGGCACCGGCGCCCTGCTGATGCTGCTGGTGGCACTTGCCGTGAACCGCATGGCACCGGGCCGCGTTTATCCACGTCCCGTCTGCCCTGCGGAAGAGATCACCTAGACGCTCTGTATCCCGGAGTCGCCCCCGACTCCGGGATACAGAGCCCCCTAAGAACTCACCATTTTGTTCAACCACTCTCGAAAATTCACAAATACGTTAAACCCAACCAAAGCCCATACCTCGCAAGAAACTGCAATAAAACACTTTTTAAATAGTTGCTTTGGCATCTATCCTGCTCGTACAGGGGTATGCATACCCCCATCCGAAAACTGAAACTCTCCGCTCTTCTGGCTATCTGTCAAGTGATCGATCGCGCCCTTGATCTGGAACGGACCCTGGGTGACATCCTGCGCATTCTTTCCGAAAAGCTCGCCATGCAACGCGCCACGGTGACGCTGCTCGACCAGCATACCGGCCTGCTGAACATCAGCGCGTCATACGGCCTGCGTCCGGAAGAAGAACGGCGCGGCGTCTATCGTCTGGACGAAGGCGTCACCGGACGGATCTTCCAGACGGCGCAACCCTACTATGTGCCGGACGTCAGCCGCGAGCCGCTTTTTCTGGACAAGACCGGAACGCGCGCCGTGCAGAAGAACACCCTTTCCTTTCTCGGGGTTCCCATCCTCCTCGGCGGGTCGCCCATCGGCGTGCTGAACGTGGACCGGCTGTTCACGGATGACGTGGATTTCGGTGAGGACATGGAATTTCTTTCGGTGGTGGCAACGCTCATCGCCCAGTTCATCAGCCTCAACGAGAAGGTGAAGAAGCGCGAGGAAGTGCTGCGGGCCGAAAACGTGCAGCTTCGCAGTCAGCTCTCACGCGAGAACAAGGGACCGTACATTGTCGGCCGTTCCCACGCCATGCAGGAAGTCCAGCGCCAGCTGGAACGCGTGGCTCCGACCCGCGCCACCGTGCTTTTACTGGGGGAATCCGGGGTGGGCAAAACACTGATCGCACGGATCATCCACGAGCTTTCCGACCGCAAATCATATCCGTTCATCAAGGTCAACTGCGCTTCCATCCCGGAAAACCTGCTGGAGAGCGAACTGTTCGGCTACGAAAAAGGGGCCTTCACCGGCGCGGCCAACACGCGCCCCGGCCGCTTTGAGGAAGCATGCGGCGGCACCATATTTCTGGACGAGATCGGCGAGCTGGCCATGCCCGTGCAGGCGAAACTGCTGCGCGTGTTGCAGGAAAAGGAGTTCGAGCGCCTCGGCTCCAGCCGGACGCGCTCCGTGGACGTGCGCATCGTCACCGCCACCAACCGCGACCTTGAACAGCTTGCGGCTCAGGGCAACTTCCGGCCCGACCTGTTCTACCGCCTGAGCGTGTTCCCCATGACGGTGCCGCCCCTGCGTGAACGCAAGGAAGACGTTCCCGGCCTGCTCTCCCACTTCATCAAGAAGGCAGAAGAAGACTACGGGCGCACTCTGTCGCTCACACCTCGAGCCCTGAACCTGCTCACGGAATACGACTGGCCCGGAAACGTGCGGGAGATGGAAAACCTCATCGAACGGCTCGTCATCATGGCCGATCAGGAACGGCTGGATCACGACTTCATCCGAAGCTTTCTCACGCCCGCGACGCACGCCCCGGAACCTGTGCCGGTTCCAGAACCGGACCTCCACGCATCACCCGTCCATGCCGAGCATTGCGGCGGCATGGGCTCCCTTGCGGATATGGAGCGCAACGAAGTCATCGCGGCGCTCAGGCGTGCGGACTGGATACAGTATCGTGCGGCCGAAGAACTCGGCATCACGCCCCGGCAGATGGGATACCGCGTGCACAAGTACGGTCTGGAGTCCATGATCGCCGAAGGCCGCGCCGAACTGCGGCGTCACAAATAATTTCCTCACCCGACTCCACCCTCACCCCAAATAAAACGGCCCCGGTCTGAACGCATTGACCGGGGCCTTTGGGGGAGGTGCGCCCACTATGGGCAACATGTCGGGGTGTCACGTCTATCCGCACCCGCCGCCTCCGCCTGAGCAGCCCGTGCCGCATCCGCCACCCCGACGGGCGGCAAAGGCACTCAGGTCGCCGGTCCGGTAGAGGGCGGCGAGGTTGTCGGCAATGAACCCGGTTACCGCATGCGCGGGAAGGCCGTTTTCCTCCAGAAGCATCCTGGGCGTATCGCCCATGGCCGCCGCGAGCACTGCGCGACAGTCCTTCAGCGTTCCGGCCAGTGCTTCCCAGCGCTTGGGTCCGCCGCCCATGGGCGGCGCGGGACGATCCTCTATCTTGACGAATCCGGCGTCATCGGAGGCGCGACCCCAAATCTGAAACGAACGCGCCTCGCCGAGATGCATGTTCACCAGCATCCCTTCACGGCTGGCGATGGCGACGTAGGGACGGTCCTCATCTTCATTGCTGGGAAGCAGCCGCGAGCAGGCTCCCAGCGTATCCGCGAATTCCCCGGACCGATCCGCTTCAAGCAGCCCCACGGCATCGGCGCGGCAACGCTTGCAGTGCGTCATCTGCTCCACATGCTCGCCTGCCGTCCTTCGAAGCTCACTGACCATGGCGTGCGACGGCTCCTCCACGTCCGCAAACGGCGTTTCCCTGTTGGGATACACCGGGATGCAGTTCTGCAGGGTCGCACCGAGTGCGCCGACAACCTTGGCCACTTCTTCCACATGATGATCGTTGTATCCGGGAATAACGATGGTGTTGACCTTCACGGTGATGCCGCGCTCCACCAGCCCCTTGACGGATTCGAGCTGGCGTTCGATGAGAATCCTTGCGGCGTCCTTCTTGCGGTAGATGACCTTGCCGTCGCGGGCCCAAGCGTAGATGCGCTCGGCAATGTCCGGGTCCACCGCGTTGACGGTGATGGTGGCGTGGGTCACCCCCAACTCCTTGAGGCGGTCCAGATACGGCGGCATTCCCAATCCGTTGGAGGACAGACAGAACAGCATGTCCGGATAATGCTTCTTTACCAGCCGCATGGTCTCCAGCGTCTCCGCAGGATTGGCCATGGGATCGCCCGGCCCCGCGATGCCGACCACGGTGGTGCTCGGCGCGGCCTCCATGACCTTGTGCAGATACTCAAGGGCCTGATGCGGCTTGAGCACCGCCGAGGTCACGCCGGGGCGCGATTCGTTCACGCAGTCGTGCTTGCGATCGCAGTAGTTGCATTTGATGTTGCACTTGGGAGCCACCGGAAGATGAACTCTGCCGCATTCACCGATGGAAGACTTGTCGAAACAGGGGTGCTTTTTCGTACTCATGGCGGATCTCCTAGATATATCCCCAGCCGATGGGGCTGTCGGACTGCTTTTTGTCGATCAGGGCGTTGACGATGCGGTCGAAAAGTTCCTGCGTTCCCTCGTAACCGATTCCCTTCAGACGCTGGCCGCCGAAACGGTCGTGAATGGGGAACCCTGCGCGAATAAGCGGCGCGTTCCATGCCCTTGCGTAACGCTGCCCCTTGGAGTTGCCGAGCACCAGTTCAGGGGTCAGGGCCTCGGCCTCTTCCGCGATGTCGTGAAAGTCCACGCCCTCGCGCACCAGAGGCTGCTCCCGAAGCAGATCGCCGCACGCGCTTTCCACGGCTTCGGCGAGGCGTTTGCCCTCGGCGCCGGTACCCACCAGCACGGGCTGCACGCCGATCTCCGCCAGAAACGCGGTCAGCGCCACCACGAGGTTTTCCTCGCCGTAAACGACGGCCCGCTTGCCGAAGACATACTTGTGGCCGTCCACGTAGGCGTCCACCAGTCGTCCGCGCTCCTGCTCGTAACGGCGTGGAATGCAACTGCCGGAAAGCTCGGCAAGGGCATCGTAGAAATCGTCGCAGGCACGAACTCCCAGCGGGATAGGCAGGCGCGTATTCAGGACGCCGAAACGTTTTTCCAGACAGGTACCCCCGGATTCCCTCGGCAGACAGCTGCCGAACTCCACGGACGCGGCCGCACCGGGCAGAGCCTTGATGTCGGCCACCGGAGTTCCGCCGGAAGCCACTGGCTCGTAGTCCTCCAGCGCAGGGCCGTCGAGGGTGTCGGAAATGTCCGGCAGTACTGTCGGTGTCAGCCCGTACTCTCGGAATATGTCCTTGAGCAGCCGAATCTCCGCGGGCGAGACCATGCCCGGGAAAAGGGCGATGCGCTCATTCTTCTCCGCTTCCGGGTCGGCTAGCTGATCGGTCAGGGCGTGCACGGCTCGGTGGAACCCATCGGAGTGGGTGCCCTGATAGCTCGGGGTGGACACGTGCACCACTTCGGGCAGGTCCAGATCGGAGAACTCTTCGCGGAATTCGTGAAGAATCAGGCCCATGTCGTCGCCGATGGTTTCGGTGAGACAGGTGGAGGCCACGCCCACGAGGCTGGGCGAATACTTCTTCATGACGTTGAGAATGCCCTTCTTCAGATTCGGGCCGCCGCCGTACACCGCCTGCTTCTCACCGAGCGCCGAGGACGCGATGTCGATAGGCTCGCGGAAGTGGGATATGATGTAGCGACGCATGTAGGTGGCGCAGCCCTGCGATCCGTGCAGGAACGGCACCGCCCCCTCCACGCCCTTGAAGGCGAGGCTGGCACCCAGTGGCGTACACAGCTTGCACGCGTTGGTTGTGGAAACGGCGTTCTTTGCAGCGGGATTATTCGTCATGGCCGCACTCCTTTCCGACATCGCGGTGCCGCGCTTCCCGGCGCGGGACGAAATTCCAGACCGGGCTCATGGCCGAGGCGTGCACTTCTCTGGCGAAGTTCAACATACCTTCGAAGCCTTCAAGCGGTATCTTCCGTTCGTGGTTATGATCACAGAATCCAACGCCGAGCTTGAAGGCGATGGGGCGTTCCTTGACGCCGCCCACGAAGACGTCCACGTCCTTTTCCTTGATGAATTCCTGCAGTTCCAGCGGGTTTGCGTCGTCCACGATGATGGTTCCGGGATCGGTAACCTCCGCCAGTTCCGCGTAATCTTCCTTGGTGCCTGTCTGGGAGCCGACCACGGCCACCTCCATACCGAGGTGCCGGAAGGACTTGATGAGCGAAAAAGCCTTGAACGCGCCGCCCACGTAGACCGCGGCCTTCTTGCCTTCCAGATCGGCGCGGTAGCGCGCCAGCCCCGGCATGATCTTTCCCAGTTCGCTGCGAACCAGATCGGCGGTGCGTTCCATGATGCCGGGATCAAGGTGCGCGAAATGTTCCGCGACCTTGTAAAGCGACTCGGCCATGTCCTCGATGCCCAGCCACGAGACGCGACAGTGCGGCTTGCCGAACTTCTCTTCGATCATCTTGGCCAGATCGAGGGTCGCGCCCGAACATTGGACCATATTCAGCGATGCGCCGTGGATGCGGCGGATGTCGTCCACCCTGCCGTCGCCGGTGACGCTTGCCACCACGGTCAGGCCCATGCGCTCCAGATAGTCCTTGATGATCCACGTTTCACCGGCGATGTTGAAGTCGCCGAAAATATTGACTGACAGCTCGGGGACATCCGAGATGTCGGCGGTTCCCACCAGCCGGAACATGGCCTTGCAGGCCGCAAGGTAGCCTTCGCGCTTGCTGCCCTTGAAGCCCTCGGACTGCACCGGCAGCACCGGGATGCCCGTCTTTTCCTCCACGCGCCGGCAGACGGCCTCCATGTCGTCGCCGATCAGGCCGACGATGCAGGTGGAATAGACGAACGCGGCTTTGGGCTTATTGCGTTCGATCAGCTCCAGCAGCGCGGCTTCCAGCTTGGGTTCGCCGCCGAAGATGATGTCCTTTTCCCGCAGGTCGGTGGTGAAGCTCAGGCGATGCAGCTCCGGACCGCTGGAAAGCGCGCCGCGGATATCCCAGGTGTAGGCGGCGCATCCCACCGGACCGTGCACCAGATGCAATGCATCGGCGATGGGATAGAGCACCACTCGGGACCCGCAGAAGACGCAGGCGCGCTGGCTGACCGCTCCGGCCAACGACTGCCGGTTGCAGGCGATGTCGATATCCCCGCTTCCGCTGCGGAAGACCTGCGCCCGCCGTTCGTCGAGTATGGTGCTGTCATTGGTCATGCGTTCTCTCCCGGGTTCATGTTGCGGCGGATGCAGATCAGCCGCGTAAGGCTCCATCCGATCCTTGCGTAAAATTTCAAGGCGGGGTCGTTGTCCCGGTCCGCGAGCAGCTGGAGACGGGATGCCCCGCTTCCGGACGCCCAGCTTCCGATATCCGCGAGCAGCGCCCGGGCCATGCCGTTTCTGCGGCAGTCCTTGCGGACCACCAGATCCTCCACCAAAGCGGACCAGCCGCCCTCGGCGGTGGAGACAACGAGCTGCCCGGTGCACATGCCCACGACTTCCCCGTCCTTTTCGGCCACCGTGACGCGTCCGCGATCTTCTTCCATCAACATGAACAGCCCCGTCTGCTGCCTTTCTCCGTCCGGCCGAAAATCCGTTTCGATTGAGAAAAGCTCCGACAGCAGCCCGGTCATGGCCCTTACGTCGTCGGGGCGGGCCTGTCTGATGGTGAATTCTGCATGGACGCTCACGGCTGCCTCCTAGGCGATGAGATAGTCCTCGGCCGGTTCGCCGTCCTCGACGCCGTCAAGAATCGCGTCGATGGCTTCCTCGCTGTCAACGCCCCGGAACCACCAGTTCTCAGGCATGACGACCATCACGGGCCCTTTTTCACACTGTTTGAGGCAACCGGTGGCGGTTACGAGACAGTCAAGGCCGCGATCAATGATCTCTTCCTCGATGTACTGGAGAAATCCGTCGGTCTGTTTGTGGCAGATGCCCTTCGGGTCGCCGCCCGCACGGAAGCTCTGGCAGAGAAGAATGGTACGTTCGGTAGTAGCCATGTAAGAATCCTCGTAATTCTCGGTTGATTCCCATTCAGGAATGCCGCCTTCGGCGGACCGGTTCCAGATTATGCCTTCCGGCGCCCAAAGGGGCATCGCCCCTTTGGAATCCCGCTTCCGCGGGACTATTGGCCGGATGGCGTTCACAAACTGCCGAAGCTTACAGAACGAGTTCGAAGGTTTCCTCGGGATCGTCGCGGTCCTTGCGGTCCAGCAACGCGCCGAGCATCTTTTCCAGCAGGCGCAGCCCGCCCTTGTATCCAACAGTGGGGAAGTACTGGTGCCCGACGCGGTCGAGGATCGGGAATCCCCAGCGAATCAGCGGGGTGTCCTCATCGCGGGCGATGTACTTGCCGTAGGAGTTACCCATGAGCAGATCCACGGGCTCGTTCTTCACCCACTGGTGCAGCAGGAACAGGTCGCCCCCGGCTTTGACGTTGATGTCGAACGGAAGCTCCGCCGTGATTTCCTTGATGCGGGCCTCGAAGCGCTTGCCGGGCGTGCCGGTGACCACGTGCACGGGCCACATGTCCATGGAGACCAGGAACTCGCACATGCTGATGAGCTGGTCCGGGTCGCCCCAGAGGGCCACCTTTTTGCCGAAGGTGTACTGGTGCATGTCGGAGATCATGTCCACGAGTTGCCCGCGTTCGTGCGCCACGGCATCCGCCACGCTGGTGCCCGCGATGATGCGCAGGGTATCGATGAAGCGGTCTGTGGCTTTCAGGCCGAAGGGCATGTCCAGCACGGTGCACGGCACCTTGCAGTTGGCGTCCAGCCAGCGGGCCGCGTCCGCGGAACACCACTCACCCAGTGCCATGGTTCCCATGGCGTTGCCCGCATCGCGGAGTTCGTCCACGGTCACGCCGCCCTTGGGGAACATGTGGTATTCGCCGGAGAGCGGACCGTTGAGCACGCCCGAGGTGTCCGGGAACAGGGTGATGTCAACGCCCATCAGGGCCACAAGACGCTTGATCTCTTCCATGTCCGCGGGTTCGACCCAGCCGGGGATGATGTTCACCTTGCCGTTTCGCTCGCCGGTGTTTTTCGCAAAGGTCGAAGCCATGGACTTGACCATGTTGGAAAAGCCGGTGACGTGCGATCCCACATAGCTGGGAGTGGACGCGCCGAGCATGTCCTTGCCCTCGGGAATCTTGCCGTCCTTGCGGGCCTTGGTGATAATCTGGTTCAGGTCGTCGCCGATGGTCTCCGACAGGCAGGTGGTGTGCACCGCGATTACCTCGGGCTCGTAGACGCTGAAGATGTTGTTGATGGCCTGTAGCAGGTTGGCCTGCCCGCCGAAGACCGAGGCACCTTCCGTGAAGGAACTGGTGGCGGCCGGGATCGGCTCCTTGTAGTGCCTGGTCAGCGCAGAACGGTGATAGGCGCAACAGCCCTGCGAGCCGTGGGAGTGCGGCAGGCAGCCGTGGATACCCAGTGCGGCGTACATGGCCCCTATGGGCTGGCAGGTCTTGGCCGGGTTGACGGTCAGCGCCTTGCGCTCCGCGACCTCTTTCGGCGTATGTCTGAGCAACGTCATTGCGTTCTCCTTATTCCCACACGTAGGTGGCCGAGAGTTCGGGATTCTCCTGCCAGGGAGCCTTCATGTAGCTCCAGACCCGGCTGGTGACGAGGCGGTCGATTTCTTTGTAGAAATTGATCGCGCCACGGAATCCGGCATAGGGGCCGCCCGAGTCGTAGCTGTGCAGCTGCTTCATGGGCACGCCCAGCTTCTGGATGGAGTACTTCTCTTTGATGCCCGCGCAGAACAGGTCCGGCTTCATGATTTCCACGAGCTTTTCGGCCTCGTACTGGTTCAGGTCATCCACCACGATGGTGCGGTGATCCATGTCGGGCAGCATTCCGTCGTAATCCTTGAAGCGGAACCCGGCCTCTTCCAGCCTGCGGGTCTGCTCGTCGGTCTTGCGCGGCTGGTAGAGCTTCTCGTCGGGCCCGACCTCGATCTCCTCGATGTTGCGGGAGTCCGCGTCCACCTTGAGATTCGGCAGGACTTCGCGGCCTTCGTAGTCGTCGCGGTGTGCAAACTCGTACCCGGCGGAGAGAGTCTTCATGCCCATTTCCTTGAAGAGCTCCTGATAATGGTGCGCACGGGAGCCGCCCACGAAGAGCATGGCGGTCTTGCCGGTGGTGTGCGGCAGCACTTCGTCGCGCATGGCGTCAACATCCGGCATTTCCTCGGCGATGACCTTCTCGATGCGCTCCATGAGCTCCTTGTCCTCAAAGTACTGGCCGATCTTGCGCAGCGACTTGGCGGTGGCCTCTGCACCGATGAAGTTCACCTTGATCCACGGGATGCCGTATTTGGTCTCCAGCATGTCTGCCACGTAGTTGATGGAGCGGTGGCACATGACGCAGGACAGGTCCGCGTGCTGGGCCGAGGCGAACTGCTCGTAGGTGGAGTTGCCCGAGAAAGTGGCCACGTTGGTGATGCCGCACTTGTTCAGGATGCGGTCGATCTCGAAGCCGTCGCCACCGATGTTGTATTCGCCCAGCAGGTTGATCTTGTAATCGCCCTTGACCGGTTCCTCATTTTCGCCCACGAGGTAGCGGAAGACCTGGTTGTTGGCGATGTGGTGGCCCGCGGACTGGCTCACGCCCTTGTATCCCTCGCAGGAGAAGGCGAAGATGTTGCAGTCACCGAGCTTCTCGCGCATCTTCTTGCACACGGCGTGGATGTCATCGCCGATCAGCCCCACGGGACAGGTGGCGAAGACGCAGATGCCCTTGGGATGAAACAGGTCGTAGGCTTCCTGGATGGCCGCCTCCAGCTTCTTTTCCCCGCCGAAGATGATGTCCTCGTCCTGCATGTCCGTGGAGAAAGAATACATCATGTAGTTTTCGGCATCCGGGTCGGACACATCGGTCTGGTTCCGGCGGGTGAGCCAGGAATAAAAGCCGCAGCCGATGGGGCCGTGGGTGATGTTCACGATATCGCGGGTGGGGCCCATGATGACGCCCTTGCAGCCCGCGTAGGTGCAGCCGCGCATGGTGATGATGCCGGGCACGGTGCGCACGTTGGCCGTAATCTCGGGCGTCTCGCTGCCCTCGGCCTCGTTTATGAGAATCTGCTTGGCGCGCTTCCTCGCCACCTTCGGAGGGTACTTGCTGAGCAGCTCCTCCTTGATTTCGGCGGGATTCCACTGCACCGACTTGTTCTTGGTCGCCATGTATATCTCCTTTGCTGAATGATCAGCTTATGGATTTGATGCCGCTTTCGCCGGTGCGGACCCTGACGGCGTCCTTCACGGGCAGGACCCAGATCTTGCCGTCACCGGGCTTGCCGGTCTTGTTGGTCTCGATGATGGTTTCGACGATGCCGTCCACCTCATCCTCCGGGACCACCACGGTAAGGATGCGTTTGGGATACAACTTGCCCTTGCCGCCGAGGTGCTCCACCGCTTCCTCGTAACCGCGCTCGGCGCCTTCGAGGAGCATGAGGTTGGCAAAGCCCTGTCCGCGACCCTGCGCCTCGTTGGCGAAGAAGGCATCCACCCCGGCCTCGGTCAGGGCGGTCTTGGTCCGGTTCATCATGTTCATGCGTACGACGGCGATGATCTCCTTCATGCGGGCACCCCCTCGGCCGCCGTGGCGGTTTCCTTCACGCCCGAGGAAATGGTGAACACGTCCTCCACGTCGGAGATGAAGATCTTACCGTCGCCGAAGGCGCCCTTGGTGCCGGAACGCGCGGCCTTCATTATGGTGTCGAGGACGAAGTCGCGATCCACTTCCGGGACCACACTCATGAGCATGGTTTTGGGAATCTCGTCGTAGGTGACTTCACCTATCTTGATGCCGCGCTGCTTGCCGCGACCGGCAACGGAATACTTGGTCACGGCCGGGAACCCGGCATCCATCAGGGCGGCCAAAACGTCATCGGCTTTTTCGGGACGCACGATGGCTCGGATCATGATCATGGACATGTGTATTTCTCCTTGAAATTCGTGTTGCTAGGCTTCCAGAATGCCGTAGTCGAGCAGCAGCTGCTCAAGGTCTTCGATTTCCAGCGGGGTCGGAACCACGAACATTTCGTTTTCATCGATGGCCTTGGCCAGTCCGCGATATACGTCAGCCTGAGTCGCCTCGGGATTCCATTCGATGACCGTCTTGCGGTTGATCTCCGCGCGCTGAACGTCGTTGTCGCGGGGGACGAAGTAGATCATCTGGGTGCCAAGCCTGCGCGCCAGCTCCTCGATCATCTCTTTTTCGTTGTCCACGTTACGGGAGTTGCAGATCAGGCCGCCCAGACGAACGCCGCCGGACTGAGCGTATTTCATGATGCCCTTGCAGATGTTGTTGGCCGCATACATGGCCATCATCTCGCCGGAACAGACGATGTAGATCTCCTCGGCCTTGCCGTCGCGAATGGGCATGGCGAAGCCGCCGCAGACAACGTCACCGAGGACGTCGTAGAAAGCGTAGTCGAGCTTCTCGTCTTCCTCGTAGGCGCCGAGGGATTCAAGCATGTTGATGGAAGTGATGATGCCGCGGCCCGCACAGCCGACGCCCGGCTCGGGACCGCCGGATTCAACACTCCAGGAACCGCCGAAACCCTTCTTGCGGATATCCGCCAGTTCCACGTCCTCTCCTTCCTCGCGAAGGGTGTCCAGGACGGACTTCTGGGCCAGTCCGCCGAGCAGCAGACGGGTGGAGTCGGCCTTGGGGTCGCAACCGACGACCATTACCTGACGCCCCATTTCCGCAAGGCCTGCCACCGTGTTCTGCGTGGTGGTGGATTTTCCGATGCCGCCTTTTCCGTAGATGGCTACCTTTCTCATTAGGAGTCTCCTCTGTCTCAAAGGGTTGTCGTGTTGAAAGCTTGCCCCTCTATTGGCAACCGCCGTGCCATTCGCGAAAAAATACGGATAAACATCCGTAAAAAAAGGACATAATCACAAGTCGTCACCACAGAAGAGTCCCGCCGATTTTGTAGGCGACAACACTCGTGAACCCACAAAATTGTAGATTCCTACACTTCCGTGGATCGCAAAGGCATCTGGCTGATCCAGGGCAAAGGCCCTGAAATTCGGGACATTACCATTCCGGACTCCAGTGGCACCAAAGTTGCCTCTGCCTTTGCAAGCAACACAAAAAACAGGAGGCGACATGCTTATAGACACCACTCTCCGTGAAGGGGCCCAGATGTTCGGCGTCCGCATGGGACTTGAAGAGCGCCAGACCGTCGCCATGGGCCTCTCCTGCATGGGCGTGGAAGAGATGGAAGTCGGCTGGGCAGGCCTAGAAGAACTGGAGGCATTTTGCCGCTGGTCCGGACGCAGACTCGGCAAATCCGCCATTTCCGTATGGAGCCGCTGCCGCGAGTCAGACATAATCGAAGCCGCGCGCATCGGTGCCGGACGCATCAACATAGGTGTCCCGGCTTCGGACGAGCACCGGCGCAAGCGGCTTGACATTACCCGCCGGGCACTGATCGCGCGCATGGAAACCGTTATCGCACTGGCCCGCAGCTACGGCATGGAAGTCTCCGTGGGACTGGAAGACGCTTCGCGCGCCGATGCCAAGTGGCTGGGCAAGCTGGCCCTCAAAGCTGAGAACGCAGGAGCGTTCCGGGTCCGCCTGTCGGACACCGTAGGCATCTGGACCCCGACCAAGGTCATGAAGGCTGTATCGGAACTGCGGGAGCGGCTGGTCATCGACATCGCGGTGCACTGCCACGACGACTTCGGCATGGGCACCGCCAACGCCATGGCCGCGCTGGATGCCGGTGCGGACTGGGCGGACGGAAGCCTGCTCGGCATCGGCGAACGCTCCGGGCTCGCCGCCACCGAGGAGCTTACGGGGTATCTGGAATTGATCGACATGTCAGGGAACTACCGCATGGAAGGCGCCGCCCCGCTCTGCGCCCGTATCGCCCGGCTGGCGGATCTGGCGGTGCCACGGAACAAGGCGGTGGTGGGCAACGACATCTTTGCCTGCGAAAGCGGTGTCCACCTGCACGGCATGGCGCGCGATCCGAACCTTTTCGAGCCGTACTCGCCGGAGTCGGTCCGCGGCGCACGCCGTTTGGGGTTCAGCGCAAAGAGCGGGCGCTCACTGCTGAAAACGGTTCTGGGAAACAAAACCTCTGCCGATGCCGACAGCCTGCTGGAACAGGTAAGTGATCATGCGTGCCGCACAGGGCGGCCGCTGACCATGCAGGAATGTTCGGAGTTGGCCGGGAACTGACGGAAACGCCTCAGCCCTTGCCGTTGCGCTTTCCGTTTCGCCTGCCGTTGGAACGCGAAATAGGCATGCAGGACGCTGTGCCGATGATGCGCCATTCCGGCTTGGGCTCAAAGTCGTTCTCCCCCGTGAACAGGTGTATCTTGCCTCCCGGGGCAATGGCGAAAAGCGGAATGCGTTGCTCTTCACACTGCTCGACGTAATCCTTGAACGTGAATCTTTCCGTCAGCGGGGTCGTCTTCAATTCGGCCCCGCTTTCCAACAGTTCCCGGAGCTTCTGATAGGTGACACCCTCTTCGAACAGCGGACGGCCCCCGGAGCGGATGTTGGTCTTGGCGTCATCTTCAGGCCCATCCTCGCTGGGCAGACGGATGGCAAAGACATTGCCCGCGCCGAATTCCATTTTGTAATGCTGCGCCGCCAGCGCGTTGAGCTCGCGGCCCGAACTCAGCGCAAGCAGGCGTCCTATCCCGATAAGACTCAGGTGCCGCTCAGCGTGCTCCGAAGCCGGATTGCCCCAGTACGCACGCAATCCCTCCATTCTGGCCGTGACGATGTTGTCCCAGTTCTGATCCGTGAGCTGCACCCGGAAACCATTCTCCCTGAGTTCCGTGGCGATGGTCCGCGCCACGAGGTCAGCGCCCACGATAAGGAATCCCTTGGGCTCCGGTTCCGCGACCTTGAGCCACTTCGCAATGGGACGGGCGGTGGCGCTCTGCAACAGCACCGTGCCCACAATGACCATGAAGGTCAGCGGTACGAGTTTGGAAGCCTCGGCATACCCCATCTCTCCAAGCTTGATGGCAAACAGGGCCGATATTGCGGCAGCAATGATGCCACGCGGGGCGATCCATGCCAGAAAATGCCGTTCCGCCATGGACAGGCGCGACCCGTAGGCCGAGGCCTGCGCCGCCAGCGGCCGCGAGATGAACTGAATCACCGCGAACAGGCCCAGTGCGGGCCAGCCCAGCGCCGTGAATTCCGCAAGCTCCATCCGGGCGGCAAGGATGATGAACAGCATGGAGATAAGCACCACGCTCAGGTGCTCCTTGAAGTCGAGAATCTCGTCGAGGTCTACGCCCTTGGTGTTGGCGAGCCACACCCCCATGACCGTCACGGACAGCAAGCCGGATTCGGCCTCAAGCATGTCGGACAGCGCAAAGATCGCGCAGACGAGGGCCAACGCCGCGTAGTTGTGCAGGTAGTGCGGAATCCAGTGCTTGCGCAGCACCACGCCGAATAGATAGCCGCCGATGGACCCGAGCACGCCGCCGATGACGAGGATTCGTCCAAAGACACCCAACATTCCGGCGATGCCGCTCTGAAGGCTGCCTGCCACGATGAATTGAAACACGAGCACCGCAAGCGTCGCGCCGATGGGATCGATGAGGATGCCTTCCCAGCGCAGGATGTGCGACACGCTCTCCTTGGGCCGCACGGTCCGCAGCATGGGCACGATGACCGTGGGGCCGGTAACCACCATCAGTGCGCCGAACAGGAACGATATCTCCCAGGAAAGGCCCATGAGATACCGTGTGCCGACCGCGGTCACAAGCAGCGTCACCACGACGCCAATCGTGATCATGTTGCGTATGACCTTTTCCAGTCCGGGGATTTCGTGAAATTTGAGAGTCAGGCTACCTTCAAAGAGGATGATTGCGACCGCGAGCGAAATGAACGGAAACAGCAGGTCGCCAAACAGCTGATCGGGATTCAGGAAGCCTACACCCGGACCGAGCACGATGCCGCTGAGAAGCAGAAAGAGAATCGCCGGCAGCTTCACACGCCAGGCAACCAGCTGGCAGACGATCCCCACGAGCAGAACCACGGAAAGCGCCACAAGCGCATGTACGTGCATCGGACCTCCTTGTGCTTGCACATCGGCATCACCGGGCAAGGCGATTCTATTCTGCCTTACCGATATAGCCGAACCACGTCAAAGGGTTCCGCGAGGTTGGCCATTATCCAAGCGCATTTGGCGTGCATCTTTACTTGGAGCTTGCCTTTTGGCTATGAAGGATAATGCTCGACTTCCACCACTTCATCATCACCCGGTTCAACGTGAACATCTATCCGATGGACTTTCCGGCCAGACTGGAAGACACGTGGCTCGCGCTTCGGTTCGAGCTGTTTCGCAAATACTGCTTCCCCACCGTGACGGCTCAGACCGAAGACAACTTCACGTGGCTGGTGCTCTTCGACACACGCACGCCCGAACGATATCGGCGGCTCATCAACATATTCGCCCGGCAGAAGAATTTCGTTCCCGTTTACTGCGATTCCTATGAAACGACGATCCCCACTGTCGTTGAAAAGATGAAGGAGACCGCACCGGCAGCAAAGTGGTACCTCAGCACGCGCCTCGACAATGATGACGCCCTCTCCGTCAACTTCGTCAGGACGTTGCAGACCATCTGCAATCAGATAGAGGAAGAAAACCTCGAAAGGCAGGAAACGCTGTATATCAACTTCCCAAACGGGCTCCAGTACAAGGAAGGGAGATTTTTCGACTTTCGGGACATGACGAACGCCTTTGTTTCACTGCTGGAACCATCTGCGTCGCCCAACACCGTCTTCTGGGTGGATCACCCATCCATCTACAATGTCTCGGAAGTCATACAGGCCGAAGGCCCGCCCCTGTGGCTACAGGTGGTGCACGACATGAACGTCTACAACTACCTGCGCGGCGAGGAAACCGGACCAGCCGATGTCACGACCCATTTTCCATGCCTCTTTGATGAGTAGTTTTTATTAGACTACATTGAATAAACGATCATTATAGCTATGGAAAACGATACATCATCATACGAGATCTGGTTATCTTGCAATTGTTGAATAAGGCCAAACAAAAAAAGAGGTTATCCAGATAACTGAATAACCTCTTGGAAAATTGGTGGAGCTGGACAGAATCGAACTGACGACCTCTTGAATGCCATTTTTGAGGACGTTCAACTTATATGACCATCTAACCACACAACAACAATGGACTTGTTTGCCGCCAAGCTTACTCGAAATACACTGTAGCATGATGTGCAGAAAGCGCGGAATGTCGCTGATTTCGCTGGGCGTCGTGAGAAAAGCGGACATATAGCGGACACGAACACGACTTCACTGGGGCGGTCTTGGCATTTAAACGGGCTCGCGGCGCGAATGCCTAAATATAATCCATGAGAATAGACTCCGAGTCTTCCATATCCTCAATGCGGCCCTGAAAAACAATGTTGCCGCCCTCGTCGCCGCCGCGAGGGCCGAACTCCAAGATGTAGTCCATGCTTTTCAGCAAGAACAGGTTGTGCTCGATGACCATGATCCCCTTTGCCTTGATGAGCAGCCTGTCCAGAAATCCGATCAGACGCTTTGTATCGTCTCGCTCCAGGCCGTTGGCGGGCTCGTCGATGATGAGGAAGGTGTTTTTGAGATTGGCCTTCACCCGAGACAGAAGCTTGATCCGTTGCGCTTCCCCGCCAGAGAGTTCGCTGGTGGGCCTGAAAAGGGTCAGGTGCCCCAGACCGATGCTGATCATGTCCTCCAATTTGGCAGCAATCTTCCTGTTTTCCACGAACACCCCGGCTGCCGACAACTCGGTAACTGTCATCGTCAGGATGTCATGAACGGTGAGCGAGTTAATTCGGTATGCAAGAACTTCGGGATTGTAACGTCTGCCCTCACAGGCCTCGCATACGGAACGATACGCATGTCCAAACGAGGCTTCCTGTTCTACATACCCCTTGCCCTCGCAAGCGGGGCATTGGCTGGGTCTGTTGTTGAACAAGAAAGTCTTCGGCGGAGTATCCAGAGCTTTACATAAAAACGTATCAATCGGCTGCATGAGCTTGAGAAAGGTCGCCACTGTAGAGTTGCTGTTCCCCTGGATCGTTCCCTGACTGATGTACTCAACGCCAGTTTTGCCCGAGATGGTCTTGGCAAAAGAGGACTTGCCCGAACCGGACACGCCGCAACAGCCGATGAGACAGCCCATGGGCAGGGAGACATCAAGGTGGCGGATATTGTGGACGCCGTGGACTGTGAAATCCATAGTGCCGCGTGGTTCGATGTTGGTACGGTCAACGGAGACCTCCCGCTGTCTTTGAAGCCAATTCGTTGAGTCGATCACCCTGCCATCCTCAAGGGCTATCAGGTTGTCGGCTTTCTCAATGAATTCCAGTTCGTGTTCGACCATGACCAGGGTGGAATTGCGTTTTTTCAATGACTGGAGTTGAGAAATGACGTTCGGGTACTCCGCAACGTGCAATGAAGAAGAAACCTCATCGATTACGTAGAGCAGATTCGTGAAGTCCGAGTTGAGCACCGAGGCCAGTTGCAGCCGTTGGAACTCTCCCCCGGAAAGGGATGGTATCGAGCGCATCGAGGCGAGGTAGCCCAGGTTGTTCCTGACGACGTTGGAAACCAGGGCCTTCAATTTGTTTACTGCGAACTCATGAGTCGGGATTGATTGGATGAAAGAAAGCAACGCATTAAAGCTCGACAAGAGGATGTCGTGGATCGTCCAGCCGTTAACCGTGTACTTCGAGAGATCCTTAAAAAACCTTGCTCCATGGCACTCCGGACAGACCTGCTCGGCGATATACGACTTGGCTTTCTGCCGGTTACCCGGCTTCTGCAGATCTTCGCAGCAGTCCTGAATCTCCCGGATGGCTCCGATAAAGGGAAACTGTTTCTGACAGTAGCGTTTTTTTTGCTTGTACTTAACCTGGAACTGCTTTTCGTCGGCCCCATGGAGCAGCAACTCCTGCTGCCGGGACGGCAACTGTGAAATGGACTTGGTTGTGTCGATACCACGCTTCGAGCAGAAGGCTTTAAGTAACGGATAGTAATGATTGGAAAGGAAATTATTCCAGGAAATGAACGGCTTGTCCGTAAGGGGCTTGTGTAGATCGACAATCCGGGCCGGATCGGGCTGAAAGACGACGCCGAGCCCTTTGCAGGCCGGGCAATAGTTGGCAGGATTGTTCTGGGCTAGGATATTCCGCTTGATGTCCGGGTTGGCCTGCACAAACAGGGGCAGAAACAACTTGTCGAGCCCGAGATAGCTGAAGACGCTCGACCGTGGATTGACGTTGGCATTCTTCTGCTTCAACGCGATGGCCGGGAGCAGATTGGTATGATCTCGAACCTTGGGACGATGACTGGCCGGGACTCCGGAGATGATGTCGAGTTCGTTCTTGCAGAGCGCGTAGAGTGTATGGAACGCTAAAGAGGTTTTGCCCGCCCCGCTCCCGCCGACAACGGCGGTTATCTGTCCATGCGGGATGGAAACGTCAACCGAATTGAGGTTGTTGGTTTCTATGCCGTGGAGGGTAAACATCATTTTTAAACAGTTTCCCTCAATTCAAATAGTTCGTTTATGACCAACGAATCTGTCATCGATTTGGCTTTTTCTGCGCCCCCCAATTCAGGCACTTTGCTATATAAATACCACAACAATGCATACGCAGCCTTGCTGTTGTATACATCGTATACACTGGCCTTCCTTATTATGTCGAGAATGCCTTCTTCTTTTGCTTTCTCTAAACAATCATCGTTCTCTGACAACCATAGTAAAGCGTATGTAAAACCGCAGGCAGCATGTGCTTTATTGCTCTCGTATGCCAGCTTGTATTGTTTTAGAGCGCCTTTATTATCACCAATAGATTTATACATTTTACCCAGCTCAAGACGTGCAGGAGCTTCAGCGTATTGAAAACTAATTGCCTTTTCTATGTCTTCCATTGCTTCTCGTGTCTCTTTCTTTCTATCTATAACCCCTTCATTGTCAGCAATTTTCAAATCGGCAACATCTTCGTTCTCAAGATGCCTTTCAAGATTGTTTATATTACAATGTTTTCTCCTTACTAACCTAAAACGAGCTTGTCCAAGCCCAAACCAAGCTCTAGATGAATTCTTCTTTAACTCTATAGCCACTTCAAAATCTTTAATTGCATTCTGAAGATCACCAGTTCTATTCCTATAATAGTATGCTTCGCCTCTTAACGTATATAGCATGTGGTATTTGCTATGTAACCTTTCCGCCTCATCATAAAGCTTGATTGCAGTAGAGTAGGTTGCTTCTGATTCAGAGATATTACGTCCCTCTTCAATTTTCAAAAACATATCAAGCTGATTTCTTCTATCAGTAATCTTGGCTTCTTCTTCTTTAAATTTTCTAAAGGATATAAATGATCCTATTCCAATTGCACCAATTATTAAAGTAAGTAGGCCAGTTGTCGTAGTAACAAAATCTCGATATGTCTGAAACGGGTCAAACCCTCTTGCCATAGACTCAGATGTGCTTTGCGTTATAGTTTTTATGCTTGGAACAAAAGAATAGTCTACTATCTTTAGTGTTAACAACAAGAAAAAGACAAATGCTAATGCAACAACAAAGACAAATATGAAAAACATTGAACGAGAAAAACATTTTGAAAAATCAAACAAAACACCCATTTACTTCCTCCGTGCACAATACGGACATTCATCCCACACGCCATACTCTTCCAACACCAGTTTCTTCGTGAAAAAATTGAACTCGCCACGCTTGCCGATCATGGTCGGTTTCAAATTCGGCAGCCCAAGCAACAACTTCAAGCATTCGTTGGCGACAAAAGATGCGGAAATCGCTGCCAAAGGGGCTAGATTCCCGAGATTGCGGTGTTCCTTGACGACACGCTCCGCTCCTTCGATCTCGGCTACTTTGAGTTGGTCCATACCGTGCGAGATACAGTGAAAGCACGGCGTCTTGCCGGGGATAATCGTCGGCCCAACCAGGCTGAGGTGCATGTTGTAGCCACCGGCAATTATGTAGGGCAGGTCGAGCGCAAAGGCCGCCTCGTTGATGATCGCCGACGTGTGGGCGACCGAAGGAAAATCCGCGCAATTGATCAGGACTGTCTGCGACTGCGAATCACCCCTTAATAATGCGATCAGCCGCTCCGAGCTCTCCAGCTTCTCTTCGACGGCCTTGACCGTATAAGACTCATCCCGGCGCGAGTTGAGCATCTTTTCCAAGGCTAGGGTTTTGAGGCTTCCCACATCATCTCTGGAGAACAAGGAGCGGTTCAGGTTATGAGGCTTTACCACGTCGTCATCGAGCACCGTAAAATGCTTGACCCCCATTTGCGCCAACAGGGAGACGACCCAGCTTCCGACGCCCCCGGCCCCGATCACGACAGCATGACTATCCGCTACCCGCTGCCAGGCGGCTTCGACATCGTAATATGGGACATAGGAGCCGATGAACGTCTTCACCCGCCGAAACGGATCGGATTCGCGGGACGCTACAACCTGCACATCTTCCACGGCGCACCGCTCGATCAGGACGTCGAAAAGCCGCTCCAGCCCGACAAGTTGCCGATCATCAAGGGCGTAGGTTTCCGCCAGCTTGGCATACGGCAGGCTCCCATCTAGGTTGGACAGAATCCTGACGTAATCCTCATCGGCAAAGGCAAGGTTGAAGCTCTGCCTGATGTCCGAAACAAAGAATTGGTAGGTCCCCTCCTGCGGCATGGGCACGAATGAGACGGACGGGCGGAGCCGAAAGCATTCCTCGCTATATCGGCTCATTTGTGCCCCTCCCCGCAAGACAGGCACTCCTTGTCCCTTTCGACGACAAAGGTGTCGAGGCTGTAGTCATGAAAAAGGAATTCGCCCCGACCGCCGGGAGCCGCCTTTCGGTCTTCCGGGTTCATGAAGTAGCCTAGGATATCCAGCGCGGCCGTGGAGGCGCTGAACGTGGACAGGCTGCCCAGGCCGCCGAACCATCCTTCGCGCTCCTTTACAGGATGGGGAATGGGCTTCCAATCCTTCAAGCTCTCGTGAAAAAACGTGGCGTAACAATCCGCGCACGGTGTTAAATGCGGAATCAGCAATTCCCCTAGAGAGGCAAGGTGGGCGTCGAACCCACCAGCAGCCAACACCGGAATGCTATGCTGCAAAGCGTAACGCGAAAGCTTGATGTTGGTGTATCCGACGTACGGTTGATCGGTGGTGTTGATGATAAGCGACGTTCCCTGGACCAACTCGCCGAGATCGGTGTCCGTCCTGAGGCTGACATTGTGCATCTCGACTTGTGGATCAAAGGCGAAATCCTCAACCAGCGCTTTGGCGGCCTCGGCCTTTGGCATGCCGACATCCATAGCAATCCTGTAAGGCGTCCGAGCGATGTCGTTCTCCTCGACCTCTGCGTAATCGATGAGGGTAAACCGCCTGAATCCCATCATGCAGAGTTGCTGCAGAATGCCGCTGCCAATGGCTCCCAGGCCGAAAACCGTTATGTGCGCATCGAAAATCCGTTTCTGGACTTCATGGGCCTTTGCCGGAGACTTTAGGATGTCCAGCAAGAAATACACTTGACGCTTGTATTGTTCCATATACGCGGCCGAAAGCTGGTCGGTTTCGAGAGGATCGGACACGGTGACGATTCCCTCAGTCTCAAGAAAGGACAGAAACGCCTCGGTTTCATCATCCAAGACCAGCCCGGCGCGTTCCAACGAATCCGCCAGCGGCTGCGGCTTAGATAGTTCCTTGAGCAAGAGGGTAAAGGCGGGCTTGCATTCAATGCGCAGCCTCCGCCTGTTTGACAAAAAAAGGAAGAGAACCGAGCAGATTTCTTCCTTTGGAGGATAAAGAAAAACCTCCACCCCGTCTCGAAGTTCCGGGGCGGAGGCTTCCGATAAATGTGTCATTGTGTCTGCCTGCTAGTATTGAACCTGTCCACCTTTAACGGCCAGGTACTGCTCCCAGGCTTCGGCGTTTTCAGCGAAGTTGGCATCCGCGGAACAGGTCCTGGTGCAGCAATCGGAGCGGCTGCCGGAACAAGAAGCCGTGTAGGCGACGCTCTCCATGCCGTCTTCGTCGGAAACAACGGCAAACCCAAACTTCTCCATGTGCTCATCACTCTTTTTCTGCATATCGATCCTCAATCGGTTAAATTTTCATTTACGAGAATTCATTATCGACAGACAATTTTTAGAGGCTGCCAAACATTAAGTCAAGCCATCTGAAAACAAGCTCACACCATGACAACAGGCATTCCCAACGACTATTTCATTGGCTCAAAATTATTCAAAAAATACGTAACATCCTCTTCTTTATTCAGAATACACTTATTCCCTTCATATCGGATATGCAACGAGTACTTCTTGCCATTATTGATCACATCAGTGGCAATAAAACGGGCGATGTCGCTGCTAGACAAAATGATATAATCGCTTCTCCAGAAATTATTGATAATCCGTCGCGTAATAAGGACGTAAAAGGTCGTGGAGGCATCGTGCGATTTGTAGCTGCTTGCCGGAATGGTGAACTGATATTTCCCACTCTGGTTCACGTTGGCTGTCTTAACTTGGATGTGAAAATACTTGTTTCTCTTGGAGGCGACAACGTCGATACCTTCATCGACCGTCATAATCGAAGCATTGTACCCTCTGAAGAGCAATTCACTTAACAGGCCATATTCACCGGCCTTGCCGGTATAGCCGGTTGTGACTTTCGGCAGCTTGGCAGGCACGGCCTTCTTCCGTTTCTGCCGGACCTTGTACATCCCCGATAGATGCCCGCCCCGTCCATTCGGCACTTTGGATATCATGGCATTCCGTTTCGCGCTGCGGATATGACTGCTGATTGACGCTCCGACTTTTCGAGCAAGCCCCTCAACATTCTCATTGCCGAATTCGGCCGGGTAGCGAACTACCATAATCTCGGCGATCTCTTTGACGTGCATTTTCTTCTTTGTTGTCTTCAAGACTTCTATGCACATATCCAATCGATTCATACAGACCTCAAAAACGACAAACTTGTATTCGCATTGCGATTTAGATAAAACATATTTCTTAAACAACTTCAACACTCTTCACAAACTCCCCACAGCGGGGTTACATGGATACACAGTCAAACAACCAGCAAGTCAAGGACTCCTGAAATGAATACATTTCCCGGCAGCAAATGGTGGAAAGTCGACTTCCACGCTCATACTCCCGCCTCTGTTTGTTACGGCAAAAATCACCCGGACGAAAAGGCCCTCAAGAAATACCCCCTCAAGGAATGGCTGCTGGACTACATGAAGGCCGGGATAGACTGCGTGGCGGTGACGGACCACAACACGGGCGCCGCCATTGATGACATCAAAGCCGCATATGAGGATTTGACGGAGAGGAAGCCTGCGGGATTTCGGAAGCTGACCATCCTGCCTGGAGTTGAAATCACAGCTTTGGGTAACGTGCATATTTTGGGGATATTCCCTGAAACAACGGAATTGAAAGATATCAACACTGTTGTCGACAATTGCGAATACGATGGAGAAAAAGGGGCAAGCAACGACTGCACCAAGCAATCCCCAGCCGATGTCATCGACAAAATCACCAAAAAGGGCGGCCTTGCCATTCCGGCCCATGCCGGAGAGAAAACAGGGATTTTCGGAGCACTCCAAGGGCCGACACTGAAAAAAATCCTTGAAAACGACAACATCATCGCCATGGAATGCGCCATCGGCTGGGAGCCTCCACAATCATACAAAGAAAACAAGCTCAACTGGGCTCGCGTAACAGGCTCCGACCAACACCACCCCACTGGCGAACCGGGACAGAAATTCCCCGGCAGCCACTTCACCTGGGTCAAGATGGAAACCCCGTGCTGGGAGGAGTTGCGCCAGGCTCTCCTGGCCCATG
Organism: Desulfovibrio oxyclinae DSM 11498; assembly: GCF_000375485.1. NCBI lineage: Bacteria > Pseudomonadati > Thermodesulfobacteriota > Desulfovibrionia > Desulfovibrionales > Desulfovibrionaceae > Desulfovibrio > Desulfovibrio oxyclinae. Next base: position 146,982 of record NZ_AQXE01000007.1, on the reverse strand, counting down.
AAGTCTGCGTATTGGATCAGACCGAAGAAGACCCAAACAAGACGCCGGACATTTTTCTGCGCTCCCTGACAATAAAGGAAATGAGCCATTGCGGGGCAAAGCCCGGCGGCAAGCCGCTTACCTTCGAGTTCAATCCTTTTTTCAATGCATTCATCGGAGGCAGGGGGACCGGAAAATCCACGGCTCTTGAATCTATCCGTATTGCTGCCAGGCGGAAAGATCAGCTGCATAATGACGGCATGGATAAGCTGGCTCAGGACCTCGATGAATTCACACGCCTAAGCAAACAAAACGGTGTCATGAAGACAGACACCGAGCTTGTCCTCACTGTTGCACGGCGGGGGATCGATTATAGACTGACATGGAGGCAGAACGGCAGTCACTCCTTGGAGCAATTTGATGCAGGAGAATGGATACCCAGCCAGAATGAAGGCGATCTTCTCGACCGCTTCCCCATGGACATTTTCAGCCAGAAACAAATATACACCCTCGCCTCTGCCCCGCAAGGATTGCTCGCGATCATCGACCGCTCCCCACAAGTCAACAAACAGGACTGGCATAGCCGCTGGGCGGCAAAGGTAAGTGAATACCGCGAATTGAGAGAACGGCGAAGAAGGCTCCTGGCGCAAACGGTTGACGAAAAAACGCTGAACGCAAGGCTTACAGACTTAAAGAACGATATGAAGACGTACGAGGATTCGGGGCATGGGGAGACTCTGACCGAATATCAATACAGAAAGCGTCAAAAACAAGCGCTTCCGCTCACGGATGATTTCGACGGCCTTGCTGACAAAGTAAAGTCCTTGGCTGAAGACATCCAAGTCACGGCGATACCCAGTGACCTTTTCAAGGATGGGGACCCTCATGAGGCGGAGATCCGGGAAATCCATTCAACCATGCTGGGGGAACTCAATACTATTGGCGTCGAGCTTCAAGGTATCGCAAAGAAAATTGAGACAGTCACGAAAACCAGGAAGGAAAGCCTGGAGGCAAGTAAATGGTACGCAGCCGTACAAGAGGCTGAGTCTGCATATCAGGAAATCCAAACCCTTTACGAAGGCAAGGACAACAAGCTTGAGGACTATGACGAGTGGGTCAAACAACGCGGAAAGTGTGAGAAAAAGTTGGCCCAGATAGAGGAACACCGGAATAATGCCAAAAGGCTGGAAATGGAAATCACAACCTGCCAGCAAGAGCTCGTTGAGCTCCGAGAGGAGCTTTACAACGCTCGAAAAACCTTCATAGAGAAAACCCTCAAGGACAACCAATACGTCCAAATGGAGTTGGTACCCTATGGAGACACCTCACAGGTCGAAGCCAAATATCGGGAGCTGTTCGACATCAGGGTTGGTTACGATGGGTCACTCCTTGATCAAGAAAAGCAATGTGGGCTGCTTTGGGAGTTGACCAATTGGGTGGCAGAGGACGCGGCCGGGAAAAATATTCCAGCCAAATTGAAAGAACTCAGAGAAGCCACGGACTATATGCTCCGGACCAAAGAGAAAGCGCCTGGCCACGACATAGTTGATGGTAGACTCCCTGTGAAACTTGCGGCCACCCACGAAGCAAACCCATCATGTATGGACAACCTGCTTACATGGTGGCCGGAGGATTTGTTACGGGTACGACATGGCGACCCAAAACGTAAGGATGACTTCAAAGAACTCGAGAAAGGTTCGGCGGGCCAAAAGGCTGCCGCCATGTTGGCCTTTCTCCTCAGCCACGGGACGACTCCGCTCATTATCGACCAACCCGAGGATGATCTTGACAGTGAGCTTATCTACAGCCTTATTGTCCAACACATCGTCGATAAAAAAAGGCAGCGGCAACTTATTCTTGTCACGCACAACGCAAATATCGTTGTCAACGGAGATGCCGAATTGGTCCACGCTCTGGGGTTCGGAGGGGACCAAATCCGCTTGCAAGCTTCGGGCGGCCTCGGCCAAAAGGCCATTCGCAACAAAATATGCAGTATAATGGAAGGCGGTAAGATTGCCTTCAAAAAACGTTACAACAGAATCGTCCACGACAAGTAACCACTCTCATCAACAAGGTCTGAAATGGATCACCACGGCATGACATCACTCACCGAGTCGGACAAGGAACGAATTCTCGCCATTCTCAATTCGTGGCACAAAATAGAGTTTTTCATTCCATTCGATCTTGACCGCAGCGTCATTCAAGATACCCATCAGTATAAAAAAGCGAACTGGCTGCATGAGGATGCTCTTCTTCAAGGGGAGAACATCTTCAACTTCCCAAACTGTTCCGACGGCAAGGTTCCCAGATATTCATTATTCCTTGGTGTGTTTGACAAAAACGAGCTTGCCCCAATTTGCGACAAGGCACTCGAATTGGATTCCCCTTCTAACGACATATACGAAAACACGGAACGCGGAGACCTGGAAGGGCCCACCTGTTTCGCCAGAATCAAGCTCAATGATTTCGGTGAACCCCTTTATGACGAGATATCAATCTCAACGCTGCCCTGGGCATTGGGAACGATTCAGCGCTCCGGGCTTGAAGGATTGAACGCAAATGATTTTGCCTTGGCTCAAGGGCGGTTAGTCGAAAAATTACAGAATCTGGCCAATCAACGGGAAATCACGGACATCCCACTTCCGCTTACGGCCCAAGACGTTTTCGACCTGTGCGACCTGCTCTACGATTGGGCGCAATTCACTCCCGAGAACATCATTGCTCCCGCAGTCATCCAGTGGCAGGAGTCATATGAAAAAACCGATGAGACCGATGAAGAAGACACCGAGGACGACGGTCAGGATGGCGATGACCAGAACGAACCGGAGGTCGATATCCTCAACAGTTTTTTCATCCAGGATATCGAACGAGCAATGCGGCAGGTCCAAGCGGCCAGGATATCCCGTTCGCTGTATGAATACCTCACGCCGCACAGCCCTTCTAAACGGGTCGACCTCTACTCCGAAGAAGGCCCGGGGGTGCTCCAACAGAAACTGCACCCCGGGAAGTTCAATCAAGGGCATTGGCCCGACACCCCCGAACACCTGATGAGCCTCATGCAGCAATTTGCCATCAACATGGCATTCGAGGCCAACGAAAAAACCGGCATATTCTCGGTCAATGGTCCTCCTGGGACAGGCAAAACGACCTTATTGCGCGATTTAATAGCCGAAAACATAGTGCGAAGGGCGAAGGTCCTGGCGTCCTGCCGGACTGCATCATCAGCTTTCGACGGCAGGAAACAATTGCCCTTGGAGAATGGAATATGGGCCCGCACTCTCAGGCCTGAGCTTACAGGCTTCGAAATGGTCGTCGCGTCGTCAAACAATGCAGCCGTCAACAACATCTCCAAGGAACTCCCGAAAACAAAGTCTCTGGGAGAATGCTGGCGTGAGCAAACTTATATCCAGCCTACGGCACAAAAAATAGCGACCAAAAACAAGGATAATAAGTTCACCCCCCTTCCCCCCGACGAATCACAATGGGGACTCATCGCCTGCGCCCTAGGCAACTATATTAACAGAAAAAAATTCAACGAAGGCTTTGCGTTTTATCCTGATAAAAACAACAAAGCCCCAGCACACAAGTTGGGCCTGTTCAACATCTACGACTGGATTAAAAAATACAGCGGACCAACCTTTGATGAGGCTCGGGACACCTTTCTCTCCAAACAGAAGATTGTTGATGACGAGTTTGAGATACGAACCGCGTTCGCTGACCTCGTAGAAGAACTAACCGGCCAGACAGAAGAGACATATATCGGTGCAGCACTCCAAGATGTTGAAAGATATAAGGAAGAGCTAACCAGAATTAAAAAGGATATCTCTGAATCAAATGAACAAGTAGCTGAGATCCAGCGTGCGATCCATCTGGCCGAAAACGATCGGCTTGTGCTTGACCGACAGAGACCAGGCTGGTTCAGCCGACTCTTCCGACTCCCGTCAACTAGAAACTACCTGTCAGCCGCACGTGTCCTTGAATCGAGACAAAAGAGCCTGGAAGCGAATATTACGGCGGTAAAAAGCAGATTGGACTCTCTCCAAGATCAGAAAACTTGGGCAAACGATCAATATCAGAAAGCCTCAGGGCGTTTGGCAAAGCTACGTCAGGAATGGATATCGAAGCAGGAAAGACTCGTAGAATTCAAAAAAAGATTTAGCGACATTGCCATCCCTCGGACTCCTGAAATACTTGAAACTGACGAATATCAACTACGAGGTCTCTGGAACGACAGAAGGCTCTCGACACTCCGTACCGAACTCCTTTGCGCGGCCTTGTCATTGCACGAAGCCTGGCTTGCCGATGTCGGCAAAAGCAAAATCAACGGGGGCACCGCCGGATTTGCTGGCAACATCATGGCAATCAGCAGCTACCTTAAAGGGCATACCCGTCTGGAGGCACAGGATGCGCTTACGATCTGGCAAAGTCTTTTCATGATCGTGCCAGTTGTCTCGACGACGTTCGCATCCTTTGCCAAGCAATTCAAAGACGTCGGCCCCAACTCTCTTGGCTGGCTGTTCATCGACGAAGCCGGGCAAGCCGTTCCGCAGGCGGCAGTCGGCGCATTGTGGCGAGCTCAAAACGCTGTTGTGGTTGGTGACCCGCTCCAGATCGAGCCGGTCTTCACTGTTCCCGCCAACCTGATTCGATCCATCGCATCACTTTCTTCGCATACGAGTGAAGGGGACTATGCTCCGGATTCGGTTTCGGCTCAGAATCTGGCCGATGCCTGCAACCAATATGGCACGTACGCATCGTCTTCTGAGGGGGAAAGCAAAACATGGATAGGTAGCCCGCTGAGAGTGCATAGGCGCTGCATCGAGCCCATGTTCTCCGTCTCCAACAACATCGCATATGAAGGCAAGATGATTTATGGGCTTCCCCACAAATCCGTCCCCGACATACCACCTGTACCCGTGGAAAGCTCTTGGGTGCACATCCCTGGGGAAACCAGCAGACAACAGGTTGTCCCCGGCCAGATCGAATTCGTTGTCAAACTCATAATTACCTCGTTTGTTCAATACGGGGAACTCCCTGCCATCTATGTTATTTCTCCTTTCAAAGCCATTAAGAAGCAGCTTCAGAAAAAAATGAAAGGCGATTGGGCCATATACGGCGCAACAACCAAGCCATCAAAACGCACAGTTAACGACTGGTGCAAAGACCGCATAGGAACGGTTCATACGTTCCAGGGCAAGGAAGAAGATTGCGTCATCATGATCCTCGGCGCAGACAGCCACTCCAAAATCGGGGCCGCTCAATGGGTCGCGTCCAAGCCCAACCTGCTAAACGTGGCCATCACCCGTGCCAAGAAGCGTTGTTTCATCGTCGGAGACAAAAATCTGTGGGCGCAAATGCGATATTTCCCTACAGCCCTGAGGCACTTCAATTTGTCTACACCAGAAGGTGTCTTAGAAAGACTTATTCAAAAAGACTCATCCTAAGAGACTCTTATATTGAAAAAGTGGTAACGACACTTTAGCATAGACCGTATCTTTTCAATCTCAAAAGGATTTCATCATGGGAAACGCCATCGTTGCAGTCTTGGTTATCTGGCTCATTGTTCATTTCATCAAAAAAGCCTCCTTCAAAAAGAAGGCCAAGCAAGAACTCGAAAATTTGGCCAACAGCATCGAGGTCCGGGTCACCTATTCCCATGACGATTACGACGACTATGATGATTACAGTTTCAAAGCGACACAGTCCGATGAGGAGTGCTGGATTCCTCCGGGCCAGTCTGTCGAGATACACGGGCACGCCATCAAAGGAGGGATGCTTTACGTTGGTACCGGGCTTGGCGCACTGAGCGGGTACGGTGCCGACCCGGCCCTCATCAACCCCGATCTTTCCAGAAGCTCCGACAAGTCGTGCACGGATAATCATGGGATGTCCTACTGGCCTTCATACAGCCGGATCTCACCCGAAGCCAGGGCCGCTTATATCGACTGGCTTGTCAAGGGGCGGCGGGTCGAAGGTGCTTATATAGGATATGTCTTCCTATTTTTTTACGGACTGGAAAGACGTGTATTGCATGGCAAGATGGCGCAGGACGAATTGCACCACATACGTGACGAGCTAAGTGACCTCCTGACCATCTACGGCGACAACCGCTCATTCAGGCAATACTGTGAGAACTTCTTAGGTCTTGTCAGTGTCCTGATCGGTGAAGACACCCACAAATCGGAAATCAACCCCAACAAAATTGCCAGAGGAGTATATCCGCCAAGCTTCAAAATAGAACTTGGCAGAAACGTTGCCGAAGGAAAACCGATACCTTGGGACTTGGCCCTGGAATGGGTACTCAGAGACCCGGAAACCAGATTGCGGGTACCGGCAAAGCGTTGCCCGCATGAATTCGCATTCCTTTTCAAGACTCTCTATCGGGAAAAATATGGGGAAGGCATGATTGTCCCCCCAAACAAGAAAAAGGTCAGGCTCGAATATCATCCCGCAAGCTCATCACTTCGAGGGTTCAGTTCGACTGTTGACATTCCGGACCCAAGCGAGCTTAAACGCCCTCTGGGGAATCTGTGGAAGCTTGTGGATCAAAGCATGTCTGAACTGGACTCCTATAGCCGCCTCATGGGCAAAGATCCGGAAGCGGCAAAAGGAATTTCCGGCATTTCTCTTCTGCCAAGCTCCATTGCCATGAAACGCAAGTCTACTGAGTTGGACGTTTTGCGCCAACTATGCAGCAGTGCACTGGCGAATGGGGATGTGGGAACCGCCCTGGTAAGCGACTTGATTGATATGTGGCCGACAAAGACACCCGGAAAATTCACCAAGGCAGAAGTGAGCCAACTCGCGAACATTCTTGGTAGTCTTGGAACGGGAATGGAGCCAGACCCTCGCTATGGTGGACGGACTCCCGCAGCCGGCGACGAAATCGTCCTCTTCAAGTTACCTGACGGTAAGGACGACGCTCCCGGCACAGGCTACCACCAAGCTATCGCCCTTGTTCACTTGACAGGGTTGGTAGCAGCCGCAGATGGCGACGTATCGCCAGAAGAACGTTCAACCCTTAATTCTCACCTAGCCTCTTCTTTAGGCTTGAACCTGTCAGAATCGTTGCGCCTATCAGCTTTTTTCGAATGGATAATTGCCCGTCCGCCGAGCATGGCCGGTATGAAGGCAAAGCTGTCAGGGCTCAGTGCCGCACAGCGTGAAAAGGTTGCCGATTTCCTGATCAGTGTGGCTGGAGCGGATGGAATCATTCATCCCAAGGAAATAAAAATACTGGAAAAAATATACAAAACCATGGGTATGGAACCGAGTGACGTCCAGACCCACATTCATCGTTTCCTCGCCAACGGCGACAGCCAGCCTGTCACCGTAAAAGATGCGGACACCGGCAAGACCGGCTACTCCATCCCGTCTGCCCCGGACGCAACTCCCGAAGCCGATGTCAAACTTGATGCCGACCGTCTGCGTCTCAAACGCGAACAGACGAAGGAGGTTGCCGAACTCCTAGAAGAGGTCTTCGCGGAGGATGTCGCGGAGCCGGAGCCCGAAGCGGAAGAAGCCCCGGATTTTTATGGGCTTGACGCTCCGTACAAAAACATCCTTGTCGCACTCGGCGAACAGGATGCCTGGGACAAGGACAGTTTCAACACTTTGGCTGAAAAATTCGGCTTGATGCCGTCTGGCGTCTTGGAATCACTGAATGATGCTGCGCTTGATAATTTCGATGATGAAGTGCTGTTTGAAGAAGAAAACATAGAAGTCAACCGAGAGGTCCTTGAGGAGATGTTGGCATGAGTAACCCCAAAAAACTGCGCACCAAAGAGCGCGATGCAATAATCAAATCTCTTCGATCCGGAGTTGTTCCCAGAATTGGCCTTCAGCATGTACAGGTCGGCAGAGCGTTGGAGGTCAAAAGCCTGTTGCAAGACATCAACACGGTCGCTGACGGAGGCTCTTCCTTCCGGATGGTTATAGGCGAGTATGGTTCGGGGAAAACCTTCTTCATGAATCTTGTCCGCACTGTCGCGCTTGAAAAGAAGCTCGTCACACTTCACGCGGACATGACCCCTGAACGCCGCCTCTACTCTTCCAAAGGGCAAACCCAGTCTCTCTACCGAGAACTTGTCAGGAATATGGCTACAAGAGCTAAGGCTGAAGGCGGAGCCTTGTCTTCCATCGTTGAAAAGTTCATTTCAACTGCCATCCAGGAATCCAAAGCCAACGGGGTACAGACAACTGAAGTCATCCACACACGCCTTCAAAGCCTGACCGAACTTGTTGGTGGCTACGATTTTGCCGATGTCATCAATGCATACTGGGAAGGCCATGACTCGGGCGATGAAGCGGCCAAGGAGAATGCGATCCGTTGGTTGCGCGGAGAGTTCACGACAAAAACCGACGCCCGGGCCGCCCTCGGCGTCAGGACATTCGTCGATGATGCATCCATGTACGACCATTTGAAAATCCTTTCCCAATTCGTGCGCCTTGCCGGATACGGAGGGTTGCTCGTCTGCATCGACGAAATGGTCAATCTCTATAAGATCAGCAACTCTGTCAGCCGCAAGAACAACTACGAACAACTGCTGCGGATACTGAACGATTGCCTCCAGGCCAATTGCGAAGGCCTTGCTTTCCTCATGGGAGGCACACCCGATTTCCTCCTGGACACAAGGCGCGGCCTGTTCAGTTATGAAGCCCTTCAATCACGGCTCGCCCTGAACACCTTCGCCTCGGGCAACTATGTCGATATGAGCGGCCCGGTCATCAACCTGGCCAACCTCACCCCGGAGGACATGTATGTGCTTCTGGAGCGGTTGCGTAATGTTTTCGCAAGCGGCAATGAAGACGCCTACGCCTTACCCGATGACGCCCTGACGAAATTCCTTGAGCACTGCAACAATACCATCGGTCAAGACTACTTTCGGACTCCCCGTAACACCATCAAGGCCTTTCTTGACCTGCTGGCGATCCTTGAGCAAAACCCCGGGGCTTCCTGGCAGGAACTGTTGCAGGCCGTTTGCATTACCAAGGATGACGGCGGTGCGGAATCGATCGAGGACATCTCGGGTGACGATGAGCTCGCAACGTTCAGAATCTAGGGGCTTCACACTCCTTCACCCGTCCATCCAACGATGGATATGGAAACAGGGGTGGACCAGCCTTCGGGATATCCAGGAACAGGCGATAGGCTCCATCCTCGATTGCAATCGGGATGTCATCATTTCTGCCTCGACTGCGGGAGGAAAAACCGAAGCGGCGTTTCTTCCCGCGATAAGCGACGTCTTGAGAGCTGAGCCCGAGGCTGTCGGCATACTCGGCATCATCCCCCTCAAGGCGCTGATCAACGATCAGTTCCAGCGGATGGAAGGCGTCACCCGCAATACGGATGTGCCGGTCTTTGCCTGGCACGGCGACATTTCCACATCCAGAAAAGGTAAGGCCCTAAGCACTCCGTCAAGTATCCTGCTCATTACTCCCGAATCACTTGAGGCTTTATTCGTCAGACGTCATGCGGAACTGCGGAAGGCCTTTCGCTCACTGAGAAGAATCGTGGTGGACGAACTGCATGCGTTCATAGGGACCGAGCGGGGAATGCAGTTGCAAAGCCTCATGCATCGAGTAGAGATGACGGCAGGGAGAAAGATCCCCCGTATCGGGCTGAGCGCGACCTTGGGCGACTTATCCATCGCCTCGGATTTCCTGCGCCATGACGGCTCCCTGCCTTGCGACATCATCGAATCGAAAACAGGTGGAAGAGAACTGAAGATTCAAGTCCGAGGATATGTTGAAACCAAATCCGATGGTCCGGATCATAATGAGGAAAGCGTGTGGCAGGCGATCGGCAGTCACCTGTTCACAACGCTCAGGGGCAGCAACAACCTTGCTTTCGCCAATAGCCGGCAAAACGTTGAACTCTTGTCCGACATGCTCCGCAGAACCAGTGAAGCGGCACGGGTACCCAATGAATTTTTCCCGCACCATGGCAGCCTCTCAAAGGAAATCCGGGAAGAAGTCGAAGAACGTCTGAAAAAGCATCGCCTCCCCACATCGGTCCTTTGCACGAACACCTTGGAGCTTGGCATAGACATCGGAAGCGTGAAAAGCATCGCCCAGATAGGCTCTCCCCCTTCGGTCGCAAGCCTCTGCCAACGCATCGGACGTTCTGGAAGGAAGGAAGGCGACCCGGCGATACTCCGCGCCTACGTCCGGGAAGCCGAATGGGATACCGAATTGTCGCTCTTCGACAAGCTGCGCCTGAGGACAGTCCAGGCCGTGGCCATGATACAGCTTTTGGCTCAGGGCTGGAATGAACCCCCACTCCCCAACCGGCTGCATCTCTCAACATTCATCCAGCAACTTCTGTCTTCGATATCACAACATGGAGGGATGAACCCCGCAGCCGCATGGAACGCATTGTGCGGGACCGGCCCCTTCAACCATATTGCCCCCGAGGTCTTTAAACACATCTTGCGTGTGCTCGGCGGGAAGGAAGTCCTTCTACAAGCTGGCGACGGAACCTTACTCCTAGGCAGAAAGGGTGAACGAATTGTCGAGCATTACACCTTTTACGCCGCCTTCACTTCCCCGGAGGAAGTGAGCATCGTTTCTGAAGGAAAGACGCTTGGGACCTTGACTACGGTCTATCCGATAGTTCCCGATTCATTTTTGATATTTGCCGGACGGCGCTGGATCATCAAATCGTATGATGAAGAGAGAAAACAGGTGCTGGTGTCACCCGCCACAGGCGGCGAACTCCCCAAATTCGACGGTGGCGGCGGATCGTTCGTGCATGACAGGGTGCGCGAAGAGATGCGGAATTGTCTTAAGGCAACAGCACTCCCCTCATTTTTGGACAAACAAGGTCAGGAATTGCTGTCCCAAGCGCGAAAGGCATACGCGGAAGCCGACCTGGAGCATCAAGGAGTTTTGCCCAAGGGTACCGACACGACTTTTGTTGTCTGGAAAGGGGATCGAATCTGCTTCACGATCTTTCTTATTCTGCTCAAGTCGGGGCTTTCGGTCGATTATGTAGGTCCGGTGTTCACGGCCCATAAGGTATCGCCAGCAGACTTCAATGAAGCCATCAACAATATCCTGAAAAGCTCGCTTCCAGACCCGATGGCCCTGATCCATACTCTGGAAGGGAAAGGCAAAGAAAAATTCGACTATCTTCTTGATGACGGCCTGCTCGATGCAGCTTGCAGTGTCGGCATTTTAGATGTTGAAGGGGCTATCAAGGCTTTATCCCATTTGCGCGCCTAAACTCCTTCCGAGCCCTTCTCCGCTGTTTGCGTCCACTGTCGTCTCACAACATCCGAATCGACATGAAATAGACTATCTCCCTGAATGGCTCCTGAGTTCACCTTAATTGAACGACCGAACGGGGTTCTTAAGGTGGACAATCTGCGGGAATCCCCCAAAGTATGTAGGAACATCCCTTGAGCCAGAGTCGAAACCGCCATCCCTCTCGCCGTCGCCTGCGTAGATTACGACGCAAATAAAGTCGCCGGAGCAAGGCCGTCCGGCGAAGACGGACGCCCGAAGGGCTCGGCCTTGCTCTGGCGGCTGCTTGCGTCACGCTCGCGAACAAAAACGGCGGGAGGTGAAGAAATCCTGCCGCTGGAGCTTGCGCGAAGGTTTTGCGGCGTCCTATGCTTGAGCATATCCATCGGATAATTCCGTAATCAGAAGGAGGTAAAACGCATTGACGCGCGTCATAAGTTCGTGACGAAGTCCGAACTGATGACGCATGAAGAAGCCTTGTGCTTCAACGATCCACGCGCCGTTTTCCAAACAAACGGCCATTTCCAAATCCAAACACTCAGGCTGTAACGCAGCACCCGCCGATGGTGGAATGGCAGGTATCTACGCTTGTCATTGCCGCACTTCCCCTACGGCTGCCATTGAATCCGCAAGACGTATGCGCTTGCGGGGCAGCACCCCTTATTGACTGGGTTTTCCGGAATCTTCTTCCAATGGGAAACGGGCATTCATTCTTCCCTTAGCTGGTGATGCGTGGCGGGTTTACCGCCACAGGCAGATTTCTTTCGGCTGACGAAAGATGTTCCATCTGCTTGGCCCCGGGGCGCTGCCCCGAACCTTTAAGGAAGGAGAATTCCCATGGGAAAATCCGACAGCCTCAAGTACGGGATCAACCGGGCAGTCCTGTCCGGCCCAAAGTCGAAACAACACCGAATCCGCCAGACGGCCCATCATTTCGTCAAGGTCTTGCGCCAGGCAAATATGGGAGCCCAAAAGTGGACCAAGGTAACCAACAAACATTTCCAGCGCGTGGCGGATGTCATGCGTGCCGACGGTGTGGGCGACGGCAGGATTGCCGAAGTCTTCAGCGCCGCGCGCCACATCTGCCGCGCCTACGGGAACGACCACATCAGTAAAAGAAACGCGACCTTCGGGGTCAGGCGCGGGTCCATCGCCAACGCGACGTCCCGTGCGGTCACCCCGGAAGCCTTTCAAGATACCCTGACCCGTATGCGGAACGACACGTCGTATCCGCATGCGGGTCGGGCGGCCACGCAAGTCGAGCTGATGTATGAACTCGGACTACGGAGAGAAGAGGCGGCCAAGGTGGACCTGCCCAACGACTGGGATCGGGAAAACCATAGCCTTCTCATTCAGTACGGCACCAAAGGCGGCAGACCAAGAACCCTGTTCGACCTGTCGCCACAACAGGAAGCCGCCCTTGAACGGGCTGAAGAATACGCGTCGCCTTCCGACCGGAAAGGTATCAACAATCTCATGCCCGAGAATATGGGCGATGTATGGTTACACCGGCTGGACTACGCAGCCAGAAAGCACGGCCTGACAGGTAAGGACGCCGGGGGCACCCTGCATGGTCTCCGTCACCAACGGTTCCGACAGATGTATGTGGACCACACCGGATTCGAGCCACCGAACCAGCACGAAAGCGTTCAGGCATTTCACGAATCCGCCCAGGCAACGGCCGGGGACGACTGGCCCCGGCTCGATGACGAAGCACGCGACAAAATCGAAGTGACGGCAGGGCATTCGCCTGGCCGTCGGGACGTATCGAACGCCTATCTGGGCAGTTCCCGTTAGCAGAAGCCCCGCCATTTTCGGCGGGGCTTCACTTTTTTTCATCTTTTTTCTCCGACCCCCTCTCCGACATTTGACTTTCACTTCTCTGGCGGTGTCAAACTGGCCTGTTGGCCGAGTATTGATAGCAACCTCAACCGAAGGGGAAGTTGGAAACGGGTACGCGCAAGCGGTAGGAGGCTTTACGTTCCGTTCCTATGAGAATCACAAAATGACCGATGCACCGAAGCTTTTGACCATCAAGGAAGTCGCCTGCCTTTTGCGGGTCCACCGTGCGACTGTGTCGCGCCTGATCGGGACTGGCGCCTTGCCCCATCTCGCGATAGGATCACGAAAGCTTGTTCTGGAAACAGACCTGCTGTCGTTCCTTGAAAATCGAAGAAGCTTGGCGGCGAACAGTCCGAAGGGGGCATAGCTTATGGCTACAGTCACTATCGCGACCCGTTCGCTCAAAAAAGGAAAAGCGTACGTTATCAACTTCACCAACCCGGATACGGGCAGGAAGGAATACCACAAGACGTACAGACGGAAAGACCTGGCTCAGGAAGAGGCCAATCGGCTTCGCACCCTGCTTGACAGCGGCAGGCTGCCGACCAAGGAAACCCGGCAGCCCAAGCAGCAGGCCCTGCCCACTTTCGGGCAGGCTGCCCTGCTGTGTCAGGCCGAATGGGATCGAAAGCTGGGGGAAGGCAAGATCGGCGAAGCAAGTCATGCCGGGTACGGCTACCTTATGACCCCGGTCCTGAAAAAATGGAAGCACACCCTGCTCCATGATCTCGACGAGGACACCATTCGGGATTACCGCATCCGTGTCGCCGAACAGACCAAGGCGAAGCTGTTGGCCAGGTGCGAAGACGGCAAGAACTGCAACGTCCTTGTGAACCGCCGATTGTTTGTCATCAAGCAGGTCTTCGCGCAGGCCGTGAAGCACGGCTTGATCGAAAAAGACATTGCGCGGGACATCCCCTACCTGTCGGAAAAGGCCAGTGAAAGGAAGAAGGCCCAGCAGCCTCTCGAAATCGAGAAGCTGCTTGCGGCGGCCCGACAGCGCAGGGCAAAGCACTACCTGCCCCTGGCGATCCTGCTGGCGGTCGAGCACGGGTGCAGCACCCAGGAAGTCCTCAGCCTTCGGTGGCCCGATATGGACCTTTCGGAAAACCACATCACGTTCCACCGTACCAAAAATGGTATTACCCGAACCCATCGGATCATGCCCCGCACCCGTGAGGCTCTCGTAGCCCGGTTGGAGCATGTAACCCGGCACCGGGAAAAACGCGGTGTGAAGGTCAAGGGGGATTACGTTGTCGGCAACATGGACGGCACCCCGTTCAAATCCATCAAGACAGCGTGGAAAGGGCTGTGCAAGGACCACGACTTCAACGACCTGCACTTCCACGACCACCGCCACACCTACTGCACGAACATGCTCAAGGCAGGCTGCACGCTCAAGGAGACCAACGTCATGATCGGCCACAAGACCCTGCGCATGACGGACCGCTACAGCCACCTTGAAGGTGTGCTGGAAGACGGCCCCCAGGACCGTCTGGCCACCCGCTACGGCATGACCGGCACGGACGGCACCCCGTCGGAAGCGGCGGACACATAGCGGACATATTCCTGAAATCCGCCACAAAGCACGAAAAAAGGGTTCCAAGTATTTACTTGAAACCCTTAACTTTCTTGTGGTGGAGCTGGAGGGAATTGAACCCACGACCTCTTGAATGCCATTCAAGCGCTCTCCCAACTGAGCTACAGCCCCACTGCGTTGGGAGAAATGGATTTATCCAAATCGGGATGGGCTGTCAACAGCAAATTTTGGGTTCTCATCGATGGAAAGCGATGCAAAATGGCCGTTGCTTTTCACTGCGGCCTCGTCCATAGTCCCCGCGCAAGCCACGGGAGGTGCCCCATGATAGAGTTGTTCATCAGTCTGACCATAAAGCTTTTCTTCCTGCTGACGCCCTTCTTCGTGCTCAGCGTCTTTCTCTCCATGACCGAGGAAATGGATGTGCCTGCGCAGCGAAAGCTCGCGCTTCGGGTCGTTCTTTCCGTCATGGTCATCAGCCTCGTGCTCTATTTCGGTGGAAACACCATCTTCTCCACACTCGGCATCACCCTCGACGGATTCAGGATCGGCACGGGAAGTCTGCTCTTTCTTTCTGCGGTTTCGCTCGTGTCCGGCAAGCGGGCGCGCCCCGAACCCGAAGACGACGGCGACATCGCCGTGGTGCCGCTGGCCATGCCTATTACCGTCGGCCCCGCCACCATCGGGACGCTGCTCATCCTCGGCGCGGAACTGGAGAACACCACGGACAAGCTCGTGGGCGCGGTGGCACTGGTGGCGGCTTGCTGCTGTGTGGGCGCACTGCTCTTCTCGGCCTCGGCCATCAAGAAGATCATCGGCCGCACCGGGCTTGCCATGCTCACCAAGATCACCGGGCTCGTGCTCTCCGCGCTGGCCGCCCAGATCGTCTTCACGGGCGTTCGCAACTTCCTGACCTGATCAGGACGGGAGTTCCCCCGCGAACATCGGCAGCTTGCCGTCACCCCGGTGCAGCCCGCATCGCTCGTAGAATCCGGCGGCATCGGCATAGGAAATGAGCGCTACGCGCGGAAAATCCACATATTCGGCCAGCAGCCGGTTCACCAGCTCACGCCCTATGCCGCACCCCTGCCAGTCGCGATGCACGAGCACGTACGGCACGTAGGCCGCCATGCAGCCGTCCGAGATGCTGTTGGCCAGTCCGACGGTCTTCCCGTCGATCCGTGCACTCACCACCCGATGCGAATTGCGCATGGCGCGAACCAGTTCACCGGGGCGTTTGGCCGATGCCCACCCCACAGACGCAAACAGGGCCGCCAATTCCTCAGCCGTAAATTCGTTTTCCGTGGAATATCGTATCCGCATTGTCTCTACCTCCTGTAAATCATTTCGTATTCCGGGGCGGGTGAAACGGCAAATATCCTTTTGGCAACGCTGCGATACCTTCCGGGACATGATGCGTGCGACCGCAATTGCAACGAGGGCGGGAATGACGTAAGTAAATCGGCAGGTTCAGAAATGGTCGCAACGGAGACACCGATGAACGCCGTACTCAAACGCATACTCGTCAAGCTGGGATGGACCGCCGTGGTCTTTCTGGGCATTACGGTGATCAGTTTCTGGGTGATCCATCTGGCTCCGGGCTCCCCCACCGACCTTCAGACGACGCTCAATCCGCAGGCCGACACTGAAGCCCGTCAGCGGCTTGAGGAACTCTACGGACTCGACAAACCCATACACGTACAATACGCGGACTGGCTCGGCAGGCTCGTTCGGCTCGACTTCGGCAAGTCGCTCTCGGGCGACCATCGGCCCGTCTGGGACAAGATCAAGGAGCGGCTGCCGCTGACGTTCGGCATGAACGTGGCGAGCCTCGTGCTGACGCTGATCATCGCAGTTCCAATCGGGGTTGCGGCGGCGTGGCGACGCGGCGGCTGGTTCGACAGGATATCGACGGTGCTTGTGTTCGTGGGCTTTGCCATGCCCGGATTCTGGCTCGCGCTGCTGCTCATGCTCTGGCTGGGCATATACTGGCCGGTGCTGCCCATCTCGGGACTCACCAGCATGGGATTCGATCAGATGGCGTGGCATGAACAGCTCGTGGATCTGGCTCGGCATCTGGCCATGCCCATATTCATTTATACTTTCGGCAGCTGGGCCGGGCTGTCCCGCTACATGCGCTCGGGGATGCTCGAAGTACTGCGGCAGGACTACATCATGACCGCCCGGGCCAAAGGGCTCTCCAGCCGTTCGGTGCTGTACCGCCACGCCCTGAGAAACGCCCTGCTGCCCGTCATCACCATCCTCGGCCTTTCGGTGCCGACGCTCATCGGCGGTTCGGTCATCATCGAATCCATCTTCGCCCTGCCTGGGCTTGGGCAGCTTTTCTATGAAGGCGTCATGGCGCGCGACTACCCGCTCATCATGGGCAGTCTGGTCCTCGGCGCCGTGCTGACACTGGCGGGCAACCTGCTGGCGGACATCGGCTACGGACTGGCTGATCCGCGCATTCGTGTTTCGGGGAGGGACGCATGATCAAGGGACCATTGCGCCGCCCTTCCTTTCTTTCAAGAAACGCCCTGCTGATGATCGGTGCCTCGCTGGTGGCTGTCATGTCCCTCGGGGCGGTTCTGGCTCCGTGGATCGCACCCTACGACCCCAACGCCATCAACGTGAACGCCATGCTGCTGCCGCCGAGCGCCGCACACCCCCTCGGCACCGATGCACTTGGACGCGACGTGCTTTCGCGCATCCTGTTCGGCGGGCGCGTATCGCTTTGGGTGGGATTCGTGGCCGTGGGCATTTCTACGGCCATCGGCGTGGCGCTGGGACTCATCTCGGGCTACTTCGGCAAGCTCGTTGACGAAATCATCATGCGCGGCGTGGACGTGATGCTCTGCTTCCCGTCATTTTTCCTTATCCTTGCGGTCATTGCCTTTCTGGAACCGAGCCTGTTCAACATCATGGCGGTTATTGGCGTGACCTCATGGATGGGTGTGGCCCGGCTGGTGCGGGCCGAAACGCTGGGTCTCAAGCAGCGCGACTTCATCCGGGCTGCACGCGCCGCTGGAGCCGGTCCCGGTCGGATCATTCTCCGGCACATCCTGCCCAACGCGCTTTCCCCCGTCCTCGTCTCCGCCACATTGGGAGTCGCGGGGGCGATTCTCGTCGAATCCTCCCTGTCCTTCCTCGGGCTGGGAGTTCAGGCGCCGGAACCCAGCTGGGGCAACATGCTCACCGAAGGCAAAGAGGTACTGGGCGTTGCATGGTGGCTTTCGGTCTTCCCCGGTCTGGCCATTCTTTTCACCGTGCTGGGATACAACCTGCTCGGAGAATCCCTGCGCGACATTCTAGACCCGAGGCTGCGACAATGATGGAAGAATACATTATCCGCCCCGCCTCGTCCGGAGATATTCCGGACATTGAACGCATTCTCAAGGAATCCTTCGAGGCCAGCTACGCCATGTTCATGCCGCCTGAATTCATTGAGAACTGGGAACGAAAGGACCTCGCGGGCGATCTCGCCCGCCGCGCATGGCCGGAATTTGCCGTGGCGGAGATCGGAGGGCGCCCCGGCGGGGTGGTACAGGTTCAGGAGGCTCACCTGGCCGAACTCTGGGTAGCCCCGGAACACATGAGACAGGGCGTCGGCTCCCGCCTGTTGCAACACGCCGAATGGCTTGTGGCGACCCGCGGCTACCAGTCGGCCACACTTTTCGTCTACGACATCAACGTCACGGCCCGCGAATTCTACCGCAAGCACGGCTGGACCGTCTCCAACGCATTTCTCTCCAAAGACGTTCCGGGCAGCACTGTCCTGGAAAAATCGAAAAGGGTCGGCCCGAATGCATAAGCTGCTGGCCTTCCTTCTCCTTGTCTGCACTCTCGCACCGGCTGCGGCACGTTCGCACACCATCGTCTTTGACCCTCAGGTGCTGCATGAAAAACGGGAGCGCATTCATCAGGGCGACATGCGGCTCATGCAGGCCTACGACAAACTGCTGCGTGAAGCGCGGGAACTTCTGCACGAGGACAGTCCCAGCGTCACGGACAAGGGACACACGCCAGCCGGAATATCGCTGCACGACTATCTAAGCCTCTCCCCGTACTGGTGGCCGAACCCCGACACGCCGGACGGACTGCCCTACGTTCGACGCGACGGCAAAAGGAATCCCGAAGCCGACGGCACCCGCTTTGACTCCCTGCGAATGCAGCGCATGGCCTTTATGGCGGAGACCCTTGCGCTGGCCTACTGGTTCACGCAGGACGAGCGGTTTGCCGAGAAATGCGCCGAGGTCCTCAGGGTGTGGTTTCTCAATCCCGAAACCGCCATGAATCCGAATCTTCACCACGCACAATTCCGGCCGGGGCACAAGGACTCCGGCGGCGGCATCATCGTGGGCAACGTGCTCGTACGCGTGGTGGACGCGGCGCTTCTGCTCAATGGTTCTCCACACTGGCCGGGATCGCACGACATGAACCTGCGGGACTGGTTCAGCCGCCTTGGTCAATGGCTGCTATACAGCCCCGAGGGCCACCGCGAGATGGCGCGCCAGAACAACCGGGCCTCGTGGCATGCGGCTCAGGTGGCGGTCTACTCCCTGTATGCCGGACATCCGGACATTGCGAGAAACATGGCGCGAAGGGGACACGAACTCATCAGCATCCAGAGCAAATCGGACGGGTCTCAACCGCTGGAGCTCAAGCGGACCAGGCCACTCAAATACTCCTTCTTCAACCTCAAGGCACTTTTCACGCTCGCATCCGCCGTGGAAGGAACCTGCTGCTCGCTCTGGCACCATGAATCGTTTGAGGGAAAATCGCTTCGCAAGATGCTGGACAGGGTGGCGCCCTGTATGGCCGAGCCGAAACAATGCCAACACATACACTCCCGGGATTTTTCTCCATGGCCCTATGCGGGGGTTTTACGAAAGGCTTCCGTCGTGTATAAGAATCCGGGTTACGAAGAAATCCTTCACCGGCTCCCCCGCGAGAGACTCGCGCGGGACCGCTCAAACCTCGCTTACTGACGAGATCACATGCTCGAACTGCTGCGTATCCGAAACCTCGCGCTCATCGAAGACGCGGAACTGGAATTCGGTCCCGGAATGAACACCCTCACTGGTGAGACCGGGGCTGGCAAATCCTTCATTCTGCGCGCCGTGGACTTCATCACCGGCGAAAAGATGGACCGCAAGCTCGTGCGTCCCGGAGCGGACAAGGCCGAGGTGGAGGCGCTGTTCATACTGCCTCAGGGCGAAACCGTCATCCGGCGCGAACTCAGCGCGGAGACCGGCCGCAGCCGCATTTTCATCAACGACCGTCTCAGCTCGCAGGACGCGGTCCGCGAACTCAAGCCGCAACTGGTCATCCACACCAGCCAGCACGGACAGCAGAAACTGCTCTCCCCCGCCTTCCAGTCGGAGCTGCTCGACTCCTTCCTGCCCGACCCGAGCATTCTAAAAGAGCGTAACAGCCTCTGGACCGAGCTCAAATCCGTTCTGGCGGAGATGGAGGAACTTGACCGCAAATGCGAGGAGATCGCCGGTCAGCGGGACTTTCTGGAGTTCCAGAAACGCGAGATCGCCGAGGTCAATCCGCAGCCGGGCGAAGAGGACGCGCTTGAAGAACGCAAGACGGTCCTCAAGGAACGCGAACAGGCTGGCGAATGTTTCCGACACGCCCTTGACGCCATTCACGGCGACAGCAACCTGCTCGACGGCCTGACTCTGCTCTCGCGGGAAATGGGCATCATTTCCCGCCTTTTCCCGGACATGGAGCAGGACCACGACGCGGTTGAAGAGTTCCGGCTCAGGCTGCACGAAATCGACTCCCGTTTGCGCCGCGGCCCGGAACACGTGCACGACGATGACGACGACATGACGCTCGACGACATCGAAAAGCGTCTTTTCAAACTTTCCCAGCTGCGGCGCAAGATGGGCCGCAACATTGCCGATCTGGTGAACCTTGCCGCCGAAGTGGAAGAGAAGCTCTCCTTCCATGATGCCTGCTCACTGGATCGCAAGACGCTGGAACGCCGCGAGGCCGAGATTGTGGAAAAGCTTTCCGACACGCTCGGCAGACTCGGCAAGGCCCGACGCAAGGCCGCCAAGGAACTCGCGCTGCGCATTGAAGGCGAACTTTCCGACCTCGGCTTTTCCGAGCACGTCAAGATTGACTTCGAATTCAGTGACGTGCCGCTGCACGACGGCGTCACCGACCAGAAAGCGCGGCTCATGTGGACGCCCAACCCGGGCCAGCCGCCGCAGCCGCTGGACAAAATCGCCTCGGGCGGTGAGCTCTCCCGCCTGCTGCTGGCGCTGACCAGCCTCAAGCGAAACCCCGGAGGCGACCATCTGCCCACCCTCATCTTCGACGAAGTGGACGCCGGGATCGGCGGCCTGACGCTCGGCAGCGTGGGGCGCAAGCTGGCCGAACTGGCCGACCGGCAGCAGATGATCCTCATCACCCACTGGCCCCAGCTTGCGGGCCGGGCCGAACGGCACTTCTCCATCCTCAAGGAAGTGGTGGACGGCGAGACCTTCACCCGCTGTGACGAACTCAGGGGCGAGGACATTCGTCGCGAACTGATCCGCATGGCCGGCGGCGGCGCGCAGGGCGAAGCCATGGCCGACAAGCTCCTTCACGACAACGACTGATATGGGACTTCCCCCTATTGACATCCTTTCCCATCTTAGACCAAGTTGCTGATGCAACCAGAATCAAGGATACCCGTATGAATCTCATACACACCAGCACCTACCGTCTCCGCTCCTACGAAGTGGACTTCGAAGACAGAGCCTTTCTGACAGCGCTCTGCAATATGCTTCAGGACGCCGCATCCATGCACGCGGCAGAACTGGGATTCGGCTACGGCGATCTTCACCGCCTCGGACGCGCATGGGTCCTCTCCCGCGCCTTCATCCACATGGACGCGCTGCCGGGCTTCGGTACCGACGTCGAGGTGGAAACCTGGCCCTCCGGCAACCAGAAGACCGTCGCCACACGCGATTTCCTGCTCAAGAACGGTGACGTCATCGGCCGCGGCACCAGCGCATGGGCCGTGATCGATATTGAAGACCGCAAGGCGGTCTCCCCCGAGTCGCTCATCGCGGACCGCGACATCCCTCAGGTACCGCGCGCCCTAGAATTCGAATCAAGGGCGGTCAAACGGATTCGCGACGGGGAGCACGCCACCACGGTGCGCGCCCGATACGGCGACCATGACATCAACGGCCACGTCAACAGTATGCGCTCCGTGGAATACTGCCTTGAGGCGGTTCCGGAATCGTGGCGGCGCGAGCGGATCTGCGTGGGCGGCGACGTGCAGTTCCGCGCGGAATGCTTTGCCGGGGACGAGTTGCGCTCCCTCGCCTCCCCGCAGGAGGATGGCACCATGCTGCACACCCTCATCAGGCAATCGGACCAGCGCGAAACGGCCCGCATGAAGACATGGTGGGAACCGCGATGAGCCTGCTGCTGCTCGACTCCTGCCACGGAGTGGACTGGCATGACGCGGCAGAGCTCATGCGCCGGGCTCCCCTTGCAGACCGCGAACCGGACATGATCCGCCGCTGCTTCGAAAACAGCGACCTCGTCTGCTTCGCCATGCAGGATGGAAAGCTCGTCGGCATGGCCCGGATGCTTTCGGACCACACCTGTCAGGCCGTACTGTACGACCTGTGCGTGCACCCAGACCTTCAGGGCAGCGGCATCGGCGGAAGCATCCTCAAACGGATGCTCTCGCGGTGCGACGCGCCCAACGTGGTGCTGTGGGCGGTGCCGGGCAAGGAACCTTTCTACCTCCGCTACGGATTCCGCCCCATGAAAACCGCCATGGCGAACTTTGCCGATCCCGACTCGCAGCGAGAAAAAGGCTATATTTCCTGACCCGAGGGACGCTTTTTCCGTGGGCATGACTTTTGCTTTTCATACCGGCAGGCAAACCTTGCCGGGAGAAAGCAATGAGCACGATCAGCAGTTCATACGGCGCGGGATCCGCGGATGCCTTGGACCTCCTTCGCAACAAGCGCAAGGAGCGGGAAGAGTTTTCGCTGACCAAAACCTTTCTCTCCACCGAAGGCGTGGAGGTGGAGGACAAATCCGCCGACGCGAAAAAAAGCTCTTCAGGGTTCAACGTCCGCTCGCTCACGCCCGAGGAAGAGCGCAGGCTTGAGCAGCTGCGGGACATGCTTGACGGCATCCTGCTGGAGATGGGTGACGAACCAACCGGAGCGCAGAAGCGGCGGATCCGCGAGATCGAAAAGGAGATGTCGGAGATAACCGGCGTCGAGATTCACACCAAACTTTCTTCGGGACTGAACGCCCTCGACCGCGACACCAGCGACGAGGATGAAGAATTAGGCGATCAGGCCGCCGGACTGCCGGACCGTACCGGCTTCATGCTGGACCAATCCCTTGCACGCAAAAGCCGTC
The DNA here is from genome assembly GCF_000375485.1 of Desulfovibrio oxyclinae DSM 11498. NCBI lineage: Bacteria > Pseudomonadati > Thermodesulfobacteriota > Desulfovibrionia > Desulfovibrionales > Desulfovibrionaceae > Desulfovibrio > Desulfovibrio oxyclinae. The sequence continues at coordinate 123,983 of NZ_AQXE01000007.1, read as the reverse complement.
CGGATGCCGGGAACACCTCGTCCGGCAAAGGCATCATGAACTTCATGCAGGAGATGGCCTCCACCGCTTACAACCGGCAGGCCGCAGCCATGGGCGACGGGGAAGCACTCGGTGCCTACGCGGTCCTCGGCAGCGGCGGGACGCTGAACAGCAAGGTGTGATCCCTTCCCGCAATCATTACTCAGACCCGTTCCAAGACCGGACCGCTCTGCGGAACATCACACTCCTCGGCAACCCGAACCGCACCCTGCACCGCCGCTTTCGCTGATTCTGCCTGCGCTTTGTCCGCCGCATGAATCAGGCACAGCGGTTCTCCCGCCTCAACCCTGTCCCCGATACGAACCACGGCAGACAGCCCCACGGCATGGTCCACCTTGTCGCTGGGACGCGTGCGCCCGCCGCCAAGCTCCACGACCGCCAGCCCGAGCGCCCGTGCATCCATCTCGGTCACCACTCCGGCACGTTCAGCGGTAACAGGCATCCGAACAGGAGCCTGCGGCAAATACCTTTCGGGGTTTTCCATCAAATCGGTCGGTCCGCCCAGCAGAGCCACCATACGCCCGAAGCGTTCCGCTGCGCGCCCGGTGTCCAGTGCCTGCCCAAGCATGACCTCAGCGCCGTCATCCGAATCGGCCAACCCGCCTAGCCGAAGCATCCGCACCCCAAGCGCAAGTACCACCGCTTCCAGCCTCGGGTCACGGTTTCCGGTCAGGAAGCGGACCGTCTCGGTCACCTCCACACCATTGCCTGCGCACGGAGCGAGCGGCTGGTTCATGTCCGTGATCAGCGCCTCGCACGGCAAGCCCGCGCCATGAGCGACCGCGCGAATGCTTTTCGCAAGCTCCCGCGACTTCTCACGCGTCGGCATGAAGGCGCCCGATCCGGTCTTGACGTCCATCACCAGGCCGCCAAGTCCGGTCGCGAGTTTTTTGGAAAGAATGGAAGCAGTTATGAGAGGAACGGACTCCACCGTGGCCGTCACGTCGCGCACGGCGTAGAACATACGGTCCGCCGGGGCAAGATCACTGGTCTGACCGATGATGGCGCACCCCGCCTCGGCCACGGCTTTGCGGAACAGAGCTTCGTCCGGGGTCGCGACGTAGCCGGGGATGGATTCGAGCTTGTCCAGCGTGCCTCCCGTATGCCCGAGGCCGCGTCCCGATATCATGGGAACATACCCGCCGCAGGCCGCAACCAGCGGGCCGAGTGCGAGACTCACGAGATCACCCACGCCACCCGTGGAATGCTTGTCCAGCACGGGGCCGTCCACATCCCACGCGAGCGTCGTGCCGGATTCCGTCATGGCCCGTGTGAGGGCCACGGACTCGTCCATGGTCATCCCCCTGAAGAAAACCGCCATGCCGAACGCGGCCACCTGCCCTTCGCTGACCACGCCATCCACCATGCCGCGAACGAAGTCCCTGATGTCGCTCTCGGCCACGAGCAGCCCGTCGCGTTTTCTGCGGATGATCTCCTGCGGCAGCATCAGCCGCCTTCCTTCATTGCAAACGCATCCGGCAGCAGCTGCTCCACGGTCCACTCCTTCTGATCCGGTCCCTTGCAAAGTGCCCTGACCGGAGCCTGTGCGGGCATGAACTCCGCAAGCACCTGACGGCACGCACCACAAGGGCTGACGGCTTTCTCAGTCGGGGTGTACAGCACCAGCGCCCGAACGCCCCCCGGCCGCACCCCCGAAGCCACCGCTGCAAAGACCGCGTTGCGCTCGGCACAGCTAGTCAAACTGAAGGAAGCATTCTCCACATTGCAGCCCCGGTGAACGGTTCCGCTCTCGTCAAGCAGCGCGGCCCCCACGGAAAATCCGCTTGCCGGGACATAGGCGTTGAGCACGACCTGTTGCGCCGCCTGCTCCAGTTCCTGCCACGGGATGGTCATAATGCCTCCTTCATGCGTTCTTTCAGTTTCATTATACGCTCAAAGGATTGTCTGATGCGTGCTTCCGGAATCTCTCCGGAGCGTACCAGATCCAGAATCGTGTCATAAGCTTTTTTCATGATCTGCGGATCGTGCCGCAGGTTGTTGCCGTAGAGCATGATATCCGCACCGGCGCGGATGGCGAGCTTGAGCGCGGTGCGCATACCGTAGCTGTCGCGAATGGCGCGCATGTCCATGTCATCCGTTATCACCACCCCGTCCCAGCTAAGCCGCTGGCGCAGGATGGAGCCGATGACCTTGTCGGACAGGGTGGCCGGATACTTCGGATCAAGCGTGGCATTGAAGACATGGGCGGTCATGATCATGCCGACGTATCCTTCATCAATCAGGGTTTGATAGGGAACCAGTTCCTGCCTGGACCATGTATCGGTTACGTCCGTCAGGCCCTTGTGGCTGTCGGCCATGGCGCTGCCGTGACCGGGAAAATGCTTGAGGCAAGGGATGACGCCGTGCCCGCGCAAGCCTTTGGCAAAGGCCGCGGCGTTGTCGGCGACGGCCTGCGGATCGGCCGAAAAGCTGCGTCCCAGCGCGCCGATGGCGGGGCTTTTCGGGTTCACGTTCACATCGACCACTGGAGCGAAATCCATGTTGATGCCGTTTTGCGAGAGCATCCGTCCCACGATGCGACCGGCCGTGTCGCTGGCAGCGGGCCCCTTCAGGCCGAGCTTCTGCGCCGAGGGAGTCTCCGGAAATCCCCAGCGTTCCTTGAGACGCTGTACCTTGCCGCCCTCCTGATCCACCGCGATGAAGAGCGGAATATCGGCCCGGGACTGTAGTGAATGCGTGAGCCGCTTGACCTGTTCCGGACTTTCGATGTTGCGGTCAAAGACCTTTCGCTCGACATCGTAGTCGAACAGCACCACGCCACCGAGGTGCCGATTCTCGATGTCGCGAACGATCGGACTTTCGGCGTCAACGGACGTGCCCCGGAATCCGGTCATGAGCATCTGCCCGACCATCACTTCCAGAGATGCGCCAAAGGCCGGGACAGGGACAAGCATAAGAAGAATGAGAATAAGTGATCGCATGATCAGGTGATAGGATTAAACCGCATCCAGCGCAAGGCTCACGGTCTTTTCTTGCCGGTATTTTGCGCGTAGTGTCGGGCGCATGGAAGAAGAATCCCACTCCAAACCCCTCAAGCCCGGTCCGCACGGCGAGTGGCTGGAGGTCCCGCCACATCTGCCGCAGGGCCGCCGAAGCCTGTCACGAGCCGAGGCGCGCCGGTTCGAACTGGTCCTGCTTTCACGGGAGGTGCCGCATCGCATCAAGCGACTCCGTCCTGATGAAGGCGGCGGCTGGACCATCATGGTCCGTCCCGGCCTGCTGGAGACGGCGGTGGACGAAATCGAAAGCTACATCGAAGAGAATCGCCCGAGACTGTTCCGCTCGCTGGTGGACCCGGACCTGCCGCCGAAGACCGGCGCACAGGCCACAGTGGCGGTCATGTTCTGCCTGCTGATGTTCCATGCGCTCACCCTGCGCGCGTTTCCGGATTTCGACCTCTACGCGGGCGACTGGACGCGACTGGGCAGCGCCGACGCGGCCCGGATTCTGGGCGGCCAGTGGTGGCGGGCTGTCACCGCGCTGACCCTGCACGGTGACTGGGCGCACGTCACTGCCAATGCGCTCATCGGCGGCACCCTGTGCTGGCTCTGCTGCCGCCGCATCGGCACCGGCGCGGCGTGGCTGGGCGTGGTGCTAGGCGGCACGGCGGGCAACTTCGTCAACGCTTATGTGCTCGGCGCGCCGCACGACGCGGTGGGGTTCTCCACCGCGGTATTCGCCGCCGCCGGGATGCTCTCCGGCGCGCGCCCCTTCGCGGAACGCGCCGACCCGGACAGTCCGTTTCCCGAGCGCTTCGGTAGGCTACTGCGCGAAGCCTTCGTTCCCCTCGCGGCCGGACTGGGACTGCTGGCCATGCTCGGCTCGGGCAATGCTGACGGGCGCACCGATCTGGGCGCGCACCTGTTCGGCTTCGCCTGCGGGCTGCCTCTTGGCATTCTGGCCGGATGGCTCAGAAGGCGCGGCATACGCTTCGAAGGGCATGACCTGCTGCCCGGCACGGTGGCCTTCGCGCTTCCGGCGCTCTGTTGGTATCTGGCCTTCACCGCAGGCTGAGAAAGCGCGGCGTTGCATAATCCCAAAATAATGCTATCTTTCCCGAACCATATATTACCGCAACTCGGGAAGCAGCCATGTCCGACATAGAACTGAAAAACGTAAACGTGGTCCTCGGCGGCTCTACCATTCTGGAGAACGTGAGTCTCGAAGTGGAGCACGGGGACTATATTGCGGTCCTCGGCCCCAACGGAGGCGGTAAATCCACTCTGCTCAAGGTCATGCTCGGACTCATCGAGCCGGATTCCGGCACGGTGCGCATTCTGGATCTGCCCCCCGGCGAAGCTGGCGGGCGCATCGGCTATCTGCCGCAATACACACACGTTTCCCCGTCATTTCCCATCACGGTGCTTGAAGCCGTCCGCATGGGACTGGTCTCCCCCGGACGCGGCATGTTCGGCCTGAACAGAAACGGCGACGAGGCCAAGCGCGCCATGCAGGCCCTTGAGCGCGTGGGCATGGAGCAGCACGCGGGCAAACGGGTCAGCGATCTTTCCGGTGGACAGAAGCAACGCACGTTCATTGCGCGGGCTCTCGTCTCCGATCCCGAGATACTGCTGCTGGACGAACCCACCTCCAGCGTGGATTCCCGAAACCGCGTGCATCTTTTCGACCTGCTGGCCGAACTGAACAAAGAGATGACCGTGGTGATGGTCAGCCATGACATCTCGGCCGTGGCTACCAGCGTCAAATCCATCGCCTGCGTCAACCGGACCCTGCACTTCCACCCCGCCCCGGCCATCACCAGCGACATGGTGAACCTGTCCTACGGCGGCGAAGACAGCTGTTGCCCCGTGGAACTGGTGACGCACGGCGACATCCCCCACCGCGTCCTTCTCAAGCACGATCAGGATTGAACATGGAACTCCTCGACGCCCTGCAATTCGAATTTTTCCGCAACGCCCTGACGGCGGGCTTGCTCGCAAGCGTCCTGTGCGGCGTGATCGGCTCACTGGTGGTGGTGAACAGACTGGTATTTCTGGCGGGAGGCGTAGCCCATGCCGCATACGGCGGCGTGGGACTCGCGGTGCTGCTGGGGCTGCCCGTACTGCCTGTCACATCCTGCTTCGCGGTGCTGGCGGCCATGATCATGGCCATGGTCACACTCAAGGTGAAGGAACGCTCGGACACGGTCATCGGCGTCATCTGGGCGGCCGGAATGGCCTTTGGGGTAATCCTTCTGGATGTGGCGCCGGGCTACAACGTGGATCTGATGAGCTACCTTTTCGGCAGCATCATGGCCGTGGCACACGCGGATATCTGGCTCATGGGCCTGCTGGCCGCCTTGGTTCCGGTGGTGGTCTTCACGTGGTTCCGGGGCTTCGCCACCATGAGCTTCGACGAGGATTTCGCCCGGGCCAGAGGGCTGCCCGTGGACTTCCTGTACTACCTGCTCATCGGCATGGTGGCGCTGTGCGTGGTGACGCTGATTCGCGTGGTGGGGCTTATTCTGGTCATCGCCATGCTGACCATCCCGCCCTTCATCGCGGAACGGCGGGCGCGCTCGCTTGGCAGCATGATGATCACGGCCACCCTGCTGGGGGCCGTATTCTGTCTGACGGGTCTGGCGCTCGCCTACTGGTTCGACCTGACCTCGGGCGCGGCGATCATTGCCGTTGCGGCCACCGCGTTTTTCCTGTCGCTGGCACTGCCCGAAAAGAGGAGTGTCACTCCTCCAGCCAGTTCCTGAGCCTGGTCTGCATTTCGGATTCGACCATTCCCTCCACGCGGACAAGGTCGGGCTTGGCCCGCGCGAACCAGACGGTGACCACGCTGCCGGGCCTGAGCTGCTGCCAGTAGGCCTCTTTCATGATCACCTTTTCGGTGCGGGTGTAGCCGTCGTTATCCACGTACTTGAAGGTAATCGTGTGCCACGGCGTTTCGAAGGAGGTGCTGGTGCTGCTTTTTTCCTTGAGCAGCACCTCGCCTGTGGTCTTGGTCTCGCCAAGCAGCCTGACCCGCTCTTCGCGGATCATCTGGTACGGGACCTTGTAAAGCAGCCACAGGAACAAAAGCGTCAGCCCCACTGCCAGAAAAAGCTGGATGCCTTTCTTGAGCCGGATACTGAACGAAAGCGAAGGGTCGAGCATTTGCTTGAACATGGATGTTATCTACCCGAGGTCGTGGCGGACTTGCAAGCAGGATATGCATCAAACGGCTTGCCTTCCGACTGCTTGTGCGTAAGATTGGCGCCCCGGAGAAGCCAATGCCCAATACCATACATCTCATAGAACGAACCATCGGCCGCATGTCCGCCATTGTCCGGCGCGACGAAGCTCATGAAGCCCTGCGCAGCCTCGGAGAGGATCCCAAGGCCGACAGACTAGGCTGGTGGGTGCTGGCCTGCGGCGAAGCGTTCGATCCCGACGACTTCGAACAGCGTGAAGCCGCTCGGGAGCGTCTGCTCGACGAGCTGCAGGCCAAGGGCGTGGTTCTGCCCGAATATATCTGGGTCTGGGACGAACAGCCCAGGGCTCAACTGGTCATCACCTCGCTGCCCAGCGAGGAGCGCGCACAGCGGGTTGCCGAACACCTTCGCAAAAAAGGGCTCGAAATCCGGGTGCGCCGCGAGGACTTCTGATCCTTTCCTAACCGGTCAGTCCCAGCGACTGAACCTCTTCTTCCAGACGTTCCATACGCACCGGCTTGGTGATGAAGGAAACGGCCTTTCCGTGAATGAAGGCCCGCGATGCCGTCTCGTCGTCATCCAGTGCGGTGGTAATGATGACATGCACCTGATCCTCTTCGGAAATCTCGGCCTTGCGCTCAACTTCTCGCAGCGTTTCCAGCGTCTGCTGACCGTTCATGCCCGGGAGCATGATGTCCAGCACCACCAGATCGAACGGCTTTCCGTCATTATGGGCCTGCTCGAAAAGGGTAACCGCTTCCTCTCCGGTTTCCACGCAGGCGCATTCGCCCCACTGCTGCATGACCATACGCAGGAATTCACGTGTGACCATGGTGTCTTCCACCACCAGTGTTCGAAGTGTATTGCTCATGTCGAGATCAGCCTCCTTGCAGAAACGGTTGCAGTTCGGCCACGGATTCGAAAAGGAAATGATCCACCAGGTGACAGATCACATGCCCCGCGGCAATGTGGATTTCCTGAATGACGGGGGTATCTCCGCAGGGGACCTGAATGAGATAGTCGCTCGCCGCCATCATGTCGCCCCCGTTCTGGCCGGTCATGCCGATGGTGGTGACATCGCGGTTTCTGGCTTCCCTCAGCGCGCGCAGAACATTGGCGCTGGTGCCGGAGGTGGACATCCCCACCAGCACGTCGCCCGGACGGGCAAGAGCCTGCACCTGCTTTTCAAAGACCAGGTCAAAGGAATAATCGTTCCCCACGGCAGTGAGGATGGATGTGTCGGTAGTCAGGGCCAATCCGGGAAGCGGTGGCCGCTCCATCTTGAAACGGTTGACGAACTCTGCGGCCAGATGCTGGCTGTCTGCGGCGCTGCCGCCATTACCGCAGAACATGACCTTGCCCCCGCGGGCAAGGCTCACTGCGATTGCGCGGGCCACGTCCACCATCTGCTCGGCCTTGGTCTGGAAGAACTGCTCCCGGACCTCAAGGCCCAACTTGGCGTGATCCATGACCTTTTTTAGCGCGGATTCGGACATATCTATACCTCGTAAGGGTCGGCTTCGGTTTTCAAGAGTTCCAAGAGATAATGCAAAAAACACTGCCACGCAATACCGGTCGGGCAACCTTCCTGAAAAGGACTTCCGAAGCGCAAGGATTTCCGGTATGTGACCCGGACGCAAATTTTCAGGAGTCAATCATGAGCGAAAACAGTACGGCAACCGTAAGACTGACCATATCCTGCGCCGACCGCCCGGGCATCGTGGCCGCCGTGAGCGGCTTCCTCCAGCAGCGCGGCTTCAACATCGTCCATTCGGACCAGCACTCCACCGACCCCGAAGGCGGCGCATTTTTCATGCGCAACGAATTCCTGCTCCCGTCGCGGGACGAAAGCCTTTTCGAAAGGGTCAAGGAAGAGTTTCAGGCCGAAGTTGCGGACCCGTTCGGCATGTCCTGGAACATGCATCCGGCATGGAAGCGCCGCAAGACGGCGATTCTTGTTTCCAAGCTGGACCATGCCCTCATGGAACTGCTCTGGCGCTTCCGCCGCGGGGAACTGGAGACCGACATAACCATGGTGGTGAGCAACCACGAAGACCTGCGCCAGTCGGTGGAGAGCTTCGGGGTGCCCTTCCACCACGTGCCGGTGGGCAAGCGCCTGCGCGCCAAGGTGGCGGCCGAGGACATCATTCTCGACCACATGAAGGGACAGGCCGACCTGGTGGTGCTTGCGCGCTATATGCAGATTCTCACGCCAGAATTCGTCAGCCACTATCCGGGCCGGATCATCAACATCCATCACTCGTTCCTGCCCGCGTTCGTGGGGGCCGACCCTTACCGCAGGGCCTTTGAGCGCGGCGTGAAGCTCGTGGGCGCAACCGCGCACTATGTTACGGAAGAACTGGATCAGGGCCCGATCATCGAACAGGACGTAATCCGCGTGAACCACAACCACACCGTGGAAGACCTCAAGCGGCACGGCGCGGACATCGAACGCCACGTCCTCGCAAGGGCCGTGCGCTGGCACCTTGAAGACCGCGTCATCGTGCACGGCAACAAAACAATCGTCTTCAAACGGTAACGGAAAAGAGTCGAACGACTATTCGGACGGCGCCGGGGCAGCCTCGGCGCCGTTTTCTTCGCTGCCGCCCACGCCGTAGAGCGCGAGAATCTCGCCGAGGCGGTTCTTGAGATTGGTGGTGGTACGTGCAACCTGCGGCAGGTTGACCAGCACCATGATGTCGATACGCAGGCCGCCGCCGGTCCAGAGCTCACGGATTTTCTCCAGCAATTCGCCGGAAATCTGCAACTGTTTCACTATCTCCATCAGCTGTGAGGCCGTGCGTGGCTTGAACAGCAGCATCCCCTCACGGGTGGTGTCGCGCCCGAAAAGTTTGGAACGACGCAACTTGCCCAGCCCCAGCTCCGCGAGCGCGTCCACGTCTTTCTGGGCGACGCGCTTTGCCCGCGCGCTGCGGACCGTGACCTTGCCGCCTTCGCCCGAGGCCCTGTCGCGCAGGATGTACATGAAGTGGTGTTCAAGCACGAAGAACAGCACGTGCTCCAGAGCGGACGAGTTGAAATTTCTGGCAAGCGGCTCGATGCGCTTGGTTTCGCCCGGAATGAACTTCTCCAAAGCCTGAAAGAGGTTCTGCGCCGTGATGCCGATGGCCAGCGCCGCCCCTACGCCGACGGACATGATCTGATCATAAAGGAACCGGAAGTCCTCATCGCGCTGTTTCCGCTCTTCCCGCGTCCCTTTCTCATTACCGGACTTGGACTCCATCACTCGCTTGACGTAGGCGTCGGCAAACTCCTGCGCCACCGGATCCATGCAGACGATCCGGGCGGTATTGACGTAATCCTTCTCGCGCGTCTCGCTCTCGGGCATGTAATCCTGAAGCCCCTTGGTGAGCGAGTTCTGCACCAGCTTGGCCTTGCGACGCTCCTTGAACCCGGCGTCGGTCAGCTCGTACATCTTCTGGATGCGCGTTTTCTCGATCTTCTTGGTAGTGGGATTCAGCTTGGCGAGCACTTCGTCGAGCATGAACCGCAGCACGAGAAACTTACTCTCCTTGGAAAGGTCGTAACGTTTGTTGTCGACCATCTCCTTGAAGGCCTCATGCACGCGGCTGGAGACGAACTGCTCCATGAACGCGTTCCAGAAGCGGTGATCCAGCTCGTATTCCTCAATGAGCGAGCTGTATTCCCGGAGCGAGCCTTGCCCGAAATACCGAAGGACCATTTCCTCGAAGTTGTCGGTGATGAGCGCCATGGCGTAGACGATGCCCTGCACCGTCTTGACCAGCAGCCCTTCGGTGCGCTGAAGCTCTGCCGCCAGTTTGGGAAGGGAGTCCGTATCACCGCTGAGTTCCGCCTTTTCATGACGGGAGACGGCGACCATGAAGGCGTTGCTCACTTTCTGGATGTAGTCGTATCCGGGATGGCGGCCCCGATTGCACATCAGGGCGATGACACTGTTCTGCTGCGCCGCAAGAAGAGGAAATTCGTTGATGTTGCCGTGGTTGACGCGAATGAATTCCATAAGGAATTCGCGTTCGGTGACCTCACGGAGAGAAGACCGCTCCTTGAGATTGCGAAGCTTCTTTCTGTAAGCGGCAAGTCGCTGCGTTTTGTTCAGGCTCTGTCCCGAGTCTTTGGCGTTGTCTTGTGTCATGCGCTGCAGTGTCCGGTCGTAGGGTGGTATATGGCTACCAATACGTCATATTTTCCGCCAATGCAAAGCCCTGCTTGACCAATGTTGCGCGTCGAGGCAAACAAGAAGCGTGATCATCTGCAACAAATGCGGCTCACCCAACGAAGACTCCGCCAGATTCTGTGCGAAGTGCCGCAAGAAAATCCAGTCTTCATGGTCTCCGCCCCCGGAGACCGCAGCCTTCAGGCCTCTGGACTCCTTTCGTCCGTCCAGGCTTTCCGGCGCTCAACGCCGGGAGTTTGCCCGGATGGTGGAGGCTTGGGTCTACGCGCTCATCCTGCTGTTTTCCGCGGTTGCCTGCCAGCTGAAAGGTCAGTGGTGGCCCATGTGGGTCGTGCTTGCCGTGGTTGGGCTTGCCGCCCTCGTCAGGCTTCGCTGATCACTGCCCCTGCCGCGTGGCGTTGTCCTGTTCCAGTGCCTCGCGAAGATCCTCGTCCAGAAGCTGCGGTATGGGCTTGTCCCAGAACTCGTCGGCCTTGCGCTGATCGGCTTCCTTTTCCGCGCAGCAGGTGACGGGAGCGTATACGGGACATTCCGGCGAACTGAATTCCACCAGACCGCAGTTCTCTTCCGGGTCAAACGAATACGGAATGGAACGCGTGATGCGGCGTTTGCTGACGCCCTGCACCTTCACGAACTTGCTGCCCACTCCGCAATAGAACTTGGTCTCCTTGTTGGCGTAGAAGACGCTGTAGATGTAGAGCCCGTCCTTGATCTTGCCGACGAGATTGAACTCGTTGGGATCCTTGCAAAGCATCCGGGAAAGAACGTTGCGGCAGATGCAGAAATCCATCTCGTCCACGCCCCCGGCGCGGGCCGGAACGGCGAACAGCAGGCAGAAAATGAAGGTCAACGCGGCAGTTCTGATCATGAGTCGTCCATATCGGTAAGAAAGAGCTGGAAACCGTCGGAACTGTCGGTCTCGCACTGCTCCCGGCAGCCCACACACTGGTAGCTGCCGTCCTTGATGTACCAGACCGCCCGATCCGAGCACTCACAGTTGAAATACTCGTAGACCGAGTCGGCCACGGCTCCGCGGTAACGGCGGTAGCCTTCCTTTTTGATGTATTCGACAAATTTCATTGCAGTCGCGCTCCAGCGGCGCACCGTACAGGACTCATCGGACGATGGGCAAGCGAAGATTAGGGGGACGGGGCAAGAAGTCCCTCCATCAGCCTGTCCACGGCGGCCAGACGAACGGAAAGCGGTCGGGATTCGGCCACGTAGTCGCGAAGTTCGGAAGGGAAAGGCCGCACAGCGTCCAGCACGTTCCGGAACTGATCAACCGTGTCGAAGACGAGCTCCTGCGGCAAAAGGTCCGTTGCACCGGGGAAATGATGGACGATCGGCCTGACGCCGCGGGCCATGGCCAGATACAAAAGATCGTCCGAGGTGGCGCCGCATGCGGTGTGCAGGAAGAATTCCTTGTCTTCCAGCCAGTGGAAGAGGCTGCGGACCTTGCCCTCCACGTGAATTCTGTTGGAAAGCCCCATGGACGCGATGAGATTGTCGGAATAAAGGGCCAACTCCATTCGCTCCCGCTCATTGCCTGCATACTCACCCGCAACGTGCAGGCTCAGGCCCGGATCGAACGATGCCGCGGCAAAGCATTGAAGAGCCAACGGGTAATTGGCGAAATAGCAGAGGTCATTGACGAACCCCATCTTTCCCGTGGGGTCGAACCGTTCGCGCGGCGGCACATGGTCCATGTCGATGCCGGTGGGCAGTATGTGTATGTCCACACGCGAGGCGATGTCGGACACGGTGAAGCGCAGCAGATCCACCAGATAGGAAGAAGTCACGCACAGTGCGTCCACGTTATCCCAGTTGACCACCGTGGCCAGCGTGGTGTGGACCTCGAATCCGCGCAGCAGCGCCACGAGCTTTCCCCGCCGGGGCAGGCAGGAGACGGCAGCGGCCACGTCCTGCACGCAATCGAGAAAAGCGACGTCGGCCCATTCAAGCGCGCCTACCACCGCGTCCATGTCGGTGCCCGGCACGCAACGCAGATCGAAATCCTTTTCAAGGTGATCGTAGATGGAGTCATAGGCCCGGTGCCACTTCTCCTGCATGAGAAAAACAACTTTCGCACTCATACCATGATTCGATACAGGTCCTCCCCATTCAGGTAAAGGGGAACTCATTATAATCTCCTAGGATAGGCCAAGAAAAACGAAGGCGAGAACCGAGGCGAGGACCACCATCTCGGGCACGAAGAACAGGCCGTCTTCTGAGCCGCCCACACGCCTGTTCAAAACACGGTAACGCCACGCGGCAAAACCGATGCACGCCGGCCCTGCCAGCAGGGATACGACCCCCATGACACCGAGCCCCGCCGCAGCCTCGCCCGCCACACCGAATCCGAGCCGGAGTTTTTCCAGCAACACCCCGACGCCCATGACCGCAAGCCCGGTGCGGCACCAGGCCAGAAAGGTCCGCTTGTTGGCAAGGTCAGTGCGGATACGGGCAAATTCATTGCGTTCCCTTGCCAGCTCCAGTTGCTCCTGTGCTCGTTCCATCACCCCTCCCCCGAAACCTGCGCCCCGCGCAGGATGTTCAATCGGTTGTTGACATACGCCGCCGGTCCCNTTCAAATACACTCAAACAATTATTTGAATACGCTATGAAAATTCCGTTTATAAAACAATCCACCATCGACTACTGGCATGAAGCGCGCAAAACCGGGCTTGGGCTGTTTGGATTCATCCACGGCTACATCTACGGTCGCTGGCCCTACCGTTACATCGGTCTTGTTCACAACAAGTATCCTGTCTGGAAATACGTGGCCGCGCCGTTCGTTTTTCTCATCGACCGTCACAGCCCGTTCAGACCCGGCAGCGACAGCCAGCCCGGCGATCCAAAGCAGAAACGCCCAAGCTTTGCGGACACCTATCACGGCAAGCCGCTGCCCCTTGAAGAGGCCGAAAAGCTGGTCAGGCTCGACGTTGCGGTGGATACCACCATGCCCGAGCAGGTCATCCCCTACACCCGGGCCCGCGATATCATACTTGAAGCGGGTGACAAAATCACGGTATTGGATTGTCCGTGCCGCGCTACCGCGCCTGATCCATGCCAGCCGCTGGACGTGTGTCTGATCATCGGCTCGCCCATGGCGGACTTCATTCTGGAGCACCATCCGGAACACGCCAGAAGGATAGACGCGGACGAGGCCGTGCGCATCCTGAGACAGTGCAATGCACGTGGCAACGTCTCCCACGCTTTTTTCAAGGACGTGATGCTCGGACGCTTCTATGCCATCTGCAACTGCTGCTCCTGCTGCTGCGGAGCCATGAAGGCCCAGCGCAACGGCGTGGAGATGCTCTGTTCGTCGGGCTATCTGGCCGAAGTGGATCCCGACAAATGTGTCGGATGCGGCGAATGCGCACGATACTGCCAGTTCAAGGCCATAGGCTTTCGCGAACGCAAGGCGTTTATCCGCGAGGACCGTTGCCTTGGCTGCGGCGTGTGCACCAACAAATGCTCCAAAACCGCACTCACTCTGCGCGAGGCGCCCGAAAAAGGCACGCCGCTTCGCATCGACAAACTCCGGGAGGAAGCCGAATGCAACTGAACGAATTTCTCGTGAAAGCCCGCAAGGCCGCAGGCGAAGCGACGCTCTCCGAGCGAACGGAAATACCCTCGGGTGGGAACGAATTCCGTTTCGAAGACGGCGAAATGACGCTCGTGGAGCACCGCTTCGGACACCGCTCGCTTGATGGACGCATGATCATTTACCGCGACGACATCCCGGTGTGGGCCATGTCCTACCACGGCCGGGTGCTGACCAGCATTCCGGAGCCGGATGAAATCCATGCCTTTTTGCAAAAAGCGCTGGCCGCTTTTACCGATTCGCAACCTCTTCGCGGTCCGGACTACATCGCAGACGGCAACTGGTCCTACGAGCAGGACACCGAAGGCGATCTGAACGCCTTTCAGGGAGAGGAAAGCGTCTTCTTCAAGGGCATCCGCTGCTTCAGCCTACAGTTTCTCGGCGGCGTCATAGACTGACGCACCGAACACCTATTTGCCGAGCGCCTTGATCACGGCGGCGAAGTCCTCTTCTCCGAAGCCTTCCTTGAGGGCGCGCTCATATTGGAAGCGCACCGTGGTCGAGGCCGGGATGTCCGCGCCCGTGTCGAACGCGGTTTCGAGCACGAATCCCAGATCCTTGTCCATATGCATGAGCGGGAACTGCGCTGGATAGGTGTCTGAAAGATACATGTCGCGCTTGAGCTGATAGAGCATGTTCGACAGCGGTCCGCCGAGCACCACGTCGAGCAGCTGCTGGCGGCTGAGTCCGCCCTTTTCGCCGAAGTGCAGCATCTCGGAAAGACCATGCATCATGACTCCGAGCAGCAGGTTCACGCTCATCTTCATCATGGAGCCGGCCCCTGCTTCGCCACAGTGAACGGTTTTGCTGCCCATGGCGTCGAAGGCGGGCTGCATGAACGAGACATCCCCTGCATCGCCGCCGGCGAGAATGACCAGCGTGCCGTCCTCGGCAGGCTTCTTGGAGCCGGAGACCGGCGCATCCATGAAACGCACCCCCTGTTCCTTCAGCCGCTTCGCCAGCCCGCGCGAATACGCCGGAGAAACAGTGCTCATATTCACGAACAGCTTGCCTTCAAGCTCCTGTGCGGCGCCGTCCTGACCCAAAAGGACATCATCCACCGCTTCGGGACCGGTCAGCATGGCAACGGCGCAATCCGCATCCTTTACGGCCTCGGCCGGTGACGTGGCAGCTTCTGCACCGCGTCCCGCCAAGGCAGCCTCAGGACCTTTCGAGCGATTCCAGACGGTTACTGTGTGTCCGTGTTCAACAAGATTGGCCGCCATGCGGCTACCCATGATGCCGAGTCCGAGAAATCCAATTTTCATGGCAAATGCTCCCTGTTGGGGTTTTTACCTTTTAATATACATACCTCCGCGGGACGCAACAACCCGCTCTTGCCCGCGCCGCAACATTTCGCTACGTTGCCACACCACATTACGCAGGGGGTTACGCATGACGGAAGATCAGATTCGCAAACATATTTATACAGTGGTCATGAACAAGGTGCAGGAACAGGATGAGTCGCGCCGCAAGGAGGCGCTTCAGGAGTTCATGACTGTCACCGCCACCGCAACGGGCGACGTGACCGCCGAGAAGGTGGCCGAGATGGTGCCGCCGCTCATGGAAAACCTGTACGACAAATGGATCGGCATGTTCATCGACCGGCTTCTGGAAACGGCCCCGCGCGACGCGCTGCAACTGCTCTGCGACGGCACGCAGGACAACGACGCGGCCCTGCTGTTGGCCTACATCATGTTCCTTGAGTCCGAACGCATGGAAGAGCAGACAGACAAGGACCTGCGCGAATACGGTCGTGAAATGTCCGGTACCGACGAGATGGGTGACATCGCCGCCGATTACATCCGTTCCCGCATGGCCGCCATGGCCGACAAGGCCCAGAACAAGCAATAGTCTTCACGCAAAAATAAAGAGCCGCTCCCACATACGGGGCGGCTCTTTTCTGTAGATGCCTGTGTTTTCTAAATGACCATGTTGGCGTAAAGTTCGTCCAGAATCACGTCCTTATCGAACGGTTTGACGATGTAGCAGGTTGCATAGGTGTCGAAGAAAGCCTTGCTGACATTCCTGCTGTCCGCAAGCGAGGTGATCATCACCAGATTGAAGCCGTTCGCCCCGCCATTCGCATCTTCCTCCCTGAGTCTCTCAGCCACCTCATGCCCATCCATTCCCGGCATGAGTATGTCCATGAAAACAGCCTCATAAGGTCTGCCTTCCGCAACAGCCTTGCGAAACATGGACAGAGCCTCAGCCCCGGAAAGGGCCGACTCGCAGGAAGCGTAAGGCTTGAGAATGTTTTTGAGATACAGGTGAATCGACTCGTCATCGTCCACAATGAGAAAACGCATTCACTTCCTCCCCGACAGTTAACCGAAAATAGAAACTCACATATCTATCAACTAACACAGCCCGACGTCTGTGACAACGCCGGGCTGAATATTATTCGGTCAATCTGTTTATTATTCGCGATACTAAACGTCCATTCCCCACTTTTTGAGGGCAGCCATGCCGCCTCTGATGGTCACCGCGTCCTTGACACCCTTGTGATCCAGCATGACCTGCGCCTCGTAGGCTCGGGCACCGGTGTTGCAGACGAGCACGACGGTCTTGTCCTCGGGGATTTCCGAGAAGCGCTTGTAAATCTCGCCCTGCGGGATGTTGCACCAGTGTTCAGGGTGTTTTTCCATGAGCGGCTCCGCGTCCGGGGCTTCGCGACAATCAAGGAAGCAATAGTCGCCGGAGTCGCGCTGTTCCCAGAGCTTTTCGAACCCTTCCGGTCCCACGCCGCGGTTCAGGCCGCGCTCGGCATTGTCAGCCATGTTCGCCACGGAGTTGAGCACGTCCATGGCCGAGGAGAACGGCGGGGCGTAGGCCAGCTCCATGGTGGAGAGTTCGTCGATGGTCAGGCCGAATTTCATGGCCGCGGCCACGGCGTTGATACGACCGACCATGGCGTCCCCGGCGTTGCCGAAGCCCTGAATGCCTAGCACCTTGCGGGTGCCTTTCTCGTAGACCAGTTCAAGGGTCATGAGGTCCTTGCTGGGGTAGAAATGCGCCCGGTCGAGAGAGACCAGCAGCACGCTGGCGGCGTCGAGTCCGGCAGCCTTGGCGCTTTCGAGGCTCAGGCCGGTTCCGGCCAGCGAGGTCTCGAAGGTCTTGACCACGAAAGAGCCGAGCACGCCGTCGAATTTCGAGGAGCCGCCAGCGAGGTTGTCGCCCACGACGCGCCCCTGCCTGTTGGCCATGGAGCCAAGCGGCAGAAAAGCGGGCTGCCCGGTGACGAGGTTCTTCACCACCACGCAGTCGCCGCCGGAGAAAATGGCCGGATCGGTGGTGCGCATGGTCTCGTCCACCACGATGCCGCCGCGCTCGTTGCACTCCAGCCCGGCATCGCGCGCAAGGCCGTCATTGGGGACCACGCCCACGGAAATGATGACGCATTCGGCCTCCACGGTGCGCTTGTCGGTCACCACGCGCTGCACGCGACCGTCTCCCTCCAGGGCCTTGACGGTCTCGCCAAGGTGAAACTGCACGCCCTGCTCTTCCATGTGCTCCTGCGTCATGCGAGCCATTTCGGGGCTCACCAGACGCGGCATGATCTGATCGAAGATTTCGAAGACAGTGGTATCCACGCCCCAGAGGTCCGTGAACGCCTCTGCCATTTCGAGGCCGATGAATCCGGCGCCGACCACGACCGCATTGTTGACCTCACCTTTGGCGATGGCCTCCTTGATGGCCACGGCGTCGTGCGGATTGGAAACGTAATGTACGCCCTTGAGGTCCTCGCCCGGCAGGTTCAGCTTGCGCGGGGTGGCTCCGGTGGCGATGACGAGCTGGTCGTATTCCAGTTCCCCGGACTCCCCGGTTGCCAGATTCTTGTATTTGACCTTCCTGGCATCGCGATCGATCTCCACGGCGCGGGTGCGGGGCATGACGTCCACCCCTTTCACATCCTTGAAGAATTGCACGTCGCGAACCATATGAAAACTGGTGGTGCGCAGCTCCTGCTCGTCCGCCACTTCGCCGGAGACATAGTAGGGAATGCCGCATCCGCCATACGAAATGACGTCGCTCTCGTCGAGCATGGTCACTCGGGAGCCGGGTTCAAGCCTCTTGAAGCGGCAGGCGGCCTTGGGACCGAGAGCCACCGCACCGATGACAACTACATGTTGGGACATATCTGCTCCATCCGTTTTAACGGTTTGGTAATCAATCCAGGAACTCCCGGATGCTTTCGCCCAGTCGGGCGATGCCTTCTCCGATGCGTTCGGGGTCGGCGTTGGAGAAATTCAGGCGCAGCGTATTGTCGCCGCCACCGTCCGCGTAGAACGGGGCACCGGGGACAAAGGCCACTTTGCGTCTGATGGCGCTGTCGAACAGCTCCATGGAAGAACATCCCTCGGGCAGCGTCGCCCACAGGAACATCCCTCCCTCCGGCTCGGTGCAGCGCACTTGGGCCGGGAAATATTCGCGAATTTTCTCGACCATGACCTCGCGATGCCTGCCGTAGGTCTCCCGGATGGTCTCCACGTGGTCGTCGATGTCGTTCTCTTCCAGATAGGCACGCATTATGGACTGCGCAAGCGTACTGGTGTGCAGATCAGTGGCCTGCTTGGCGACAACGAGCTTGTCGCGCACCACCCCGGGCGCCACCACCCAGCCGAGACGGAATCCGGGCGCGGCGATTTTGGAAAAGGACCCGTTGAGCAGCCCGGGCTTCTTCCTGAAGGAATATACCGGCGGCAGGTGCTCGCCCATGAACCGCAGCTCGCCGTACGGGTCGTCCTCCACGAAAACCACGCCGTACCGATCCAGCAGTTCGGCCACCGCAGCGCGTTTCTCCGCGCTGTAGCTCACGCCGGAAGGGTTCTGGAAGTTGGGCACCGCATAGAACATCTTGGCCCCGGCCGCAAAAGCCCGCTCAAGCTCTTCCAGATCCGGCCCGTCGTCCTGAAGGGCCACGGTGACAAAATTGGGTTCATAGATGGAGAAGGACTGGATCGCGCCAAGATAGCCCGGTCGTTCGATGACCATGGTATCGCCCTTGTCCAGAAAGACTTTGCCGGCCATGTCGAGACACTGCTGGGAGCCTGTGGTGATGACGATGTCGTCCGGGTCAACCTCCACGCCGCGCTTTGCATAACGGTCCGCAATGAACCGACGCAGGACCGGGTCCCCTTCGGTGGTGGAATACTGTAGCGATGCCGCGCCCGTGCTGCCGCCCAGAATCCGCGAAGCGGCTTCCGACATGGCCTGCACCGGGAACATCTCGGGATTGGGAAGCCCCCCGGCAAACGAAATGATGGAGGGATCTGCGGTGACTTTCAGTATTTCCCGGATGAACGAGCGGTGAACCGAGTCCATCCGTGCGGCAAAGCATTCTTCCACGGCTATTCTCCTTTGATCCATAGGGGAATTACGCCCATTTTTCATTGACCGCAAGGGGTATGGGCGCGACCGGCATGAAAGCATGAACTTTCCGGAATTTCCAGTCCAAATCCGGAACAGGGGTGATGGGAATCTATTCTTTTCATATACGCCCGGACGTCTTGCCCGCACGGGGCCGAGGGCGTATGCTCGGACAATGAGCGACAAAACCACCCTCTTCACCCGGCAGGAGATCGAGGATTACGCCGAGGTCCTGCTCTGGGCTGTCAACGAGTCCCGCCACAAGCCGCTGAGAAACGGCGACATGGTGCTGATCCGTTTCGACCACGACGGACTCGCGCTCTGCGAGGCGCTGTATTCCCTGCTGACGGACAAGCACCTGCGCCCGGTTCCGCTGATGAGGCCCACGCCTATCATGGAGGTGGAGAAGTACCTCAATTCAAGCTTCGCCCAACTCACATTCCAGCCACCGGGATTCGATGAGCTGTACGCGCGGGCTGCCGCGGGGATCAACATTCTGGCCCCGGAGTCGCTCAATCACCTTCAGGCCGCCGATCCGCTGGTGATGGCCGAGGCCCGCAAGGCCGAAGCACCGCTCAAGGCGATTCTGGAACGGCGCAAGAACGCGGGAACACTGGGCTGGACCACCTGCGTCTATCCCACCAAGGCACTCGCCAACGCCGCCGGGATCGAACTGGAAGAGTACGCCACGCAGCTCAAGCGGGCCTGCTGGCTGAACATGCCCTCCCCGCTCAAGGAATGGAAACGCATCGCCAAACGGCAGCGGGTGATCATCGAATGGCTCCAGTCGCTGGAGATACGTTCCCTCCGCGTGGAATCGGCCAACATCGACCTGAAGGTGAAACTCGGGGACAACAGGCGTTTCGTGGGATTCACCGGACACAATGTGCCCGGAAGCGAGATATACGTGGCCCCGGACTGCCGGGGCGTCGAGGGGACGTTCTTCGCCAACCAGCCAAGCGTCCGCTCCGGACATCTGGTGCACGGCGCAACGCTGGAATTCAACGACGGCATCACCACCCGCGTCACCGCGCTGATGGGCGAAACGTTCCTGCAACGGGAGTTGTACGCCGACGCAGGCGCGAGAAAAGTCGGCGAGTTCTCGCTCACCGACAAACGCCTTTCGAGGGTTGACACCTTCATGGCCCACACCCTGCTGGACGAGAATTTCGCGGGGGACTACGGCAATTGCCACATCGCGCTGGGCGGCTCGCTCATCGAATGCTTCGACGGCCCGCCCGAGGCGCTCACGCCCGAACTTGAGACCGCGCTCGGGTTCAATTCATCCAACATCCACTGGGATCTGGTGAACACCGAACCCAAGCGCGTCATCGCCTCGACGAGCACCGGCGAACCGGTGCTCATCTACGAAAACGGCGAATTCAAGATCTAGTCGCTCTTCACCGGGGTTTTCGGCGGCGCCGGGAATCCGGTCAGGATGCCGATGAGCGCCATGCCTGCGAGCGCAAAACAATAGTACATATTGCCCACCACGGCCACGGGGGAGAGCTTGGCAATGGAGCCTGCCAGCAGGATCTGAGCGCCGTAGGGGATCAGCCCCTGCACCACGCAGGAAAAAATATCCAGCAGCGAGGCGCTGCGGCGAGGATCCACGCCGTTCTGCTCGGCAATGCCCTTGGCCATCTTCCCGGTCAGGATGATGGCAACGGTGTTGTTCGCCGTGCACAGGTCGGCGACGGCAGAGAGCGCACCGATGGAGATTTCTCCGGAACGCTTGGCGGACCGCCCTTCCTTGGAAGCCATCCGCTGGATCGCCCGGATAACCCAATCGATGCCGCCGTGGAAACGTATCAACTCGCCCAGTCCGCCGATGAGCAGCGACAGCACCAGAATTTCCTGCATCCCCTTGAAGCCGTTGTAGATATCCTGTGAAAAGCTCAGGACGGAGAATTCCGGCATGGTGGCGAGCCCCACGACGCCGCACAGGGCGATGCCCGAGGCCAGCACCACGAAGACGTTGATGCCCGAAACCGCCATGACCAGAATAGCGATGTACGGCAGCACTTTCAGCAGACTGTAGGACTCCTGCGCAACCACGGTTCCGCTGGAGCCGAGGAAATACAGCAGGAGCATGGTGCCAACGGCGGCGGGCAGGGCCAGCTTGAAGTTCATGCGGAACTTGTCCGCCATGGCGCATCCCTGCGTACGCGTGGCGGCGATGGTGGTATCGGAGATCATGGAGAGGTTGTCACCGAACATGGCGCCGCCCACCACGGTTCCCACAAGCAGCGCCGGGCCGAGGTCGGAATTTTCCGCCACGCCCACTGCGATGGGTGCAATGGCGGCGATGGTGCCCATGGACGTCCCCATGGCGGTTGCGATGAACGCGGCCACCGCGAACAGCCCCGGCAGCACCATGGACGCCGGAACGAAAGACAGACCGAGGGCCACTGTGGATTCCACGCCGCCGATGGCCTTTGCCGTGGCGGCAAAGGCGCCGGCCAGCAGGTATATGACGCACATGGTGATGATGTTGGAATCACCCATGCCGCGGATGAAAATATTGATGCGGTCGTCGAGCTTTCCCCGGCCCATGCCCAGCGCCCAGACAATGGCGGGCAGGATGGCGACGGTTGCGGAGAGCTGATAGAAGGCCATCTCCGTGCCTCCGGCAGAGAGCACGGCTCCGGTTCCTATGAATATGGCGAGGAATAGGCCCAGCGGGGCCAGAGCGAGTCCGTTCGGCTGTTTGTCGTTCATTTGGTATATCCTTGTTTCGTTACGACGAAGCTGGCTAGGGTGTATGGCATGTAACCGTCGGGGTCCAATCCCCCGGCCCCTTTGCACATCCTGTGGCAGTCTTTCTGCGGCAACGGGGACCCTCTATCGCCGAATTCCTGCCGTCAAGGGAATTTTTCGCGATTTTTCTTCATGTCGGCACGGACAACCCCGGCATGGACCGCGCGGCGGGAAAAGTATAGGATGCCGCGCAATCTATCAGGAGGACGAAACGACGATGCGAGTGACCGGACTGGTTTTGACCCTCAACGGCGAACGGCTGCTGGAGCGCTGCCTGCGTTCGCTGGCGTTCTGCGACCAAGTGCTGGTGGTGGACTCCGAAAGCACCGACCGCACCGTGGAAATTGCCGAATCCTGCGGTGCGCGGGTTCTGGTGAATCCGTGGCCCGGCCCGGTGGAACAGTTCCGGTTCGCCTTCGCCAACATCGAAACGGACTGGGTCGTCAGCCTCGATCAGGACGAAGTCATCACCGACGAACTGCGCGGCTCCATCGAGGCCGCCCTTGCCGATCCGGGTGAGCACGCAGGGTTCTACACCTCCCGCAGCACGTGGTACTTCGACCGCTTCATGAAGCACTCCGGCTGGTATCCGGACCGGTTGCTACGCGTCTTCAACAAGGACCGCATGGCCCTGTCCGCCAGCGGCGCCCATTATCATTTCAGACCCGAAGGCCCCACCCGCAACCTCGACGGCGACATTCTTCATTACAGCTACCGCAACTTCTTCGATCATCTGGACAAGATCAACTATTACGCTCAGAAGGGAGCGGAAGACCTGCGCGCCAAGGGCAGGCGCGGCGGCGTGACCCCGGCCATCACTCACGGGCTGGGCCGTTTCTTCAAACTCTATGCGCTCAAGAAAGGCTTTCTTGACGGTCGCGCAGGATTCATCAATGCCTGCGCCGGAGCCTTTTACGCCTTCCAGAAATACGTGCGCATCGAGGAAAAAGGAGACTGGGACGGATAGCATTCCGTTGCAGGGACTTGCGCCCGGCATTGCTCCGGGGTACTGAGCTTCCATGATACCAGCCGAACCCGCAGTCCAGTCCGCCACCCCGATCCGCGACGGCAGCACGCTCTCGGATATCGTGGCCGTGGTGGACGGCAAGAAGCGACACGTCTGGGGCCGTAAAGGCCCGGAACGCGAGGCCGCTCTGCTCGACGAGCTTGAGGACGGCGACCTGCCGGTTCTGCTCGGTGCGGGCCTCGGCCTGAACCTGAACACACTGCTTTCGCAGAACCGCCCTGTCGCGCTGGTGGATATGGAAGCCCCGCTGCTGGAAGCCGCAGGGGTCCACCCTTCTCAGGACTCTCCCCTTTTCATTCCCGAAGGAAACACGGCAGCCGAGATCATCGCAGCCCTGCGCAATTGGGCAGGTGAGCACGGCGGCAGCCTCAAGCCCGTCATCCTCCCCTTTCACAAAAGGCTTCGCGGCGGTTTCTACACGGCGCTTGGAGCGGAACTCGATCAGTCACCACCTGCGGACTTCTGGGAGGCCGTGCGGTAT
Organism: Desulfovibrio oxyclinae DSM 11498; assembly: GCF_000375485.1. Classification (NCBI taxonomy): domain Bacteria; kingdom Pseudomonadati; phylum Thermodesulfobacteriota; class Desulfovibrionia; order Desulfovibrionales; family Desulfovibrionaceae; genus Desulfovibrio; species Desulfovibrio oxyclinae. The sequence continues at coordinate 100,359 of NZ_AQXE01000007.1, read as the reverse complement.
CCCAAATTCCAAAACGAGAAGCCCAGAATCCTGTTTTTCGAGACCGACTATTTCCTCAACAGGGAGATAATTCGAACGCTGGATCGTCTCGGAATACCCTACCGCACCGTGAACACTCCCAAGGGCGGCCGGGGCAGTGATGCATTCATAAGGGAACTGTTGTCCGCCACCGTGGAATTCAAGCCGGATTTCGCCCTGACCGTGAACCACTTCGGACTGGACCGCGAAGGACGGCTCATGGAACTGCTTGAGCGGCTGAATCTGCCGCTGGCATCGTGGTTCGTGGATAACCCTTATCTCATCCTCTACCGATACCCGCGGCTGAGTGCCGACCGCGTCACGCTGTTCAGCTACGACGAGGACTCGCTGGAGCAGATGCGGGGGCTGGGATACAAGAACGTCCACTGGCTGCCGCTCGGAACGGACGAGACGCTTTTCGCCCCGGACGGCGGAGAGTGTCGCAAGGAGTGGGTCGCTGACGTTTCCTTCGTGGGCAACTCCATGCAGGGGAAAATTTCAGGATTCCTTGAAGCCGCCCGCGTCCCCGGCCCGCTGCTCGAAGACTGGCAAAGACTGGCCCTGGCATTCGGAGAGTCCGGCCATCCGTCCCCGTCATCTTTCCTGCGCGAGACGCGGCCCGAGTTGGCCGCTCTGCTCGACGGCGTCGTGGACATGGCGAGTGCACAGGCCTACGAGTCTCTGCTCACCTTCGAGGCAACCCGCCGGTACCGGCAGGAGTGCATCCGGCAGACGCTCCCGTTTCACCCGCATATCGCCGGCGACGAAGGCTGGACTCAGGTGCTCCCGGAATCCGGCTGGCAACGGGTGTCGCAGCTGGATTATTACGACGACCTGCCCGGTTTCTATCGTTGTGCCAAGGTCAACCTGAATTGTACCAGCCTTCAAATGAAGGGGGCGGTGAACCAGCGGGTCTTCGATGTCCCGGCCTGCGGCGGGTTCCTCCTCACGGACAGCCGCAGACAGCTTGAATCGCTCTTCGACCCCGGCACGGAATGCGCCACCTACGCCTGCCCCGAAGAACTCCCCGCAATGCTTGAGGAGTTCCTGTCCGCGCCGGACAAACGACGGTCAGTGGCAACAGCAGCCCGCAAAAGAATCCTCGCCCGCCACACCTATCGTCACCGCATTACGGAGCTGGTCTCGGTCATGCGGCGAACTTTTTCCTGAAAAGAGCGGCGCCGCTCTTCCTCCCGTCACTGCGCATCCCCCGCCAGCCCTTGGCTATCGGCGCAAACATTCTTGAATAAAAAAGCATAAAACAGCCTAAAGTTTTCCCGGCGAAGGACGATGAGGCAAGCAACAGGACGTGGAAAACCGCAACGGATCGGCCAACGCGGTTATCCATAGGCAAGGAAGCCTAACAGTTTCAAGGAGGAAACCATGTCTCTCGTTATTAATAACAACCTGTCTGCGATGAACGCCGCCCGTAACCTGTCGGACTCCTTCGGAGCTCTGTCTGAATCCACCAGGCGCCTGTCCTCCGGTCTTCGTATCGGAACCGCTGCGGATGACGCAGCAGGCCTCGCGGTTCGCGAACTCATGCGCGCGGAAGTCTCTTCCCTGAACCAGGGTATCCGCAACGCAAACGACGCGATCTCCCTGATCCAGACCGCTGACGGCGCCCTCGGCGTCATCGACGAAAAGCTCATCCGTATGAAGGAACTCGCTCAGCAGGCATCCACGGGTACCTACAACTCCGACCAGCGTCTGATCATCGACTCCGAATATCAGGCCATGGCTTCGGAAATCACCCGTATCGCCAGCTCCACCGACTTCAACGGCATCTACCTGCTCAACGGTGCCATGTCCGGTGAAAACAGCGACCATGACGGTTCCGGGCTCAAGGCCGATGGTCCCATGAAGGTCCACTTCGGTACCGGTAACGACTGCGCCGAGGACTACTACTACGTGTCCATCGGCACCTCCACCGCATCCGCTCTGGGTGTCGGCCTCGGCGCGACCACTTCCGCCGGTAAGTCGATCTCCACCCAGCAGCTTGCACAGGAGTCCCTGAGCCAGCTGAACGACGCGATCATCTCCAAGGATAAGATCCGTGCAAACCTCGGTGCGCTTCAGAACAGGCTCGAAAACACCGTTTCCGTTCTGGGTATCCAGGCCGAAAACACCCAGGCCGCAGAATCGCAGATTTCCGACGTGGACGTGGCAAACGAAATGACCCGCTTCACCAGGAACCAGATCCTGACCCAGGCAGGCGTGTCCATGCTGTCCCAGGCGAACAGCCTGCCGCAGATGGCCCTGTCCCTCATCGGCTAACGATGACGGCAGTCGCAGCCTAAAGACGACTCAAGGGGCCGGGCACCGAGAGGTTGTCCGGCCCTCGTCTTTAGATGGCACCGACCTTGCAAAATGACGGGCGAACCATCGAAAAAGGAAATTTTTTCCCCACGAGGACGCCTCAATGTCTGACTACCTTTCTGGAGAGATAAACTTCGCCGGACTCGGCAACGGCACCGACTTCAATGAGCTCATCGACGGGCTCATGAAGATCGAGAAACGTCGTGTCACCAGTCTTGAGCAATGGCGATCCAGCTGGGAAGCCAAGGTCGAACAATTCGACGAGCTCAACTCCAAGATGGTCTCGCTCAGGTCCACGCTCACCTCGCTGGACACCATGAACGAGTTCCTCTCCAAGAACGTCAGCAGCTCCAACAGCACCATCCTTTCCGCCACAGCCACCTCGGACGCGCAGGAAGCAAGCCACTCCGTCGTGGTGGGCAACCTGGCGACCAACGACGTCCTCATCACTACCTCGGGCGCAAGCTCGCTTTCGGATTCCGTGGTCACCGCGGACAGCGACTTCACGTTCTCATACGCCGGCACCAGCCACACCATCAGCAATATTTCCGCCGGCACCGACCTTGAGACCCTGGTCAACATCATCAACACCCACCCGGAATCCCAGCAGTACATCCGGGCTTCCACGGTCTACGACGGCACGACGTACCACCTGCAGATCACCGGCCGCGACCTCGGCGCGGATAATCAGGTCGTCATTTCGAACACCGGCAGCATCATTTTCGGAGCGGGAGACTTCGACGAAACGCAGGGAGCGTCCAACGCCAAAATACGGGTGGACGGATATCCCAACGACGGAACATGGATCGAACGATCCAGCAACACCGTCAGCGACGTCATCGAAGGCATTTCGCTGAACCTCAAGCAGGCCGACCCTGCATCCACGGTCACCATCGGCGTCAACACCGACACGGAGAAGATCAAGGAAAACGTGCGCACCGTCGTGGACAAGATCAACGAAGTGCGAACGATGATCATGGCGTTGACCAAGGTCGATTCATCGGGCGGCGGTGATGAAGTCAAGGGATCCATCCTCACGGGCAACTACGGCGTGGAGATGATCAACCAGAACCTCAAGAACATCACGGCCTCGAAGGGACTCGGGTTCCAGTATTACGACCCTGATACCGGCACCGGAGACTTTTATTCCGCCCTCGGCCAGATCGGCATCACCACGGACACGGACGAAAGCTCGCCCACGTTCGGCATGCTGACCATTGAGGAAACCACGGATGACCCGGACAAGCAGAAGTTCACGCTGGACTATGCGCTGAACAACAATCCGGAAGCGGTCGCCAAACTCTTCGCAGCTGACAACGAGGGCTCGTCCCTCTCCTCGGATTTCACATTTGATTCGCAGCTCGACACCACGAAGGCCGGAACCTACGATCTGGAAGTCATCACCAGCGGCGGCGGGATATCCAGCGCCACCATCGGCGGCGAGCCGTGCAACATCTCCGGCTGGACGATCACCTGCACCTCCGGAGACCCCAAGGGTCTGGCCGTCACCCTGAACGACCGCTCCACGGTGGGTACCATCACCGGCGAAGTCGCCATCAGGCAGGGCAAGGTCGGCGAAATGGTGGACGAACTCACCGAACTGACCAAGCCTTACAACCACGCCACTCATGAAGGCGGCACCCTTGCGATTCTCAAGGAGAATTACGGGGACATCATGGACGGCATCGATAAGAAGATCGAACGGGAAAACGAGCGCATCGCCCGCAGGGAGCGCATGCTCAAGAACAAGTACGCCCGTCTCGACGCACTTCTCGGTGAACTCAACAACCAACAGCAGGCGCTGGGCAGTCAGCTCGCGCAGCTTGCGGGATAAGAAAAAGAACGACCTTCACGGTAAGGAGCGTAGCACATGGCCAATCCGGCAAAGGCATACCTCGCGGTACAGGTGGAAACCACCTCACAGGGACAACTGCTGCTCATGCTCTATGAGGCATGCATCAAGTTTCTCAGGCAGGCCAAGGTCGAAATAGAGAAGAAGGACTACGCCAAGAAGGGGATTCTCATTTCACGGGCTCTGGCCATCATCCATGAGCTCACCGAGAGCCTCAACAAGGAAAAAGGCGGCGAGATCAGCAAGAATCTGGCCGGGATTTACATGTTCTGCACCAACGAGCTGACGCAGGCCAACATCAAGCTGGACGTCGAGAAGATCGAAAACGTCATCAAGATGATGGACAGCATCCGCTCCGCCTACGAGCAGATCATCCCGGAAGCCCAAAAGAAGAACGGTGCGGCCGGAACCCAGCCTGCCGCCCCCGCTGCTCCGCAGGCCGTTCCCCGGCCTGAAGCGCAAAAACCGGCGGAACAGCAGGCAGCGCAACAGGAGCAAAAACCAGCTCAGGAGCAGAAGCCGACGCCATCCACGCCGCCCAACGGCTACCCCGGAACCATGCGCCCCGGTCAGCCCGGCGGACCGCAGTTGCGACCGGTTTCGCCCAAGCCGCAGGTTAACGCGGCCAAGAGCAGGGCCAACAACGCGTACAGCAACGCCAACCGATAGAGCACACCCACGGGGACCGGACACGAGCCGGTCCCCGTTTCACTTGGGGCAATTTACTTCCTCCCCGCCATGTGTCATTTTCCACCCATGTCCGCAGAAAGAATCAAAGTCCTGCACTGCGCCGCTTCTCTCGGAATCGGCGGCACGGAGAAGGTCATGCAGACCTTTGCCGAGACCCTCGACCCCGAACGCTTCGAGGTCGCGGTTCACAGTCCGGCGGACGGAGTGCGCGCGGCCATGCTGCGCGAAAAAGGCATCCCCACCTACATCGGCATGGACCTGTTCAGGACGCTTGAGCGTTTCCGACCGCACATCGCGCACATTCACCGTGCAGGCTGGACCGAGCCCGGCACCCTCAAACCGTTTCGCACTGCGGGAACGCCAGCCGTAGTCGAGACAAACGTCTTCGGCAGGCTTGACCCAAGTCCAGAAGCCCGCGTCATCTCCCGCACACTGTTCGTCTCCCGCTTCTGCCTCGAACGCTTTCACCGACTCAACGGAATACGGCGCAATCCGGCTCGCTACGACTACCTGTACAACCCTGTTGATACCGATCTTTTCGAATCCGCGGCACGAGTGGACCGAGATTTCTCCCGCCCTGCGGCGGCACGTATTTCCCGCCCCGATCCCGGCAAGTGGAGCGCGATGGCCCTGACCTTTCTGCCCGCGCTGGTGGAACGGATTCCCGACTTCCGTTATCATGTGATCGGAGCCATCGACGAGGCACGCGATTTCGTTCACAAGCACGGGCTGGACACCAATGTCATATTCCACGCCCCAGTGGAAACCGACAGGGAAATCGCGTCATTTCTCGATCAGTCCTCGGTGCTGGCGCACGCCAACGACACCGGCGAATCATTCGGTCTTGTCATTGCCGAGGCCATGGCCTGCGGATTGCCCGTCGTCACCCACCCGGCAGAGGGCGAGCGTGACAACGCGCAGTTGGAACTTGTGGACGACGGCGTCACGGGGATCATCGCCAAAAACGCGTCAGAGTACGGCGCAGCGCTGGAATGGCTCTTCGCCAATCCCGAAAGCGCCCGCGCCATGGGGCAGGCCGGACGCGAAAAGGCCGCGCGACTGTACCGCAGACAGATCGTTACCCGCAGGCTTGAAGCCGTTTATGAAGAAGTCCTTGCATCCGTGGAGGAAGCGTGAATCTTTCGCTGATACGCAACTATACCGAATCCGTGCTGGCATTCCATCTGGACGAAGACCCCGGACCGGCAATCCCTCCGTCCGATACGGGTCGCCATGCCCAGCGGTGCCTCAAGGCTTTCACGCGCGTCCCCTCGCCCGTCTTGATTCTCTTCGGCTTCGGCTCCGGCCGGCTTGTTGGCGAACTGGATGCGACCCTTCCGCCGGAAGCCGTGCTGGCAGTCTGTGAGACATCGCCCGAGACTGCCCGGAAAGCTCGCAACGATCACCCTGACATATTCATAGAAGATGGCCGTACGGTTCTCCTCGCCGACACTTCGGTATGGGCGAGTCTTCTGCTGCTCCACATGGCCGACCTGCAACCGGACGAAGCGTGCCTCATGCTGAACCCGGAGATCGGCAAAGGCGAAAAGCGCGACGAGCTCGAAGCGCTCCGGCGCATCACCGCTGCCGCAAAACCGGAGGCATATCCGGAAGCGAAGGAACCCCCGTCGCTCTCGGCCGCGGCCATCCTGCATCCGAAGGACGAAGGGCTTGCGCGTTTCTTCGCCCAGTTTCCGTCATGGCTGGAAGAGCTTGTGGTTGTCTGGGATGCCGAGCAGCCCCCCGAAACAGATTATCCTTGCGCCTGTCCGGTGAGACACCTCGCCAACCCGCTCGACGACTTCGCCTCCCAGCGAAATCGAATGCTGGAGACATGCCGAGGCGAATCGGTGCTGTATCTGGACGCGGACGAGACCCTGCCCGGCGGTGCGTGGGATGAGGTTGCGAAGCTGGCGGCATCGGACTTTCAGGCCGTATGGTTTCCCCGCCGCACCCTGTTTCCTGACGAGACCCGCTGCAAGGTGGGATACGGTCTCTGGCCCGATCTTCAGCTGCGGTTGTTTCGCCGCGAGGGAACGCACTTTGTCCGTCCGGTGCATGAACGCGTGGAAGGACTTGACGGCCCCGCCGCCATTTTGCTGAACTTGCCCATTATGCACGAAAGCCGTCTTCGCAAGGATGACTCGCGCATTCGCGAAAAGCTGGCCCGGTTCGACTCGGCCTCCGGCGGCAACCTGAGCCACACGCTCAACGAAGACTACCCGACCCTGCCGCACGAGCGGCTTTCCGGCGGCCCTTCGCTGCTGCGCCTGCGGCACAATCCCGGATGATTCCGGCACGCATTGCGTCCTTGATTCCCGGGTTGTTTCCCGGTAGAAATCGGCAAATCTGAAAATTACAGCCAATACAGGATTTTCATAATGATCATCACCTGCCCGGAATGCAAATTCGAGCGCGAAGTGAATCTGGACAAGATTCCGGCGCGCGCCCAGACGGCGACCTGCCCGAAATGCAAGACCAAGTTCAAGTTTCGGGAGATCGACGACGAGTTCGATTTCAAGCCCGAATCCGTCGCGCAGGCACCGGCAAAGGAGCCTGCCGAAGAAGCTCCCGGTGAACCGGAAGCATCGCAGGCCGAGCCCGCTGCCGCAGAAGCGGAAAAGACGGATCAGGAAGCACCCACCGAGCCCCCGACGTCTGAGGACCTGCTGCCCGGACTGGATGATCCTTCCAGGGACAGGGGTGAGGAGCTCTGGGACAAACTCGGTGTCATGACGCCGCCGGAAGAACGTCGTCGTGAAGAAGGCGAGAAAAAATCTCCCGCCGGATACGATGACGCGCCGCTGCCCGACTGGGCCCGCAAGCGCGAAGAGGCGGCGGCGCAGGCCGAACAGGCGGCGCAGGCCGTTCAGGAAGAGGAAGTCCCTGTGGTGAAGCCGCCTTTCGAGGACCTTGAACGCTTTGGCTTCTTCCCCGGCCTTTTCGAGACCATCAAGCGCATCGTCCTTGCCCCGCGCATGTTCTTCGACGTCATGCCCCTCGGCAACGGCATCGGCAGGCCAATGGTCTTCGCCCTGCTCATCATCCTCATTCATGACCTGTTCAATTCCATCTATATATACGCCGGTCTTGTTCCGCCCCCGCAAATCAACGGGCAGACCGCCGAGTTCATGACCGACAGCCTCGGGATGCAGATGGGCCTCGTGCTGCTGCTTTCGCCCGTGGCCGGAGCCGTGGCCCTGTTCGCCGCGGCATGGCTCTACCATGCGGTCCTTTCGATATTGCGAGCGGCCAACGGCGGATTTGAAGCCACATTCCGTGCGGTGGCCTATTCCACGCCTCCTCTGCTGCTGGGGCTGATCCCCGAGGTCAACACCTTCGTGCAGCAGGGAAGCCTCATCGCATCTTCCTCATGGTTCATGGTGCTCGTTATCATTGCATGGAAACACCTGCACAGGACAACCTACCTCAAGGCGGGGCTGACCATCGTGCTGCCGGTGCTGGTGATGATGGTGCTCGTGTTTTTCTCCATGAGCTACATGCCCACGGTGTAGGAGGAGCATGGCCGCGTTCGACAGGCTCAAGAACTGGTGGGGGGATATCAAGGCCCGCCGCGCACTCGCAAGGGAGGTGGCCCCGAAGAACATCAGGGCCATGGCCGTCGAGGTGGGCGAACTCGCACGCCTCGCCTCGCAGGTATCCCACGCCTCCCCAGAATTGCATGAACTCATAGAGAACGTCCGCACCGAAATGGCCCGTCTGGAAAACCTCGCAGGAAAGCCCGAATTCCGCAAACTCTCCACGGGCAAGCGCATCCTGCTCAGACAAGGGTTGCTCCAGTCCAAGGAACAGCTCCTTGAATCCATCGACAAGGCGCCCACCCCGACCGAGCGACTCCAGTAGTTCTTTCACGGTACGATACTTGCTTCTATCGGGACGACCAAGGCCGCGCCGTCAAGAAACCGGCGCCCTGAATCGCGAACCCGAACTCCGGTACCGCCATGAAACGAATACTTCTGCTTTCAATGCTGCTCCTTCTGGGGGCCTGCGCCTATGTGGATCCAAGCCTGACCGATCAGACCGAGATCATCACCGACGCCGAGACCCGGCGCTCCGATCTGGTTGTGGCCGTGGCCCCAAAGGCCAAAAGCCGCAAGCCGCTTACCGCGCTGTTCTACCCCTTCCATATCCAGCAGCCCACACCGGACCACAAGCACCTCGGCCGCACGTTCGGACAGATTTTCCAGAACGAATGGCTGCGACGCCGTCTCTTCACCACCTTGGAGATGGACCCGCAGCTCACCTACTACAACAAACGCCGCTCGCTGGCCGAAGCGCGCAGACGCGGCGCGGACCTGCTGATTCTCGGCTTCGTCCCCTATTTTTACGCAGGGTCCACGCTGGACGACACCGCCATGACGCTTCAGGTGAACATCTACAACGTGGAGACCGGCATCCTGCTGTTCAGCATGGCGCAGTCCGGACGCATTGAGGAACGCATTGAAGAGGACTGGATATATTTCCGCCACAGGACGCGCATGAGCGACAGTCCGTTCTTCCGTCTGGTCACCGACATCGCCGCCGACATGGCCGTGCCCGTCAAATCATGGTTGCCGGATCCGGACGCGCGGCCCTATTCCTTTGCCGGAAACAAGGGCCAGATCGTCACCGCCCTGACCACTCCGCCGAACGCTTCCCAGCAGGACGATGCTCCCGGCGGATCGTATAGCGGTACTGCCAACGGTTCCGGCGACTCATCCACGGGCATGAGCGACACCCCGGACAACTCCGGCGTCCAGTCGCAAAACGGCGAGAACTCGGCCATGGAACGCGACCTGACCCAGTCCGGAAAGGACGCGCCCGGCGTCAACCTCGATATCCGGTTCAATCTGGACAAGGCCACCATCCGGCCCGAATCCTATCCGCTGCTCGACGAACTGGCACGGGCGCTGAAAACCCCGGAACTCAAGGGCAAGCCCATCATCGTTGCCGGACACACCGACTCAAGCGCCAGCCAGCGGTACAACCTCACCCTTTCCGCCAAACGGGCGGACTCGGTAAAAAAGTATCTGGTCATGAAACACGCCATACCGCCCGAGCTCATCGAAACTGTCGGCTACGGCGAATCCCGTCCCATCGCGGACAACGACACCGAGCAGGGCCGGATGAAGAACCGGCGCGTGGAAGTCCGGCTAGCAGAGTAGGAATGATTCTTGACTTGAAAACCTGCATCCCTACATAGTACGGGTGTGGGCCAAAAGGGGTGGACACCGGTTCCATCCCTTCTTTTTTCGGGTTTTCGCCCGTTCGCATTTGTGATACGCCAACCGCACACCTTTCAATACCGAGGAACGAACATATGATCGGCATTTCGAAACTATACTGTGGTACCGTGGAGCCTTCGGACGCCCTGCGCTACGGTCGCGAGTCCGGCAAGCTTCCCTCCCACCTCCTCCAGTTCGCCGAGGACAAAAAGCCTGTCGTGGTCTGGAACATGACCCAGCGGTGCAACCTCAAATGCGTGCACTGTTATGCGCAGGCCGTGGACCCCAGCGCACACAAGGACCCCATCGACACCGACAAGGCCAAGGAAATCATCGACGACCTCGCCCAGTTCGGCGCTCCGGTCATGCTCTTCTCCGGCGGCGAACCGCTGGTACGCGAAGACCTGCCGGAACTGGCCAGCTACGCCACCGAACAGGGCATGCGCGCCGTCATTTCCACCAACGGCACCCTCATCACCAAGAAGAAAGCCAAGGAACTCAAGGAAGTCGGCCTGTCCTACGTGGGCATCTCCCTTGACGGCGCCGAAGAGGTGCACGACAAGTTCCGCGGCGTGAAGGGCTCCTACAAGCAGGCTCTCAAGGGCGTCGAGAACTGTCAGGCCGAGGGCCTGAAGGTCGGTCTGCGTTTCACCATCAACAAGTGGAACGCCCCCGAAGTTCCCCACCTCTTCCGCCTGTTGGAAGACATGGAGATCCCCCGCATCTGTTTCTACCACCTCGTCTACTCCGGACGCGGTTCCGAGCTCATCAAGGAAGACCTCTCCCATCAGGAAACCCGCGACATCGTGGACCTGATCATGGACGAGACCCGCGCCCTGTTCGAAAAGGGCAAGGAAAAGGAAGTCCTTACCGTGGACAACCACGCCGACGGACCCTACGTCTACTTCCGACTGCTCAAGGAAAATCCCGAGCGCGCCAAGGAAGTTCTGGAACTGCTCAAGTGGAACGAGGGCAACTCCTCGGGACGCGGCATCGGCTGCATCTCCTGGGACGGCAAGGTTCACGCGGACCAGTTCATGCGTCACCACACCTTCGGCAACGTGCTGGAGCGCCCGTTCTCCGAGATCTGGACCGACAGCAACATCGACCTGCTGCACAAGATGAAGGACAAACGTCCCCACGTGAAGGGCCGCTGTGCCCAGTGCCGCTTCCTGAACATCTGCGGCGGCAACTTCCGCGCCCGCGCCGAAGCCTACTATGACGACTTCTGGGCGCAGGATCCGGCATGTTACCTCACCGACGAGGAAATCTCCGGCGAACCGCTGTAGCAAGGGAGCACCCATGTCGTTTCTCGACTTCCATCGCGGCCGCAGGCTGCGCACATCCGCCTCCATGCGCGAGCTGGTGCGTGAAAACGAAGTGCGGCCGCAGGATCTGATGATGCCTTACTTCGTCGTCGAAACCGACGACAAGGACTTCCGCAAGCCCATCGGCTCCATGCCCGGCCAGCATCAGCTCTCCATGAAACAGCTGAAAAAGCGCGTGGGCGAAGCCGTGGCCATGGGCATGAAGAGCTGCATCCTCTTCGGGATTCCTGCCGAAAAGGATCCCGAAGGCTCGCAGGCCTATGCGGACGAAGGCATCGTTCAGGAATCCATCCGCATGCTCAAGGACGCCTACCCGGACCTGATCGTGGCCGCCGACACCTGCCTGTGCGAGTTTACCTCCCACGGGCACTGTGGCCTGCTCAGCCCTTCCGGCGAAGTGCTCAACGATCCCACCCTCGACCTGCTGGCGCAGACCGCGCTCTCGCAGGTTCGCGCCGGGGCCGACATCGTGGCCCCGTCCGACATGATGGACGGGCGCGTGGCCGCCATCCGCGACACGCTCGACGAGGCCGGATTCGTGAACACGCCCATCATGAGCTACGCAGTCAAGTACGCATCGGCCTTTTACGGTCCGTTCCGCGAAGCCGCGGAAAACAGCCCCACCAGCGGCGACCGCAAGAGCTACCAGATGGACCCGGCCAACCGCCGCGAAGCCCTTCGCGAAGCCGAAGCCGACATCGCGGAAGGCGCGGACATCCTTATGGTCAAGCCCGGCTTGCCGTATCTGGACGTCATCCGCTCCCTGCGCGAGAACTTCGACGCTCCCGTGGCCGCCTATCAGGTCAGCGGGGAATACAGCATGATCAAGGCCGCCGCGCAGAACGGCTGGATGGACGGCGACGCGGTGATGATGGAATCGCTGATATCCTTCAAGCGCGCCGGGGCCGAACTGATTCTGACCTACTTCACCGAGGACGCCCTGAGGCTCCTCAACGGGTAACGATATGCACGGAAACAAGGGCTGCCCGCCCGAAGGGCACCCCGGAGGCCATCCCGGCGGTAACCCGCACGGCAAGGGCCATCCCGGAGCCGAGACCAAACCGAAGATGACGCTTGAGGACGGCAGTCCGGTCTGCCGCCTCGTGGCCTGGGAAGTCACCCGCTCCTGCAACCTCGCCTGCAAACACTGCCGGGCCGAGGCGCACGTGGAACCCTACGAGGGCGAGCTGTCCACCGAACAGGCCAAGGCGCTGATCGACACCTTCCCTGAGGTGGGCAACCCCATCATCATCTTCACTGGCGGCGAACCCATGATGCGCCACGACGTGTATGAACTCATCGCCTACGCCAAGAGCAAGGGCCTGCGTTGCGTCATGGCACCCAACGGCACGCTGATCACCCCGGAAACCGCCGCGAAGATGAAGGAAGCGGGCATCGAACGCTGCTCCATCTCCATTGACGCGCCCACGGCCGCGCAACACGACGAATTCCGTGGAGAAATCGGCGCGTTCGACAAGGCCATGCAGGGCATCCAGTACCTCAAGGACGCGGGCATCGAGTTCCAACTCAACACCACCGTCACCCGCGACAACCTGCCCTTCTTCAAGGACATCTTCCACCTTTGCGAAGACCTCGGAGCCGCAGCGTGGCACATCTTCCTGCTGGTCCCCACCGGTCGCGCCGAAGAGCTCGGCACACAGGTGATCACCGCCGACGAGTACGAGGAAGTGCTCAACTGGTTCTACGACTTCCGCAAAACCACCAGCATGCAGCTCAAGGCCACCTGTGCGCCGCACTACCACCGCATCCTGCGTCAGCGGGCCAAGGAGGAAGGCGTGCCGGTGAACTTCGAAAACTTCGGGCTGGATGCGGTGAGTCGCGGCTGCCTCGGCGGCGTTGGCTTCTGCTTCATCTCCCACCGCGGACGGGTACAGCCCTGCGGTTATCTCGACCTTGACTGCGGCAACGTGCTGGAGACTCCCTTCCCGGAGCTGTGGCGCAACACGCCTCATTTCAAGAACCTGCGCAACCCCGACGTCTACGAGGGCAAGTGCGGGCACTGCGAGTACGAGCGGGTTTGCGGCGGCTGCCGGGCACGCGCCCAGACCATGAAAGGCAGCTACCTTGAGGCCGAGCCGCTGTGCTCCTACCAGCCCAAGAAGAAGCCCAAGGGGGAATGATGGACAGTTACGACAAGGAAATCCTGAACATCATCCAGTCCTACTTCCCCCTGACCTCCCGGCCCTATCAGGAGATAGGGGATCAGGTGGGGCTGACCGAGGGCGAAACCCTTGCCCGCGTGCGCGCGCTCAAGGAGTCCGGCCTGATCCGACGCATGGGGGCCAATTTCCAATCGAAAAAGCTCGGTTGGCAGTCCACTTTGTGCGCCGCAAGCGTTCCCGAAGAGAAAATGGACGAGTTCGTGGCGGAAGTGAACCGACATGACGGCGTCACGCACAACTATCTGCGCGAGAACGAGTTCAACGTCTGGTTCGCACTCATCGCCCCGGACATGGACGCCGTGGAGGCGATTCTCTCAGAAATTTCCGAAAAAACCGGAATTAAGATTCTGAACCTCCCCGCCGAAAAAATGTTCAAAATCAAGGTAGATTTTCGAATGGAGAAATAGTTCTCAGTCCGATTGAGTAAAGTATTGCCAAGGGAGCCGTTCAGTCGGCTCCCTTTTTTTATTCAACCACCTGCGCGATATCAGATATTCGTATATTAATTTTTGCTACAAGGCTGTGACGAAAGAAACTTCTTGTGGTAGCGCCAAAACTTCAAGACGCTCACGCAGGAGGTTCTCGTGTTCAACAAAATCAGCATGCTGGGCAAGCAGCTGGCGCTTGCCTGCATCACCCTCGCAGCAGCCGCACTCATCATTTTCGCCGGGTACAGGGGCATCAGTTCCGTGGGGCAGGAACTGACCATCTACAGCAACTGGACCGAAATCGACAGCACCATGCAACAGCGTGTGGTCATGAATCTTTTAAAAGCAAACAACAAGATTCATATCTACATGCATAGCCCGAACCAGCCCAACTACATTCAGTATGCGCGGGCCATGAGCAAGGCCCGTGGCGGTTTCAGCAGATGGGCCGAGTCCGTGAAGGACCACCCGGAGCTGCTGGAGCAGGGCAAACCGGTTGCCGAACGCATCAAGGGCATCGAAAGCGCCATGGCCAAATACCGCAACCTCGTCCGAGACCGGAAGAGAACGCTGGTATATACAGACAACCTCGCACAGGACCTGTCCAAAAAACTGCGCCAGTCGGTGACCATGGTCATTTCCCCCGAGCGTCAGTTCAGCCAGGCCGACGGCGACATGGAAGCCGTGGTTCGCTGGTACAACATGCAGGTCATTCTCGAAGAGAAAATCGCCGGACCGGTCAACAAGGCCGTGGCCGGGATTCATGAATACGTTTATTCCTCCGATGCCAAGCTGCTCAACGCCATTGAAAACGACCTTGCCATGGCAGGCAGCGGTCTTTTTGAATGGGAAGACGCAGTTGCCGGAAACAAGGAACTGGAACAAACCTCCAAGCAGCTCGGCGACATCCTCAAGGGACTCAAGAAGAACCTCGACAAGCTGACCGAGATCAGCAAGCAGGAAGTCGTCATTCGCAAACAGATCAACGACAACTCGCAGGCCGCGACCGATGCCGTTGAATCCCTTATCTCCAAATTCATTGCCCCGGCCAAGGCCGAAGCCGTCGAGAGCGCCAATCAGGCAGAGTCCGCCGCACTGGTCGGCATGGGTGTCATGGCCGCCATCGCTGCGGGCATCTCGCTTCTGGCCTCACTGTTCTTCGCGCTGTCCGTATCCCGCTCGCTGCGCAAGGCGGAACGCTTTGCCCAGTCCGTGGCCGAAGGCGACCTCAACGCCGAACTGGACGTCCACCGCGGCGACGAGATCGGCCGCATCGCCACCGCCATCAGCCGCATCCCGCACAACCTCAAGCAGGTGCTGGGCGACTTCGAGCACGTGGCCGAGAACATCCGCGAAGGTCGCCTGAACACGAGGGGCGACGAGACCAAGTTCCAGGGCGCGTATGCCGAGATGATCGAAAACGCCAACGGCATGGCCGACACCCTGATCGGCCTGCTGGACGACCTGCCGCTTCCGGTCATGGCCGTGGATACCGACAAGAACATCATTTACATGAACAAGCTCGGCGCACAGCAGGGCGAGGCAGACCCCGACGCGCTGGTGGGAGCCAAGTGCTTCGAGCACTTCCGGACCACAGACTGCAACACCGAAGACTGCGCCTGCCTCAAGGCCATCAACGGCGACGAGGTTTCGCGCTCCAACGCCGAAGCCCGCCCGGATGCCGGACGCATGGACATCGAATACATCGGCACGCCCATCCACGACGAACACGGCAAGGTCGTGGGCGCGTTCAAGATCATCATGGACCAGACCTCCATCAAGGATGCCCAGAAGCGCATGATGGAATCCGCCGACCGCGCCGAGGAGATCGTGTCCAACCTCTCCTCCGCCGCCGAGCAGCTCACCGTCCAGATGGAGCAGATCAAGCGCGGCGCCGCCAACCAGAAGTCCATGAGCGCCGAGGCCGCCAGCGCCATGGAGCAGATGAGCTCCACGGTCATCGAGATCGCCCGCAACGCCTCCGACGCTGCAGAGAATGCCGCCAACGCCAACCAGCACGCCACTGACGGCGGGCAGGTGGTCAAGCAGGTGGTCAGCGCCATTCAGGAAGTGCAGCACCGGGCGGACGCCATGGACAGCTCCATCAAGGATCTTGGCGTCAAGGTGGAGAACATCGGCGACATCATGAACGTCATCAACGACATCGCTGACCAGACCAACCTGCTGGCGCTCAACGCGGCCATTGAGGCTGCCCGCGCGGGCGAGGCCGGACGAGGATTCGCCGTGGTCGCGGACGAGGTTCGCAAACTGGCGGAGAAGACCATGCAAGCCACCGGCGAGGTGGAAACCGCTGTCTCTTCCATCCGCACCGGCGCGGAGCAGAACGCCACCGCCATCCGCGAAGCCGTCACGGCAGTGGGACAGGCCACGGAACTGGCGGACAACGCGGGCGAGGCCCTGTCCTCCATCGTGGGCATTGTCGCCACCACGGATGACCGGGTGCGCAACATCGCCACCGCCGCCGAGGAGCAGTCCGCTACCAGCGAGGAAGTGACCCGTACCGTGGCCAACGTGGACGAGCAAGCCACAGAGATGGACGAAGCCATGTCGCAGTCCGCTTCCGCCGTGGCCGATCTGGCCCGACTGGCCGCCGAAGTCCGCACTCTTGTGGAGGAGCTCAAGGCCTGATCCGTCCTGCCACGGGTTGCCCTTCGGCAATAAACGAACTACAAGACCGTTGCCGCACCTGATGCGGCAACGGTCTTATTCATTACAAGAAACGGAGAAGTGCAATGATTCTCTCCCCGTCCATGCTTTCCTCGGACTTCGCCAACATGCAGGCGGAACTTGAAGCCCTCGAAACCGCCGGACTCGAATGGGTCCATCTCGACGTGATGGACGGCAGTTTCGTGCCCAACATCACCTTCGGTCCGCCCATCATCAAGGCCATGCGCAAGCGCTCCAACCTCTTTTTCGACTGCCACCTGATGATCGATGATCCGGGCCGCTACATTGAAGAGTTCGCGAGTGCCGGGGCCGACCTCATCTGCGTGCACGCCGAGGCATGCGCCCACCTGGAGCGCGTCTGCGCACAGATTGTGGATGCAGGCTGCAAGCCTGCGGTCTCGCTCAATCCGCACACCCCGCTCGAAGTCATCAAATATCTGATCCCGCAGTTGCACATGGTGCTGCTCATGTCCGTGAACCCCGGCTTCGGCGGTCAGAAGTTCATCCCGTTCACCATGGACAAGCTGCGCGAACTCAAGGGCATGATCACCGCCCACGGCGCCGAGACGCTCATCCAGATCGACGGCGGCGTGACTCCGGACAACACCCCGGAACTGGTGGCAGCCGGTGCGGACGTCCTCGTTTCCGGCTCCGCGTTCTTCAAGCACCCGCCCTACGACGAGCGCCTCAAGACCTTCATGGCCGCCGCGGCAAAGGCCGAATAAACGATCATGGCGCTGCTGAACGTCAAGGACGTCACCCTCAACTTCACCGGAACCACGCTGCTCGACAACGTGAGCTTCCTTGTGGAGCCGGGCGAACGCGTGTGTCTCGTGGGCCGGAACGGCGAAGGCAAATCGACGCTGCTCAAGATAGTCAGCGGAGACACTGCCGCCGACTCGGGCGACATCGCTCTTTCGCAAGGCGCCAATGTGGCCATGTTGCCGCAGGAAGTGCCGGAAGGGATCGAAGGCACAGTGTACGAGGTTGCCTGTCAGGGGCTGGGAAATCTGGGCAGGCATCTGGTCGCGTACCACGAGGCAAGCCACCGCCTGCAAACCGGCGAGGGGGACGAGACCAGCCTCATCGCCGCCATGGAGCGAGCGCAGGCCGCCATCGAGGCCGAATCAGGCTGGGAGGCGCACCGCACCGTGGAGACCGTGATATCGCACCTCGACCTTGACGCGGACCAGCAGTTCCACACGCTTTCCGGCGGCAACCAGCGCCGCGCCCTACTCGCCCGCGCCCTCGTGAGCGAGCCGGACCTGTTGGTGTTGGACGAGCCCACCAACCATCTGGACATCGAGGCCATCGTCTGGTTGGAGCAATTCCTCAAACGCCGGGTCAAGACCATTCTTTTCGTGACCCACGACCGGGCCTTTCTGCGCAACCTCTCCACCCGCATTCTCGAACTCGACCGCGGCGTGCTCACCAGCTACGACTGCGGTTACGAGGCATATCTCGAACGCAAGGAACACGACCTCGAATCCGAAGAGCGGCAGCGCAAGAACTTCGACAAAAAGCTGGCGCAGGAAGAAGCGTGGATCAGGACCGGCATCAAGGCCCGACGCACCCGCAACATGGGCCGCGTGCGCGAATTGCGCAAACTTCGCGAACAGCGCTCCCAGCGACGCGAACGGCCCGGAAAGGCGGACATGCTCGTGCAGGAGGCGTCGCGCACCGGCAAGCTCGTTACCGAAGCCCGGGACCTGTGCTTCGGCTACGGCGACTCGCCCGTGGTTTCCGGACTGAACACTGCCATCATGCGCGGAGACAAGGTCGGGGTCATCGGTCCCAACGGTGCGGGCAAGACCACCCTGCTGCGCCTGCTGCTGGGCAGACTCGAACCCCAGTCCGGATCAGTGCGCCACGGCACCAACCTCGAAGTGGTCTATTACGATCAGCACCGCGAAACCCTGGACATGACCAAGACCGCCCGCGAAAACATCGCGCAGGGGGCGGACTTCATTTCCGTCGGCGATCGGCGGGTCCACGTCATGGGCTGGCTCAAGCGCTTTCTTTTCACGCCGGACCGCGCACAGCTTCCGGTGCACGTGCTCTCCGGCGGCGAGCGAAACCGCCTGCTGCTGGCACGGCTGTTCACCCGCCCGTCCAACGTGCTGGTCATGGACGAACCTACCAACGACCTTGACGTGGAAACCCTTGCGCTGCTTGAGGAAATACTGCTCGACTACTCCGGCACCCTGCTTTTGGTCAGTCATGACCGCGAATTCCTCAACAACGTCGCCACCTCCACACTGGCGCTGGAAGGCGGTGGCCGCGTGAACGAATACGTGGGCGGCTACGACGACTGGCTCCGCCAGCGTCCCTCCGGACAGCCCGAGCCCGCTTCCTCCTGCCCGCCCAAAGATGAGAAACCACGCAAGGAAAAAGCCCCTGCCCGCAAGCCCAAACTCAGTTACAAGGACAAGTTCCGCCTGGAAAAGATGGCCGAGGACATCAAGGAGATGCCCGGTCATATCGAAGAACTGGAAAAGAGCATCGAAGAGTGTCAGGAGAAACTTGGCGATCCGGAACTCTACAAATCGGCCGGCACCGAAGTCGCGGACCTGACCGAACGGATGGAGTCGCTTGAAGCCGAGCTTGAGACGGCATTTGCCCAGTGGGAAAGCATGGAAGCCGAATTGACCGAACACGGCATGCTAGAATAATTTTATACTTGTATGGTTGCGCAGGCGAGGTATGCTTGCGACTGGCTGTTTTGCACCGGTAACAGAACCTCTGGGGATTCCATGGCGCGCAACATACATTCCCCGCACAAGGCCGCGGTCTTCATTGCAGGCGTCTATGCGCTTGTAGGCTGTCTCTGGATTCTCCTTTCGGACAGCGTACTCGAATGGCTGGTGCATGACCCCGAACTGATTTTCCGCCTACAGACCTTCAAGGGCTGGTTCTACGTTCTGGTCACCGCCCTGCTCGTCTACTCCCTCATTCAGGGCTATCTCAACACCGTTGATAAAGAACAGCGCAAAACACGGCAGAACCACCATGACCTCG
This sequence comes from Desulfovibrio oxyclinae DSM 11498, assembly GCF_000375485.1. Classification (NCBI taxonomy): domain Bacteria; kingdom Pseudomonadati; phylum Thermodesulfobacteriota; class Desulfovibrionia; order Desulfovibrionales; family Desulfovibrionaceae; genus Desulfovibrio; species Desulfovibrio oxyclinae. The sequence continues at coordinate 80,610 of NZ_AQXE01000007.1, read as the reverse complement.
AACTGACCATCACCGCCGCCGGAGCCGGTTACTGGAGATGGGAAGGCGAAGAAGGCCGGATGTTCTACAGCGATCAGGCCGGAGCCATCCTGCGCATGTCCCCGGAAGAAATGCCCACGCGGCCCTCGGAATGGAAGGAACGGATACACCCGGACGACCGCAGTGCCGTGTTCAATCAGGCTTTCGAGCACATCACCGGCAATTCGGATGCCTTCAGCGTGGAGTGCCGGATGCTCGACGGCAACGGCGGCTGGATATGGGTGCTGGGAGCCGGGAGGGTCGTTTCCAGAAACGAGGAAGGTGCTCCGGTTCGCGCAATGGGCATCATTCAGGACATCGCGGAGCGCAAATTCGCCGAAGAACATGTGCATCAAGCCAGACGACAGGCCGAACAGGCCAACCGCTCCAAGACCCATTTTCTCGCCAGTATAAGCCACGAGCTGCGGACACCGCTCAACGGCGTGCTGGCCATGCTCCAGCTGCTGCACGGCTCCGAGCTGGATGAAAAATACAAGGAGCAGGTGGAAGTCGCCTACGACTCGGGACAGTCGCTGCTGCGCATCATCAACAACCTGCTCAGCCTGACCAGCGCGGAATCCGGCAACCTGAAACTGCACGAGGAACCCGTCAACATCCGACGGGTGATCACCTCCATTACACGCAGCATGCAGGTCCAGCTTCCCGACAGCGTCAGCATGAACGTCAGCATCCCGGAAGAGCTGCCCACCAAGGTCATCACGGACCTCGGCAAATTGGAGCAGATTCTGTTCAACCTGCTCGGCAATGCCATCAAGTTCACGCATCGTGGGCAAATCAAGGTCAGCGTCACGCGTCTTCACCATGTCCTGCACGGCAAACGGCACTATCTTTTCATGGTGGAGGACACTGGCGCGGGCATCCCCGAGGGCAAGCTGCCCAGAGTATTCGACGCCTTTTACCAGGTGCTCAGCGGCCCCAACCCGAAACGGCCCGGAGCCGGACTCGGCCTCAGCATCATCAGTAGGCTGGTGAACATGATGAACGGCAGCGTCTGCATCGACAGCGAAGTGGACAGGGGCACCACCGTGGCCGTGTTGCTGCCGCTTTCAGAGGACGTTCCCGACGAGCATACGCACGAACAGGAGGGAACGAAGTCCCTGCGGGTAATGGTGACGGACGACGACCGCGTCAACCGCATCGCCGCCCTGCGTTTTCTGGAAAACCTCGGCCACAGCGCCGTGGCCTGTCAGGATGCCCGCGAAACACTCGACACGCTGCACAGGGAACGCTTCGACTGCGTGCTCATGGACATCGAAATGCCTGAAATCAACGGCATGGACGCCACTCGCATGATCCGCCGGATGCGTGAGAGCGCCACGCCGCCGGATGTTCCGGTCATTGCCATGACCGCTCACGTTCTGGAAGAAGAGCGGCACAAGTTCGCTCAGGCGGGTATGGACGGCTTCGTGGCCAAGCCCATGGAGCTCGACCAACTCAGGGTTGCGTTGAACAGGCTGGATCAGGAACCAGAGGCGGAAAGCGCCGAGGACATATCCGACTCCAATTCGGAATAGATTTTCTCCACCGCCAGCTTCATTCCCTTCACTACCGCCTCCGGACTGCTTTCTTCAAGCGGCTGACGTTGCAGATAGGTGCGGTTGAACAGCACGCCTGTCCCGCCCCGCTCATCCACGAGAAAAAACTGCATCTCCACCACCGCTTCCGGCGTTGCCTTCCTGAAATCTCCGTACAGCGCGGTCACTACCCCTTCGAGCGAAGCATCCGCTATGGCGGCGCTGTCCTGCGGAACCACATCCGCAAACGCGGCTTCGCGCAGCCAGCGGGAGAGTTCCAGTGAAAGCATCAACTCCGGCGAGGAGAAAAACTCGTTGTAATAATCCGACTGCACCTCGCCGTTCTCAAGACGGTAGACCAGCCCTTTGCCGCCGTAGACCGGAGTTATCCCGAGCCTGCCCAGCCGCAGCAGTTTTCCGTTGTCCTCCCGGGGCTGTGCGTCGCGCTGCACTTCAAGCACGAAGCTCCGGCGTTCCAACGGACGGTTCTTGAGGTTCACGCAGGCGGCGGTCAGTGAGGCCGCGAGCAGCAGCCCCAGCAGCAGATATGAGGTCTTTTTCATCGGGATTCTCCGGGGATTCGTTTTGCCGGGGGAGCGCCGAAGATGACACCGGAGGGGTACTCCTTGGCTTCTCCACTGATTTCCTTGAGATTCTCCATGAGTACGCGGGTATCATCCAAGATAGAGCGGATGTTGCTTTGCTGCCCGGCGCTGATGGCGTTGAGACGGTTGAGCACGGCGTGCAGCTTGGCTATGGAGACCTTCACTTCAGACGAGGCTTCATTGATATTGCGCAGGGCCTTGCCGAATTCTTCCATATTGTCGGCCATTTCAGGATTGCTCAGGAAACGGTCCAGCGCGGTGGATGCGCTGCGGAAAGCCTTCATGGCCCGTCGCGCGTCGCCCAGCGCGGCTACGGCGTCGTCGCCGCCCTTCTCCACTATTTCCCGCAATCCTGCCATGGCGTGCGCCCCATCGGGTATTATGGTCTCGGCCTCGGGCGCGGCCAACAGCTCGTTCAAGCGCCGCAGGGTCTTTTCCGTCTGCACCAGATTGGCCCGAATCAGCTTGCCGATGGCCTTACCGTCATCGGTCTTCACGAACTTGCCGACGGCTTCCACGATGTCGCGAATCTTGGAGATGATGGTTTCCACATCGTCCTTGGACAAGCCCTTCACGAAGTTGCTGACGTTGTCCACCGCGGCTTCGAGCCGGTTCATGGTGCTTGAGACCGAGGGGATGTAGACGTTTTCCGGTTGCCAGTCGATAAGCAGCGGCGGATTGGTTCCGGGTGGCACGTAATCGATATTCAGATACAGCTGTCCGGTGAGTCCGATGGTATTCGGCTTGATGCGCAGGCCGCGTTTGACGTCTTGGCGGATCTTGTCCGCATAGGTGTCGGCGTCTTCCGCGCCGAGACGATCCAGATCAAGCTCGCACTCCACGAGCACGTAACGGTATTCGTCGGTATAGCGATTATGGACAAAACCGATTTCCGACACGGAGCCGACCTTGACGCCCTTGAGCTTGACCGGCGAGCCGATGTCCAGCCCGTTCACGGATTCCTTGATGTAGGTCTCCACGGTCAGGGTCTTCTTGAAATACTGTCCGGCACCGAGAATCACCACCATGGCCACCAGCAGCAGCGTGCCGAGGATGACGAAGGTCCCGAGCTTGAGATAGTCCTGTTTGCGGATCATGCATCCTCCTCGACCGGAACGCGGCATGTCTCGCGTTCCGCCGACTGGGGCGGTTGCCTGTTGAAAAATCGTCCCACCACCTCGTTGCCGGGCCGGTCGCGGAGCAGGCGGGGATCGCCCTCCGCCACGAGTCCCTTGCTGGCCCGGTCGAGCATTATCACGCGGTCTGCGATGCTGTAGATGCTGGCAAGCTCGTGGGAAACGATGACGAAGGTAATGCCGAGATTACGCGAGAGCCCCCGGATCAGCTCGTCCAGTTCGGCCGAGGTGACGGGGTCGAGCCCTGCGCTCGGCTCGTCCAGAAAAAGTATGCCCGGATCAAGGGCCATGGCGCGGGCGATGGCCGCGCGTTTCTGCATCCCGCCGGAAAGCGTGGCCGGTTGATTGTAGGCGAACTGCTCCAGCCCCACCATGGCAAGCTTGGCCATGGCTACCATTTCGCGCGCCTGACGGGGCAGATCCGTGAATTCCTCCAACGGCAGCATCACGTTCTGCAGGAGCGACATGGACCCGAACAGCGCGCCCATCTGGTACATGACGCCGAAATCGCGCATGATCTCCTGCCGCTGCGCTTCTGTGGCGGTGGCCATATTCCTGCCGTGAATCAGGATGCTCCCTTCGACGGGCTCGTACAGGCCAATGATGTGCTTGAGCACCGTGCTCTTCCCGCAGCCGGAGCCGCCCAGAATCACGAAGACCTCCCCGGCATGAACGTCGAAGCTCACATTGCGCACCACAACGAAGTCGTCGTAGGCGCACGTGAGATTCTGAACCTGTATGACCGGAGCATCCTTCATGATCATAACCCCAGATAATAGTAGACCACGGCGAAAATACCGTCCGCGAAGGCGATGAGGATGATGGCCGAGACCACCGCACTCGTAGTGGAGTCGCCCACCGAGCTGGCTCCGGAGCGCGTCTGCAGGCCGCGAAGACACCCAACGCCCGCCACGAGCACACTGAACACCAGCGCCTTGAGCATTCCGCCGACAAAGTCGCCGTACTGAAGGTTCTGAAAAACCCGCGAGGTGAAGGTCACGCTCGGATATCCCAGCGAGAGCATGACTATCAGACCGCCCAGCAGGCTGGCGAAGTTGAAGAAAAGCGTCATGAGCGGCACCATGGTCACCGAGGCGATGAGCTTTGGCGAGACCAGAAAGCGCGCCGGAGATAACCCCATGGTTTTCAGCGCATCCACTTCCTCGTTGACCTTCATGGTCCCGATTTCGGCGGCAAACGCAGAGCCGGATCGCGCAGCCAGCAGAATGCAGGTGACCAGCGGCCCCATCTCGCGAAACATCACCAGCCCGAGCATGTTGGGCACGAAAATCTCGCCGCCGAAGCGTTGCAGCGTCACAGCGGACTGGAAAGAGAGAATAAGCCCCATCAGAAAACCGATGAGCAGGATGATGGGCATACTGTCCACGCCCACCCGCACGCAGGAGAGCAGCACGTCCTTCCAACGCAACGTGCTCGGACGCCGCAGGCAGAGATAGAAGATGTAAATCATCTCCCCGGCGAAACTCAGGGACTGAAGCAGGTCGTTCACCCCGATGGAGGCCTTGGCGCCGATCATTTCCCGCAGCCCCCTGCGGTCGTCTTCCCGGTCGTCCCACTTCGGGCGCTTGCAGGCCCAGGTCATTTCAAGGACCCGCAGCAACTCATCGCGCAGGCCGCGCACCCTCACATACGCGCCGCGCTCTTGCGCGGCATCGCGCATCATGACCATCAGCGCAGCACCGGAGCCGTCCAGATAGTCCACGGCGCCGCAGTCAAGGACCACCTGCTGCTGATCGCCCGACACGGCCTGCAAGGCGCTTTCCCAGAGCGCGCCAACGGAACCGCCGTCCAGACGCCCGGAAAGCTCAACCACGGTTTCGCCGCCGGAGACCCTGCTGCGTATTCCCGCGGCACCGGAATGATTCATACCGCCTTTTTCGGCCATGACCACCTTTCAGGTTTGAAAGATTCCACCATTTCGAGACCCTACCCCAGCGAATGAAGATTGGCAAAAACTGTCTGACGTGCACCCTCCATGCTTGACAGGACTGTGACAGAAGAATATTCTTTATTATTATGAGTGAGAGAACTATCGACGAACTTGACAGAGTTATCCTGAACATACTTCAGGAAAACGGCAGAATTTCCAATGCCGAGATCGCCAGACAGGTCGGCAAGGCCCCCTCGGCGGTGCTGGAGCGCGTTCGCAAGCTCGAACGCAAGGGCTTCATCACCGGGTACGAGGCGGTGGTGGACCAGAACAAGGTGGGACGAAAGCTCACCGCGTTCACCATGGTCTTCACCGACGAGCCGGCGGGCAGCTTCGAGACCGGGCGGGAACTCGCAAAGATCCCGGAAGTGCTCGAAGTGCACTACACCGCAGGACAGGCACCCTACCTCGTCAAGGTCCGAGTGGAAAGCACGGAAGACCTGCAACGCATCCTCGCCAGGTTCGGCGCCATTCCCACTGTCAGGGATACCAACTCCACCATAGTGCTGACAACCGTCAAGGAATCGAGAGGGATTCCCGTCGCGCCGGAAACGGTCACGAACGGGGACGAACCGCACTAGGCGGTCCGAATGGCGGCCTCCCCCGCGCTTTTCGCGGCCCCGAAAGGGGGCGTGGGGGAAGGTCGAAACGCATCAAGGAGAGGAACATGAGCATCGACATCAAGGACATCGATCCGAAAATCGTTTCCCGGGGCAAGGAGTTCTTCCAGTCCATCTCGGGCGAGGCGCCCTCCATCTTCAACAAGGGCTGGTGGACCGGCAAGGTCATGGACTGGTCCATGAAGAACGAGGACTTCAAGGTCCAGATGTTCCGCTTCGTGGACGTGCTGCCCTATCTCAACACCTCGGAATCCCTTTCAAGGCACATCGAGGAATATTTTGCGGGCGAGGATTCCAACATCCCCGACGTGCTCAAGTGGGGCGCCAGCAAGACCAAGATCGGCGGCGGCCTCGTGGCCAAGGTGCTCAACAAGACCATCCGCTCCAACATTGAGGGCATGGCCCGCCAGTTCATCATCGGACAGGAAGGCAAGGAGGCGGTCAAGGGCATCAAGAAGCTGCGCAAGGATGGCTTCACCTTCGTGCTCGACCTGCTGGGCGAGGCGACTGTTTCCGAAGAGGAGGCCGTGGACTACATGAACGGCTACCTCGACGTGCTCGACGCCATCCAGAAGGAATACGGCAAATGGAAGCCGCTCGATTCCGATAACGAAATGGACTGGGGCCACGCGCCCAAGGTCAACGTGTCGGTCAAGCCCTCCGCCTTCTATTCCCAGTCCAAACCCGTGGACGTGGAAGGCACCGTGCAGGGCATGATGAAGAACATCGAGCCCGTCTACAAGAAGGTCATGGAGATGGACGGATTCCTGTGCATCGACATGGAACAGCTCAAGTACAAGGAAGCCACCATTGAGCTGTACAAGCGCCTTCGCACCAAATATCGCGACTATCCGCATCTGGGCATCGTCTTCCAGACCTATCTGACCTGCACCGAGGACGACGTTCGCGAATTTCTGGACTGGGCACGCGAAGAGGACGTCCCGGTTTCCATCCGTCTGGTCAAGGGCGCGTACTGGGACTACGAGACCGTGCTCGCCAAGCAGAACGACTGGCCGGTGCCCGTTTGGACGCACAAGCCCGAGTCCGACATATGCTTTGAGAAGGTTTCCAGAATGATTCTGGAAAACCACGACATCTGCCATTACGCATGCGCTTCCCACAACATCCGCTCCATCTCGGCTGTCATGGAAATGGCTCAGGCCATCGGTGTTCCCGATGAAAAGTACGAGTTTCAGGTGCTCTACGGTATGGCGGAACCGGTGCGCAAGGGCCTCAAGAACGTGGCCAAGCGCGTCCGTCTCTACTGCCCGTACGGCGAGCTGATTCCCGGCATGGCCTACCTTGTCCGCCNTCTACTGGAAAACACTGCCAACGAGTCCTTCCTCAAGCAGACCTTCGCGGACGAGGCCGACATGGACCGCCTGCTGGAGAATCCGGAAGAAACCCTTCGCCGCCAGATGGTCGAAAAGCCGTGCACCGCACGCACACGTCCGGGCGTGCAGGGACTGGAAGGCGAGATTCCGCCCTTCAACAACTATCCGCCCACCGACTTCACCATCCCGTCCCAGCGGGCGGCGTTTCCCGAGGAAATGAAACGCTGGCGCGAGGAGACCGGCAAGCAGTATCCGCTTTTCATCAACGGCAGGGAAGTCACCACTGACGATACGCTCGACTCCTACAACCCGGCCAAGCCGTCCGAGATCATCGGCACCATCTGTCAGGCAGGCACCGGTGAGATCGATCAGGCCATGGACGGCGCCAAGGAAGCATACCTGTCTTGGCGCGACGTGGATCCCAAGAAGCGCGCCCAGTACCTTCTGGACGCAGCCGAATGGTGCCGCAAGAACGTCTGGCGGCTCTCCGCGCTGCAGGTGCTCGAAGTAGGCAAGCAGTGGGATCAGGCTCAGGCCGACGTGGGCGAAGCCATCGACTTCATGGAATACTATGCCCGCGAGATGATCCGTCTCGGTGATCCGCGTCGCATGGGCAACGCTCCGGGCGAATACAGCCGCTACTTCTATCAGGGCAAGGGCGTGGCCGCGGTCATCGCACCGTGGAACTTCCCGTTCGCCATCTCCGTGGGCATGGTCTCCGCGGCCATCGTTTCCGGCTGCCCGGTGCTCTACAAGCCCTCCGGCCTGTCTTCGGTCATCGGCTGGCAGCTCGCGGAAATGTGGCGCGAGGTCGGCCTGCCGGACGGCGTGTTCAACTACACTCCCGGCCGCGGATCGGTCATCGGCGATTACATCGTCGAACACCCGGACATCGCGCTCATCGCATTCACCGGCTCCATGGAAGTGGGCCTGCGCATTCAGGAAAAAGCCGCCGTCAAGCAGCCCGGCCAGCAGCAGTGCAAACGCGTCATCGCGGAAATGGGCGGCAAGAACGGCATCATAATCGACGATGACGCGGACCTCGACGAAGCCGTGCTCGGCGTTCTGTACTCGGCCTTCGGGTTTCAGGGCCAGAAGTGCTCCGCCTGCTCGCGGGTCATCGTGCTCGACTCCATATACGACCGCTTCGTGCACCGGCTGCGCGAGGCCGCCGAATCCGTCAAACTCGGCCCGGCCGAGGAGCCCGGCAACTACATGGGTCCCGTGGTGGACAAGGGTGCCCAGGAGAACGTGCTCAACTACGCGAAGATCGCCGCCGAGGAAGGCAGCGTGCTCGTGCAGCGCGAGGCCGACGAGAAATACCGCGCCGACGGCGGCTGCTACGTGCCCCTGACCATCGTGGAAGGCATCACGCCCGAGCACCGCATCGCGCAGGAAGAGGTCTTCGGACCGGTGCTCTCCGTCATGCGGGTCAAGGACTTCGATCAGGCGCTCGAATGGGCCAACTCCACACAGTTCGCCCTGACCGGCGCCATCTACTCCAGAAGCCCCAACAACCTTGAGCGCGGCGCACGCGAATTCCGCGTGGGCAACCTGTACCTCAACAAGCCCTCCGTGGGCGCGCTGGTGGAACGCCACGCATTCGGCGGCTTCAAGATGTCCGGCGTGGGCTCCAAATCCGGCGGTCCCGACTACCTGCTCCAGTTCATGGACCCGCGCATCGTGTGCGAAAACACCATGCGCCGCGGCTTCGCGCCCATCAGCGAAGACGACGACTGGATCTAATCAACGGCGTTTCCGGGCCATTCACGGCCCGACCTACTCTCCGCGGACCGGGGTCGGCACTGTGCCGCCCCGGTCCGTCGATGTTTCGCCCCTAGCCAGCGGACGTGAAATGCGATAGACGGGAAACGGCTTCCGGGCGCGACGCGTGCCCCGAAGCCCTTTTCATCACTGCCGACACCACCAAGCGATACATGGCGAAAAACACCCTGCTGACCAACATACGTCCCGGTTCCGTCGTGGAATTCATGCAAGGCGACCAGCCGCAGCTGGCCTTTGTGCTCGACGAGCAGTCCGGCAAGCTCCGGCTGTGGACCATCAACAAACGCGAGACCAAGATGCCCGCGGCCCGAGTCCTTCCATGGGCCGGCCCCAACTACGCGCCCGACGCCTCCAAGCAGGAGATTCAGGACATCCTGAACCGGCATCAGGAGAAGCGCGGCGAGATACAGGCCGGGCTGGACGTGATGGAGCTTTGGGAACTCTCGCAGGGCGAACTACCCGAGGCGGATGTCAAATGGTTTGCGGACCTGCTCTGGGAGGAGATCAGCCCGGACCGGCTCGCGGCCCTCGGCAGGGCTATGCTCTCCACCAAGACGCACTTCAAGTTCCGGCCGCCGAAATTCGAGATATACACCCACGAGCAGGTTGAACTGCGCCTCAAGCAGCAGGCAGAGGAAAAGGCCAGAGAGGCCGTGACCCGTGCAGGACAGGATATGTTCAAGGCCCTGTGGGACGCCCGCAAGCACGGCAGCGAACCCAAGCCGCCGAAGCTCGACGAGGATGTGGCCGAAAGCCTCGCACAATTGCTGAAGGCTGCCGTGGCCGACTGCCTGGACGACCGGCAGCAGCAGATATGGACCGCCGTCAAAAAAGGGCTCCCCGACCATCCGCACCTGCCCCTGCAGCTGGCCCAGACCTGGGGCATCCTGCCCGAACACCACAATTTTCATCTGGATCTCGCAGGCTTCGAGTGGGGCGATGACTGGTCCGACGAGCACGAACAGGAAATCGCGGCGCTGCGCAAACGGTTCGAGGCCGCACGCCACGAGCCGGTGGAAACACCCTTCGAATCCATCGACGGTCCCACCACCCGCGACATAGACGACGCTTTCTTCATCGAGCGTGACGGCGACGGCTACCGGTTGCAGTTGGCGCTCGCCCGGCCCACCGCGCACTGGGAATTCGGCTCCGAGCTTGACCGCGCGGTATTCAACCGCGTCACCAGCCTGTACCTGCCCGAAGGCTCCAGCCACATGCTGCCGGAGACCCTCGGCACCGGGCTCTACAGCCTGCTGGAGAACGAGGACCGCCCCGCGCTGATTGCCGAGTTCCGTCTGGACGCCGAAGGGAACCTTCTGGAAACCGCCCCCCGGCTCGACTGGGTGAGGCTCAAGGCAAACACCACCTATGAAGCGGTGGAGAAATGCCTCGAAGAAGATAACGGCATGTACGCCGTGGCCCATGAACTTTCCGAAAAGCTTATCGAACGCCGCATCGGCAACGGAGCCTGCATCATCCGCAAGCCCGAGCCGGAAGTGCGGGTGGAAGGATTCCCCGGAAACGCGGAAGTCCGTATCGAAATGAAGGACGCGTATCCGCAAAGCGAGCTGATCGTGAGCGAATTCATGATCCTCGCCAACCGCGGGCTGGCCGAATGGGCGCAGGAGCACGGCATCACCCTTATGCACCGCACGCAGGCCATCGCCCTGCCGCCGGAAGCGGCCGGGATCTTCACCGACCCTTCCGACATCGCCGCCGTGGTGCGGATGCTGGCCCCGACTTCGGTGGAAACTTCCCCTCGTCCCCACGCCGCGCTCGGCGTGGACGTCTACGCTCCCTGCACTTCGCCGCTTCGCCGCTACACCGATTTTCTGAACATGGCGCAGATCGAATCATACCTGAAGGACGGTCAGGCGCGTCTTTCCAAGGACGAGATGGAAGCGCTGCTCCCCAATCTTTCCGCGCGCATCCAGTCCGTGACGCAGGTACAGCGGTTCCGCCCGCGATACTGGAAGCTGCACTACCTCGCCCTACGCAGGAACGAGTGGCATTCCGCGCTGGTGGCCGATGAAAACGGCCCTCTGCCGAACCTTGCCATGCCGGAGCTGCAAATCAATGTGCGCGCGCCGCTCAAACTGCTGGGCGACAAACTGTACCCCGGCCAGCGTTTTGCGATACGCTTCGGCAGAATCGATCCGCTGACCAACGAAATCAGGGTCGTCGAGGCGCTGGAAGAATAATCAACCCACCGGGCCAGTTATCGGCCCACCGCATCGGAGAAACGCATGAACGCCATGAACTTCAACTTTCTCAGAAGCGAGCCCCTGCCCTGCAACGGCCGCCGCGTCGCGGTGGTGGGCGCAGGCCCCTCCGGACTCGCCGCCGCCGGATACCTCGGCGGGCTGGGCTATCAGGTGGAGGTCTACGACAAGCTGCCCTCGCCCGGCGGCCTCATGACCTTCGGCATCCCCTCGCACCGCATCCCCACGGACCGCATCGAGGACGGGGTGCGCCTGCTCGAACGCAAACTCGGCGTCAACTTCCACTGCTCCACCAAGGTCTGCTGCTCCGCGCCGCTACACGAAGAAGAGGGCGACCATTTTTCGGCCGACATGATCGGTCTCGGTGAAATGGTGGAAGAACACGACGCGGTCCTCATCTGCACCGGAGCATGGAAATCCCGCAGGCTTGGCATTCCCGGCGAAGACCTGCCCGGCGCTTATTCCGGACTTGAATTTCTCTTCCCCATCCGCGCTGCCCGGTACGCGCGGCCCGACGTTTCCGTTCCCGACGTGGCCGGAAAGCGCGTGGCCGTCATTGGCGCGGGCCACTCCGCCATGGACGCGGCGCATAGCGCCAACCACCTCGGCGCGGAAAAGGTCTCGGTGCTGTACCGACGCACCAAGCGCGACGCGCCATGCGGTACCTTCGAGATCGATCGTCTTGAGGAGCTGGGCATCGAGTGGATGGAAAAGGTCACCCCGCTGGAGCTGACCGGCGAAGACAGGGTGCGAGGCGTCAAACTGTCGTGCGCTGACGGAACCGAAACGGAAGTGCCGGTCGATATGGTCATCATCGCCATTGGCGAAATCCCGACCCCGCCGTTCGCGGGCAAGCTCGGACTGGAGAACATCCGCAAGGGCGATGTGCGCTGGCTGAACATGACCAGCATCGACAACGTCTTCGTGGCCGGCGACGTGCTCACCGGACCGAGCAAAATCGGCAAGGCCGTGGAATCGGGACTCAAGGCGGCCCGCTCGCTCGGCAACTGGCTGGACCTTCGCGGCGAGAGCCTCGAAGCATCGTCCGAAGACGACGAAAGCGGGCGGAGGTAAGCATGGAAGGCAAGACACTTTACATAGATTATTCCAAATGCATCGGCTGCGAGACCTGCGAGGCGGTCTGCGGATTCATCCACGACACGCCGCGCATCCACATGACCCGCACGCGCGACGGCCTGATGGTACCGCTCTACTGTCGGCACTGCGAGGACGCGCCCTGTGCCAGGGCGTGCAAAAAAGGGGCACTGGTTCGCGACCGCGACGGCGCCCTTGTGCTGCAGCCCATGCTCTGCCGCGGCTGCGAAACGCGCCAGTGTCTGCTGGCCTGCCCGTTCGGGGCAATATTCCTTACCTCGACGGGAGTTGCGGTGCGCAAATGCGACCTGTGCGCCTCACGCCGCGACATCGGCCTTGGCCCCGCCTGCGTGGAGATGTGCCCCTGCGGCGCGGTCATGCACGTGGAGCGCGACACCGTTCCCGAACTGTGCACGCAGGAGTCCGAAGAGGCCCTGAAACGGGTCATCGCGCACATTCGCCCGGCTGTGAAGCGACCCAAGTGACCGACGGGACTTTTCAAAATCTCGTAAAACGGCTACAATCCGGCCTGTTGCAATTCACAAGGAGACCCGCATGAAACTTATACTGATACTTTTCGCCTTTTTCCTCGGCTCCCTGCCCTTCGGGCTTTACGTAGCCCGCACGTTCAAGGGCATCGACCCGCGTGAGGGGGGAAGCCGCAACACCGGCGCCACCAACGTGGCGCGCCTTTGCGGAACCAAGTACGGCATAGCAGTGCTGGCCTTAGACCTGCTCAAGGGATTTCTGCCGGTCGTCATGGCCACCCAGCACGGCGGATGGTTCTTCACCAGCCTCGTGATGGTCGCCGCCGTTTTCGGACATGCCTATTCTCCCTTCCTCGGCTGGAAAGGCGGCAAGGCCGTGGCCACCTCGGTGGGCGTCTTTCTCGGTGCATCCTTCTGGATCGGCCTGATCGCCTCCGCCGCCTGCATCGGCGCGGTGCTGCTTTCCGGCTACGTGAGCATGGGTTCGCTGACGTTCGCCGTCATGCTGCCGGTGCTTTCCCTGCTCTCCGGCTGCATCGAGCTCCTGCCCGTCTCGCTCATCATCATGTTGCTGATCTTCTGGAAGCACAAGGAGAACATCCAGCGGCTGTCGAGCGGTCAGGAAAAGCCGTGGCGTCGTTCCAAGTACACTGAAGGCGAGGAAAAGGCCTGGCGGACGTTCGACACGTCCGACGAAGACAAGTAATCCCAAGGCCCGCTCCGGCGGGCCTTTTTCCGCTTCGACCAACACGGACGAACGCCGGGGACCACTCATCATGCACATGCAAGCCGACCTGACCGACACCGACACACCGGTGCGCTACGCCTGGTACTCCGTTGCCGCCTCGCTGCTCACGCTTGGAATGAAGTTCGGTGCATGGGCCATGACCGACTCCGTGGGGCTGCTCTCCGACGCCGCAGAGTCTTTCATCAACCTCGCCGCGGGACTCATGGCGCTTACCGCCATCACCATCGCCATGCGCCCGGCAGACGAAAGCCATGCGTACGGGCACGGCAAGGTCGAATATTTTTCCAGCGGCGTGGAAGGCGTGCTGATCATCATCGCGGCTGTCGGCATCGCGTGGGCATCCTTCGACCGTTTCCTGCACCCGAGACCGCTGACAAGCCTCGGCCCCGGTCTGATTCTCGCAGCGGTATCCTCGGTGGTGAACTTCGTCACCGCCAAGATCATGATGCGTGCGGCAAACCGATTCGATTCCATCACCCTCGAAGCGGACGCGAAACACCTGCTCACGGACGTCTGGACCTCGCTCGGTCTCGTGGCCGGACTCTCGGTGCTCATTCTGTTTCCGGAATACACCGTCCTCGACCCGATCATCGCCGTACTCATGGCAGCCAACATCGTCTGGACCGGCGTACAACTGGTTCAGCGCGCCATCAAAGGCCTCATGGATGACGCCCTGCCAGAAGAGGAACTCGAAATCATTGCCGAGGCCATCCGGGGCCGCGCGGGAGTCGATGCGGTGTTTCACGGACTCAGGACTCGCAAGGCCGGAGCCCTGCGCTTTATTGATTTCCACCTGCTCCTGCCCGGAGCCATGAGCGTCAAGGAATCGCACGATCTGTGCTGCGACATCGAGGACGACATCAAGCATAAGCTCGACAGCGCGCAGATCACCATCCACGTGGAACCGCTCGAAGACCGAGCCTCGTTCGACGGGAAGGAGACCGGCGGCGCCTGCCAGCATGTGCTTTCCGGCGGGTCCGAGGGACCTGTCCTGGAATAGCCTTCCTAATTCGGAAGGTTGTCGAGAATCTCTTCCACCAGCGGCTCAAGCGAAGGTCTATCCAGCGCGGAGACGGGCAGGGCGTCCGGGAACACGTTGCCCATGGTCACCCGCTCATCTTCGCCCAGCCGATCCCACTTGTTCAGCGCGAGAATGGTCGGGGTGTCATCAAGATCCATCTCATTGATGATGCTGCGCACCGCCGCCACCTGCTCCTCCACTTCGGGATGCGAGGCATCCGCCACCAGCACCATGACATCCGCGGAATCGAGTTCCTCCAGCGTCGCCCGAAAGGCTTCCTGAAGGTCCGGCGGAAGCCGCCGGATGAACCCGACCGTATCGGTCAGCACCACTTCGCGCTCACGCGGGAAGCGGATGCGGCGGCTGGTGGGGTCCAGCGTCGCGAAGAGCTTGTTTTCCGCCAGTACTTCCGAGCCGGTAAGGGTGTTGAGCAGCGTTGACTTGCCCGCGTTGGTGTACCCCACAAGGGAGACGATGGGCAGTCCGGCCTTGGCACGGCGTTCACGGGTCTGCCCGCGCCGTTTGCGGACCTGATCCAGCTCCTTTTTGAGCCGGGTCAGACGGTCCCTTGCGCGGCGACGGTCGATCTCAAGCTTGGTTTCACCGGGACCGCGTCCGCCGATGCCGCCAACTAGCCGCGACATGGCCCTGTTCTTGCCCACGAGCCGGGGAAGCGCATATTTGAGCTGGGCCATCTCCACCTGCAGCTTGCCCGAGCGGCTGGTGGCGTGCTGGGCAAAAATATCCAGGATGAGCTGTGTGCGGTCGATGATCTTGCGTTCCGTCACCTCGGCGAGGTTGCGGATCTGGGCCGGGGAAAGGTCCTGATCAAAGACGATGACTCCGGCGTCGGCCTGAAGCGCCTTGACCTCCAGCTCGGCCAGCTTGCCCTTACCCATGATGAACTTGGGGTTGAGCTTGCGCACGCGCTGAATCATGGTGCCCGCCGCGTCGAGCCCGGCGGTTTCCGCCAGATCGGCCAGCTCTTCGAGGGAAAGCTCCTGCACGTGTCGCGGCGCGGTGTCCACGCTGACAAGCAGCGCACGGTTTTCGTCGCTGACTTCGGCGGTTCCGGCCGAGCGCGCCAGCTCGTCCTCCAGCGCTTCCACCGTGGCGGCGAGGTCTACGTCGAGTTGGTCCCAGCGCACCGGGTCCAGCACTTCGTAGCTGCGCCCCTCCACCTCCGTGGGCAACAGATAGGCAACCTGTGCGGCAACGGGCTGTCCCTGCTCGCACATGAGCGCACACACGCTGTCCAGCCGCAAAAAGACCATGTCCATGAGGTCTTCCTGTGTCAGCTTTTCACCACTTATGTGGGTATGCAACAGCCGCAGGCCGCGCAGACGGCGGGAACCCAAACGGGCGCGGGGCAGTTTAGGGATGTAGATGGAGCCGGTATCGCCCACGAGCACCATGTACGGCTTGCCCGCACGGTCGATGAGCAGCGCCACCTGCCGGCCGATGTCCTCACTGATGGAGGCCAGCTCCCGGGCCTGCTCCGGGGTGAATCCCGAATCAACGGGATAGGAACGAAAATACAGTCTGTTTAGTCTTTTGAGCTGACTCGGTTTTAATCCCTGCGTATTGCCGCGCGCCTTCTGTGCTATGGGAGTGCTCCTTTGGTTTCACGCCTGTGGCGTCGCCGTCGCATGGTGGTTTTGCCGATGGGCAAAAGGTGCGGCGGCACGAAAAAATGTTCTTGAACCAGAATACCCGAGATCGCCCCTTGGGCTCAAGAAAAACGTCCTCCCCGTGGTCGGGGAGGACGATAATCCGTCTTATTCCTCGTGAGAGGCCAGATACTGCGAAATCATGCCATCGTAACGACTGGTGAGCTCAAACGTACGGGCGGCCATTTCCTTGCGGAAACCAAGGGTCAGACCGTTGCCCTTCAGCTCTTCCATGATGCGCTCATAGTATTCGGGGCCGGGCACCACCGCGATGCTGTGGTAGTTTTTCGCGGAAGCGCGAAGCATGCAGGGACCGCCGATGTCGATCTGCTCCACCGCGTCCTTGAGCGGCAGTTCCTGCTCGGCCGCCTTGGCGAAGTCGTAGAGATTGACGCAGATGAGGTCGAACGGCGCGATGTCCAGTTCGGAAAGGGTCTGCATGTGGGACGGGTCATCCTTGTCGGCAAGGATTCCGCCGTGGATCCGCGGGTGCAGGGTCTTGACCCTTCCGCCGAGGATTTCGGGAAATTCGGTGACGTCGCTCACGGAAGTGACGGGAAGTCCGGCTTCCGCAATCTTCTTCTTGGTACCGCCGGTGGAAACAAGCTCAACGCCGTTGTCCACGAGGAACCGGGCGAAGTCCACAAGGCCGCTTTTATCGGTGACGCTCAGCAAGGCGCGTTTGACAGGCAACAAGTCCATTCACAACCCCCTAATGGTTTTTGGGTGGTTGTGCCGGATTTGCACCGCAAAGGCAAGCGGCGGGCGCACTGCCCCGCTGATATGATCACGACGCTCCCGGCCTCGCGAGAGGCTGATCCCCCGCGCTCGCGCCGCCCTTTGCGACGGGCGCGGGGGACCAACGGGAGGGGAGATACCGTCGGCTACGCCTGAATCTGGTTCAGGAGTTCGGTGGCCGCCTCGTGCTCGGGGTCGGCTTCCAGAATCCTGTTCAGATGGTCAACGGCTTCGTCCTTGCGCTCAAGGCAGACGAGGCAGCCGGCCAGGGAGTAGCGCACTTCCTTGTTGTCGGGGGCCACTTCCAGATGGCTCTCCAGGAAGGGCATGATCTCCTTCAGGCGGTCGAGCTCATGTCCCAGCCGAATGAGGCTGAACAGGGCGACCATGTTTTCGGGGTTCTTCCGCAGGGCGTCGGCAAACTGTTCGAAGGCGGCTTCGTGTTCACCGAGTTCCATGCGGATGAGCCCGATGCCGGAAAAACTCTTGTCGGTGGGCTCGATTGCGTGGGCCTTGCCGTACATCTCAAGGGCTTCCTCAAGTGCACCGCGCTGGATGGCTACGGTAGCCAGACCGATGTAGGGATCGGAATGGATGCCGTTGGAACCGATGGCCTTGAGGTAGTATTCCTCGGCCTTTTCGAGTTCACCCATGAACAGGTAACACTCACCCAGTTCCTTGTTGATTTCGTAATCAAGATGACCACTCATGACATTTCCCCTCCAAAGGATGTCCCGTCCGGTTTGTGGTTGTGGACGGAAGTTGTTGTCAGGCGAATGTGCCTGAGCACTCTTAAGCAACGCGTGTGCCAAAACTCGCAATAAAAGCTCATACCCACCGGGCAGGAAACGATACACACCTGTAAATATCCAAAATCAAAGATTTAATAAACACCACCCCTCACGATTCGCCTCATTTCACAGGAAATGGAACTATTTGCCACCACCGCACCAGCCATGAAGCTGACACTTCGCCCCGCCCGGAACGCATGACTCCGCATCATGCGCAACAAAAAGCATTACAAAACAGTCACTTGAATACGTTGGAACACCGATTGCTTAAGCTCATCCGAAACCGCCCGGAATTTTTTTCCGGCCACGGGGAGAAAACGGCTGAAAATGCAGGAGACACAGGCATGAAAGGACTTTTCGGATCACACATCCACCTTACCGCAAAGGTTCTTGACCTCCGGCTGGAACGTCAAAACGTTGTCACCGGAAACATTGCGAACCAGAACACCCCGAACTACCGGCCCCGCAGGCTTGAGTTCGAGGACAAGCTGCAGGACGCTCTGGCCCTGGATCAGCGCGGCAAAATGACGCGCACCCAGAAGAGCCACCTCCCGGCAGCGTTCGACGCCAACTCCTTTGAAGGCAACAACTGGAAGGAATTCCACGCCAAGCAGGTGTACGGTGAAGACTCCGTGGACATCGACAAGGAAATGTCCACCATGGCCAAGAACTCCATGATGTACAACGCATTGAGTCAGGTCATTAAGAAGAACTTCACCGGCATGGATAAAGTCATCACCAAGGGGAGCATGTAATCATGGATTTCATGACCGCCTTAGATATCAGCTCATCCGGCCTCAAGGCGCAGCGTTCGTATCTGAACGTCGTGTCCATGAACCTCGCCAATGCCCGGACCACCCGCACCATGGAAGGCGGGCCGTACCGCCGCAAGAGCGTGTCCTTCGAGTCCACCCCGGTCTACTCGCCCTTCGATCAGGCCATGTGGGACCAGAAGAACCGCGACCTGCACGGCGTCAAGGCCACGGGCGTGGTCAACGACAACCGCCCGTTCAAGCAGGTCTTCGACCCCAGCCACCCGGACGCCAACGATCAGGGCTACGTCTTTTACCCGGACATCAACGTGGTGGAAGAAATGGCCAACATGATCACCGCCACCCGGTCTTACGAAGCAAACGTCCAGACGGTTCAGTCCGTCAAGCGCATGTTCATGAAGGCCACGCAGATCGGCGCAGGCTAGGAAGCCGAGGAGTAAGAGACGATGAATATCAAGTCCGCAGCAGCAATGCAGGCATACGGCAGGGCCATGGCGCAGCAGAAACAGCAGCGCGAAATGACGGCCAAGGTCAGCGAGAACCTCAAGAAGCCGGAACAGCCCAGAACGCCCTTCGGCGACACCGTGGAAAACTCATTGAAGCGGGTCAACGAACTGCAGGGCGAAAAGAAGAAGATGATCGAAGAGTTCGCGTCCGGCAAGAACCAGAACGTGCACGAACTCATGATCCACATGCAGAAGGCCGGTCTTGCCATGTCCATGACCACGGCCGTAAGGAACAAGGTCATGACCGCCTACCAGAAAGTCATGCAGATGCCCCTGTAGCCCTGACGGGTTAAAGAAACCAAGAGCGACGAGCCACCCAGCGGAGAGAAACCATGCCGAGCTTCATCACAGACATCTGGAACAAGGTTACCAACTTCTGGTCCGACCGCACCCTGCCCCAGCGGGTTCTCATCGGCGGACTGGCCGTGTCTGTCATCCTCGCCTTCATCCTGATGGTCTACTGGATGAACCGGCCCGACTACAAGGTGCTCTACACCAAGCTCTACCCCGAGGACGCCTCCAAGGTCGTGAACATGCTTCAGGCCTCCAAGGAACCTTACAAGCTGCAGAACAACGGCTCCACCATCCTCGTGCCGGCGGACCGCGTCTACGAACTCCGCCTCAAGATCGCGGGCGAAGGCAACCTGCACGGGCAGGGCATCGGCTTTGAAATTTTCGACGAGATGAAGATCGGCCAGACCGACTTCGTCCAGCACGTCAACTACACCCGCGCCCTGCAGGGCGAACTGGCCCGCACCATCAGCGAGTTTCCCCAGGTGGAGCGCGCACGCGTTCATTTGGTCATCCCGGACAAATCCCTGTTCATCGAAGAACAGGTTCCGCCGTCCGCCTCCGTTGTGCTCAAGCTCAAGAACGACGGCAAGCTCGACGACAAGGAAATCCGCGGCATCGTCAATCTCGTGACCATGTCCGTGGAAGGTCTCGACGACAAGCACATCACCGTGACCAACATGAAGGGCCTGCCGCTTTACGAGCCGCAGGACGACGAGACCGGCGTGGGCATGTCCAACACCCAGCTCGACTACAAGACCACCTACGAACGCAAGCTCGAACGCCGCATCATGGAACTGCTCGGCCCCGTGGTGGGTCCCGAGAAGGTCGTCGCCCGCGTCAACGCGGACATGGACTTCAGCCAGAAGACCATCCGCAAGGAAACCTACGATCCCGACGGCGCCGTGGTCCGCTCCGAGACCCGCAGCGAGGAAACCACGGAAGGCGCGGCCTCCATGGCCGGCGGCGAACCCGACGTGAACTTCCGCGGCGACGGCTTCACCGGCACGCAGACCACGCAGGACTCCAGCCGCGAAACGCGCACCACCAACTTCGAAATCAACAAGCAGGAAGAAAACATCATCGCTCCGGTGGGAGAGTTGCAGCGCCTGAGCATTGCGGTTATCGTGGACGGAACGTACGTTGAAAACGAGGACGGCACGTTCACCTACCAGGAACGCACCGCCGAAGAGATGGAAAAAATCCGCAATCTCGTCAGCAATGCGGCCGGTTTCGATCAGGTCCGCGGCGACTCCGTGGAAGTGACCAACGTCTCCTTCGGCGAACCCGAAGCGGTGGACTCCCAGACGCTGATGCGCACCATGCTGGAATACGCGCAGCGCCTCGGAAAGCCTTTCCTCAACGGCATACTGATCTTCCTCTTCCTGATCCTGGTCGTCAGACCGGTGATCATGGCCCTGATCCGCCCCCGCGTCACCGAACATGACGTGGAAGAAATGGCGGGCCTGCCCGGCGCAGAGCGTCTGGCACTGGAAGAGGAGGAAGTGGACGAGGAAGCTCTGGACACCACGCGTCGTCTGGAGAACGCCAAGGCCCACGCCTCCCAGCTCTCGGAAGAGAACATGGATCAGGCTGTGCGTCTGCTCAAGAGCTGGCTCACCCAGGAGGCTTAGACCGTGAGCGACTTTTCCGGCCCCCAAAAAACCGCCATCGTGCTGCTCGCAATGGGCGAGAAATTCACGGCGGACGTCTTCAAGCGCCTGGAGCGAAACGAGATTGCGGCCGTCTCCAAGGCCATGCTCGAAACCGACTCCATTCCCAAGGAACAGGTGCTCGAAGTCCTGAAGGAATACAACGAAGCCCTTGCCTACGGTGCGGAACTGCTCGTGGGCGGCGCGGAACAGGTCAAACGCATACTCACCAAGTCGCTGGACGCGGAAACGGCGAAGTACATCATGGACATGCTGGATCTGGATACCGGACCCACACCGTTCCAGGAACTGGAAAACGTCAGCCCCCGCATCCTGGCCCAGATACTCAGGAACGAGCACCCGCAGACGCTGGCGCTCATCCTCGGACACCTGCAGTCGGATCAGGCGGCAGAGCTTATCAGCAACCTTCCGGCAGGCGTCCGCGCCGAGGTGCTCATGCGCCTGGCCAAACTCGAAGCCGTGGCGGAGGACATGCTCATGGAAGTCGACAAGGTCCTGCAAAGCCAGCTCATCGCCATGGGCGGCAAGGAAGGCAAGAAGGTCGGCGGCGTACAGGCCGTTGCCGAGATTCTCAACGCGGTGGACCGCAACACCGAGGAGGACGTCCTCTCCGAGATCGAGGAGGAGTCCACCCAGATGGCGGAAGACATCAGGAACCTCATGTTCGTCTTCGAAGACATCAAGCAGCTCGAAGACGTGGCCATCCGCGAAGTGCTCAAGGAGGTCTCCAACGAGGACCTCACCGTCGCCCTCAAGGGAGCCAGCGACGAGCTCAAGGAAAAATTCTTCAAGAACCTGTCCGAACGCGCCAGCACCATGATCCGGGAAGACCTTGAGATCATGCCGCCGAAGAAGCTCTCCGAGGTGGAAAGCGCCCAGCAGAACGTGGTCAAAACCGTGCGCAGGCTGGAGGACGAGGGCAAGATAGTCATCAGCAGAGGTAGCGGCGATGTCTTCGTCTAGCGCTGACGAACCGGTCAGAACCCGCAATTCCGGCCGGGTCATCATGGGCATGGACACCCCCGGGCCCAACGAAATGAGCCTTCAGGAGCTTGAAGGAAAGAAGCGCCTGATGTGGGACGAGTCCATCGACGAGGAATACACCGCCCGCGTTCGCGCCCGCGCTCAGGCCATGGCCAAGGACATCCTTGCCAAGGCCATGCAGGAGGCCGAACAGCTCAAGGCGTCCGCCCATGAGGAAGGCTACAACGAAGGACTCGCGCAGGCGCAGCAGCAGCTCGACCAGCACGTGTCATCCATCGGCCAGACGTTTCAGGCAACGGTTGAATCACTGAACAGTCAGGGGCGCAACCTCTGGAGCGACAGACGCGACGACATCCTCAAGCTGGTGAAGGCCGCCGTGGCCAAGACCATTCAGGTGGAGCTTTCCGAGCAGCGCGTCGAATCATTGACGGCCCTGCTCGAAGAGGCCCTGAGCAAGCTTGAGGAACAGCGCGAACTGACCATCCGCTGCGCCCCGCAGGATCAGGAGCTTCTGGACGAACTCATGCGTCAGGCCAAGGAGCGCAATCCCGGCATCGGCCACTGGCAGCTGCGGCCCGACCCGGCGCTGGAAAACGGCGGCGTTGTCGTGGAGACCGCGCAGGGCCGGGTGGACAACACGGTGGATTCCCGCTGGGCCGCCGTGGAACCCATCCTCGAACAGATGACGCTGACACAGACGTCGCAGGACGAATCCCCGGAAAAGTAAATGGGCATCGACTGCACGGACTCGATCAATCTTCTCGAAGAGCTGGACCCGTGCCAGAGCTTCGGCAAGGTCACCAAGGTGGTGGGCCTCATCGCTGAAGGTCAGGGCATCAAGGCACCGCTCGGCGCGGTGTGCCATCTCATGCCGGACGACGAGAGCGAACCCATCGCCGCCGAAGTGGTGGGGTTCCGCGACCGCTCGTGCCTGCTCATGCCCTACCGCGACATGCGCGGCATCGGCCCGGGCAGTCTCATCCGCAACTCCAACGTCCCGCCGCATATCCCGGTCAGTTCCGAGATGCTGGGCCGGGCCGTGGACGCCTTCGGCGAACCGCTGGACGGCAAGGGAGCCTTCGCCCCCACGGGATACAGCCCCCTGCACCGTGAAGCCCCGAACCCGCTGGAGCGCCCCCGAATCCACGAACCACTCGACGTGGGCGTTCGCGCCATCAACGGCCTGCTGACGCTCGGCAAGGGCCAGCGCGTGGGCATCATGGCTGGCTCCGGCGTGGGCAAGTCCACCCTGATGGGCATGATGGCCCGCTACACCGAGGCCGACGTGAACGTCATCGCCCTCGTTGGCGAACGCGGTCGTGAGGTGGTGGAATTCATGGAAAACAGCCTCGGCGAGGAAGGCATGGCCCGCAGCGTCATGGTGGTGGCCACCAGCGACAAGAGCCCGCTCATCCGCCAGCGCGCCGCCTACACAGCCACGGCAATCGCCGAATACTTCCGCGACGAAGGCAAAGACGTCCTGCTCATGATGGACTCGGTGACGCGCTTCGCCATGGCCGGACGCGAAGTGGGACTCGCCGCGGGGGAACCGCCGACGCGCGGCGGTTACACGCCGAGCGTGTTCGCGCATCTGCCCCAGTTGCTGGAGCGCGCGGGCAAGAATCCCAAGGGCTCCATCACCGGCATCTACACTGTGCTCGTGGACGGCGACGACTTCAACGAACCGGTCTGCGACGCCGTGCGATCCATCCTCGACGGGCACATCGTCCTGACGCGCGAGCTTGCGGATCAGGGCCACTACCCTTCGATCGACGTGCTCAAGAGCGTCAGCCGACTGCGCTCCGACATCACCCCGGAACAGGTACAGCAGGACGGACGCGAGGTAACGCGCCACATGGCGACCTTCAACCGCGTGGAAGACATGGTCAACATCGGCGCATACAAAAAGGGCGCGAACCCGGAGGTGGACAAAGCCATCGCCATGGTCGGCCCCATAAACAACTATCTTCGCCAGCTCGTCACCGAGCAGTCAACACTGGACGACGCCTACGGCAGGCTGCACGACCTCGCCGGCAAGTAGCCCCTATTCCTCAAGACTGGCGGGAATCCCTTTCACCATCTCGCGAATCTCGTCGCGCACCCGGCGATATACGTCGATGCGAGCTTCCTCGTCCTCCAGCTCCTTTGCCAGCGCTGGCGGATCATCGAATCCCTTGTGCACTCTTTTGGCTGATCCGGGAAAGAACGGACAGGTCTCGTTCGCATGGCCGCAGAGCGTCACCACGTAATCAAACTCCATTTCTGGCAGCTCGGTAACCAGTTTGGAATCGTTCGCCGAAATATCCACGCCTTCCTCGGCCATGACGCGCACGGCATAAGGATTGATGCCGTGTTTTTCGATGCCGGCCGAAAACGCCGCAAGGTCCGGCCTGAGATGCCGGGCCCATCCCTCAGCCATCTGGCTGCGGCAGGAATTGCCGGTACAGAGAAAAAGTATTTTCTTCATTGCGTTCCCCTTGAATGCAGACAGCAATACACCGGGCCCGCCCCATGAAAAGGGAGGCCCGGTGACGATTTGGCAAATTGTATAGTAGGAAAGTCTAAAACTCGGCCTCAAGCCTGTCTATGACTTTCTGGGGATCGACATCAACGCGCAGCGCCTTGATCTCCTTCATCTTCTCCTTCTCCTGATATCGGGAAAGGCCGCCGAGGGTCAGGATATCACCCACTCCGGAGATGACGTCGCCGACGGTCCCCACCACTGCTCCGCTGAGAATCTGAAGATACTGCGTCACATCCACGAACCACGAGGGATTCGCGATGGTGCCGCCCAGTCGGACGGGAACGGCGATGCCCGTGAGGTCTTCGTACGACTCGCCGCCCTGCCCCTTGGAAGAGGCCACCAGCTTGGCCTTGACCAGATAGCCGAGGTCGCCGTCGTACAGGTTCACGCTGCCGTCGCCCACCGCACGCAGGCCGGGCGCCTTGATGCTCAGGTCGGGATTAAATAGCACCCCGTCTTCAATGACACCGCTGCCGGTGACGGCCCCGAACTTGGTTCGGGAATCCTTGGTGGCCCTGATGGTGCCGCCTTTGTCCTTTTGTTTTTCAGTCTTCTCCGTGATGCCCTTGAGGTCGACGCCGGGAAATACGCCGTCCTGCACGTCGAACTTGAAAGCGCCGTTCATCCCCCTGAGCATGGCGGGAACAGTGTTGCCGTGCGTGTGTACGTGTCCCGCAAAGTCAATATTTCCGGCGATGTCGTCGCGCCCGGCAAAACCCTTGGCGAGGGGGGCGGCCTGAATGTCGTCCACGTGAACGGCCATCCCGCTGTGGGGCGAAGCCTGCTGCACGTCGGCGACAGCAGCGGCAACCACCTTCCCGCCGTAGCTTTCAAATTTGAGCGGCTTGAGCCAGACCACGCCATCCCGTGCGCGAATCCGGGCGCTGAAGTTGTCAAAGCGCACACCGCGCGCCTGAAGCGTCCCGGCCTCCAGGTCGGCGGAAAGCCGCAGGTCCCGGAGCATCTTGACCGGAAGGATGCCTTCGTCTACAGCCGCCTCCGCAGGTTTGGCGCTCCCTGCATCCGCTTTCGCTTCCTGTCCCGCCGTGGCATTCGAGGCTGCATCGGTGGCATTTGCCGCGTCGATACCGGCTTCAGTGGCATTGGTTGTGGACGAGTCGGTTGCATTGCCCGCACCGGGTCCGGACTTGGCGGCCTCTGCATCCGCTTGGGTAACGGAGGCTTCGTCGGCAGGTTTCGGTGCCTTGCCGCGTGGCGGCAGGTATGGATCAAGATTCAGAGAGTCGGCCGAGATATCGATGATATATTCCGGTTTTTCAAAACCAGCCATGGTGGCTTTGCCTTCAATGCTTTGTCCGTCCACCACGAGCATGGCCTTTTTAATGTCCACGGTGTCCTTTTTCAGATCCACCGTCAGTTCGCCCTCCGCCTCGGAAAGCGCGTCCGGACCACTCATCGGCGGCAGCTCCAGGCCGAGGTTTCGAAAGACCTGTACCGGCGTGCACTGGGCCAGCCGGATGACACCCTTGCCCACCGGGGCGGAGGCGAAACCATCAAGCTCCACACTACCGGTCAATTGCGCGCCGTAGGCGGCAAGCCTGTAATTTGTGAGTTTCAACACCTCGTCGGCAAACCCGATGCTGCCCTTTTCCACGAAAAGCGAGCCGGAGAGATCATTCGACGGCACCAACGGAGACTCCCCAGAGGCTTCCAGCCCGAGATTGCCAAACACCAACCGCCGCGCCTGTGGATGGACATCAAGCGAATCGGCCTGCAGGCCCAGTTCGACCGCGCCGTCCTTGAGTATTGCTCCGGAGAGATTGCCGTTACCGGATATGTCTTTGAGATAATAGGTATCCTCAAACGGCTTGAGCACCGCCGTGCAACGCAACGAGGCATCGGCTTCAAGCCCGGGGTCGGAAAGAGCCACGCCGAGCGAAGTGCGCACCTTCATGGGCTTGCCCAGCTCCACCGGCGTCGCGCTCAGGTCTATGTCAGAAAGGTCAAGGGAGCGCCCGTCCTGGCGGTTGTCCAGAACAAAACGAAGCCCGGAAGCCTCAAGAGACTTCGCCCTGAAGGAATAGGTCGCCCCGCTTTCCCCCTCGACGCCCTTGTCGTCCGGCTCGTCCTTGCCGGCAAGTCCCTCAAGGTTCGATCTGCCGTTTTCGTCGATGAGCAGTCGAAACGTCACGTCCTGCAACGTAACATCGCCCATCTCAATCTGCTTGGAAAAAAGCGGCATGATGTCCACGGAGACATCGGCCATCCCCACTCTCAGCATGGGGTCGTCATCGAATCCGTCCGGGTTGGAAAGCGTGGCGTCATAAAGCCTGACACCGAAGCTTGGGAAAAAGGTGAGCTCCATGTCTCCGGCGATTTTCAGCGTGCGCCCGGTCTGCTTCATCACGACCCCGGCAAGGTCGCGCTTGAGCCGCTCGGGTTCAAATCGACTCTTGACGTAGGCCGCGGCGGCGGCACCGATGATGACGGCTGCAATTCCTGCAATCATGAACCACTTCAGAACCTTCGACATGCTCTCTCCGAGGCTTGTTCACTCAAGGAGCTTGGCTATCTCCCTCAATTCGTTTCGGACTTCTGCCAGCGTGTCACGCTCTTCGCCGCTTTCAAGGCGTTTGCGCGCACCTTCGATGGTCAGGCCTTCCTCGTAAAGAAGAGACCTTATCTCTTCCAGCATACGCATCTGCTCAGCCCCGTAAAGCCGTTGTCCGGATTCGGTTCTGATGGGCTTCAGCATGGAGAACTCGGTTTCCCAGTACCGAAGCACATAGGACTTCAACCCGAGCTTCGAGGCGGCCTGCCCGATTTTCAGCGGCGTTTCTTCATTGGTAGCAGTCATGACATTCCGGATGGTTTCACGTGAATGGGAACGGAAACGGGCCGCCAACCGGAGCTCTTTCATGTCCGGTATCATGTCCCGGCAAAGGGACGCGGCCCATGATAATCGGGCTTCAGCCGGTAAAGGCCAGCCCCTGCGGCGCGGTCTTCCCCTCGAAAAGCTCGTCCACCGATGGCTTCGAGGCCGCGGCTATCTTGAGGTCCGACACGTTGAGCCCGCTTTCCATATCGCCGTAGACCTTGACGGCGCGGTCGATGAAATCCGCTTCCACAAAGGCGGCGGTGATCTCGTAGACCTTGCCGCCCCACGTGACGCCAAGCGTCACGACCGGGTCTCGCTCCGGGGGACGGGTGATGAGGTTGCCCGTCCTGACCAGCGTTTCCACCACGCTCTCGGGGAGCAGCCCGGAATAGCGCGCCAGTTTTTCGGCAAATGCGGGCATCACCGCGAGATAATAGTACTGGTCCAGTTTGCAGGCAACGGACTTGCCCGGCAGGTTCAGGATCCATGGCTCCGCCTCGAAGGCACGGCCCAGTCCCCGCTGCAGACGCTCGATTCGCTCCGTGTAGTCGATCAGGGGCATGACGAAGTCCTCCGTGCATGAATAGACCACAAAAAGCCCCCCTGTTCAAGCTCGTCAAGCAGTCCAACCGCCTTGAATCACGTCCGGTTGTACTTGACAACGTAGTGCCCTGCTTCCTATAGCACTACACTACTGGAAATTTTACACGGTGCTTTCAATGGCGTGCCCCGGGGGGCCGTCCGTATTGAAAAATCACACTATATCGAGGGAGTACTACATGTCGGATCTGAACACGCAGAGAACCTACGCCATTGTGGGCCACGGCGGCAGCGGCAAGACCTCGGTCGCGGAAATGCTCTTGTACAAAGCCGGAGTCGTCAATCGGCTCGGCAAGGTTGAAGAGGGCAACACCGTACTGGATTACGAACCCGAGGAGATCAAGCGCCGCGGCTCCATTCAGCCCGGATTCGCCAACTTCAAGTGGAACAAGAACCAGCACTTCCTCATCGATACGCCGGGAGCATCAAATTTCAACGGTGACCTGTCCTTCAGCGTGAAAGCCGCGGACGGCGCCGTGCTCGTGGTTGACGCGGTGGACGGCGTCAAGCCGCTGACCCGCAAGATCTGGGGGCGCGTGACCGACGCCGAACTCCCCTCCATAGTCTTCATCAACAAAATGGATCGTGACCGCGCAGACTTCGACAGTGCCTTCAACGGCCTCTCCGAGATGCTCGGCATGCGCCCGGTGCTGCTCTACTATCCCATCGGCAGCAAAGAGGATTTCCGGGGCGTGGTGGACATGCTCTCCGGCAAGGCGATCATGTTCGGCGAAAACGGTGAAACCACCGAAGGCGACATCCCGGCCGACATCGCCGACGAAGTGGAAACCATGCGCGAGACCATGATCGAAAACATCGCCGAATCCGATGAAGAACTCATGGAACTGTATTTCGAGGAAGGTGAGCTGACCCCGGATCAGATCACTCAGGGCCTCAAGGCGGGCGTGCTCTCCGGCGAACTGGTTCCCGTGGCTGTGGGTTCCGCGCTGGAAAACAAGGGTGGCAAAGAGCTACTGGACACTATCCAGACCCTGCTGCCATCCCCGCTGGAACACAAGCCGTGGCAGGGCGAGGACGGCGAACGCGCCAGCTCCCCTGACGAGCCCCTGTCCTGCTTCGTATTCAAGACCATCGCCGACCCCTTCGCCGGACAGCTCACCGTGGTTCGCGTCTGCTCCGGAACGCTGCAGCCCGACTCAATGATCACCAACTCCGCAAGTGGTGAAAAGGAACGCATCGGCCAGCTGCATCTCATGAACGGCAAGGAACAGACCGCCTCCAAAACCCCCATGGGGCCCGGCAGCATCGTGACCCTTGCCAAGCTTAAAGGCACCCACACCGGGGACACCCTCGTGAGCGAAAAGGACGACTTCAAGATCGTCAAACCCGAGCTGGCCCCGCAGCTCATCACCTACGCGCTGGCACCGGCCGAGAAGGGCGACGAGGACAAGGTCTTCGCCGCCGTGGCCAAGCTGCTCGAAGAGGACATCACCCTCACGCTCTCTCGCGACGAGGAGTCCTCGGACGTGCTGCTCTCCGGCATGGGCCAGAACCACATCGAGGTCTCCGTGGAACGCGCCAAGCGCCGCTCCA
Source organism: Desulfovibrio oxyclinae DSM 11498 (assembly GCF_000375485.1). Classification (NCBI taxonomy): domain Bacteria; kingdom Pseudomonadati; phylum Thermodesulfobacteriota; class Desulfovibrionia; order Desulfovibrionales; family Desulfovibrionaceae; genus Desulfovibrio; species Desulfovibrio oxyclinae. Next base: position 51,109 of record NZ_AQXE01000007.1, on the reverse strand, counting down.
AGGTGGACATCGTCCTCAAGACCCCGAAGGTCCCCTATCGCGAGACCTTCAAGGTTGGCGCACAGGAAGTGCAGGGCCGTCACAAGAAGCAGTCCGGCGGACGCGGACAGTTCGGCGACTGCTGGATCAACGTGGAACCCCAGCCCGCCGGCACCGGGTACGTCTTCGAGGACAAGATCGTCGGCGGCGCCATCCCGCGCCAGTTCATCCCCGCCGTGGACAAGGGCATTCAGGAGACCGCCCAGCGCGGCGTGCTCGCCGGATATCCGGTCATCGACTTCAAGGTAACCCTCTACGACGGCTCCTATCACAATGTGGACTCCTCCGAGATGGCCTTCAAGGTCGCCGGTTCGCTGGCATTCAAGAAGGCCGCCGAGAAGGGAAAAGTCGCGCTGCTCGAACCCGTCATGACCGTGACCGTTGCCGTTCCCGACTCCTTCATGGGCGACGTTATCGGCGACCTCTCCTCCCGCCGCGGCAAGGTGCTCGGCTCCGAGTCCCAGTCCGGCGTCACCGAGGTCAAGGCTCACGTGCCCATGGCCGAAATGCTCAAGTACGCGCCCTCCCTCAACGCCATGACCGGCGGCCAGGGCACCTTCTTCATGGAATTTGACCATTACGAGGAATGCCCGCCCAACATCACCGATCAGGTCATCGCCGAAAACAAGAAGGATGAAGAGGAATAACCCAGTCATCCACATCTGAAAGACCAAAGCGGGCGGTTCTTCGCGAACCGCCCGCTTTTCTATGCATCGAAGTGCACTTCAACGCTGACCCACCGTGTCGCCGCCCTTGTGATGCAACCCGTTTTCCGATAGTTAATGACGACCGCATCGACCGCGACAATCACTGGAAATCCGCTCGCGGCGGACCATGGGCCCGCCCGGCAATGACGACGCTGTACAACCGACCGTAATCCATCTCTTTCACGGAGCATTCACGGCAGCGCCCATACGAAGAGGAAGCGCCCGAGGCCTTCCGTTCTCCCGACAAGGAATACCGATGTTTCGCATCCTTCTTTTCTACCTCTGCATCGCCCCCGTCACTGTCTGGTACAGCCTGAAAATGATACGTTTCAAACGCAAAGGCGTACCGGCTGAAAAGATCGACCCCGTGCCCATCAAGTGGGCCACCACGCTGGTAAAGCTGGCGGGAATCCGCGTGGAGGCGGACCTTGGCGACCTCGACCCGGAAGGCCATTACGTTTTCATGGGCAACCACCAGAGCAACTTCGACATCCCCATCGTCTTCTCGGTGTTTCAGAAAAACCGCATCCGCTTCGTGGCAAAAAAGAGCCTGTTCGACATCCCGGTCTTCGGCCCCGCCCTAAAAGAAGCCGACAACATTCCCATTGACCGGGACAATCGCCGCGCCGCCATGAAAAGCATCAGCCACGCAGTGGAGATCGCCAACAGCGGCGTCTCACCGCTCATCTTTCCGGAAGGGACGCGTAACCGCGACCCGGAAGAACTCATGGAATTCAAGTCCGGGGGCATGATCATCGCCCTCAAGTGCGGACTGCCGGTTGTCCCTTTCGTCATGGAAGGCACGCACGACCTGCTGCCCCCAGGCAAACTTCTCTTCAACAGAAAACGCACGATCCGGATCAAAGTCTTGCCCATCATCGACCCGTCGCGCTACACCCTCAAGGAGAGGGACGTTTTCAAAAACGATCTGCGGCAAATGATGACCGAAGCCTATCAGGACCTCAGAAGCGAGAAAAAAAATGGCTAACGACCAGCAACTGACAATAACGCCACTGGGCGGACTCGGCGAGATCGGCATGAACTGCATGCTCTACTCGACGCCCGAATCCATGGTCATCGTGGACTGCGGCCTCATGTTCCCCGAGGACTACCTCTACGGCGTGGACGTGGTCATCCCCTGCTTCGACTACATCGTCCAGAACAAGGACAAGCTCAAAGCCATCATCCTGACCCACGGGCACGAAGACCACATCGGCGCCCTGCCCTGGCTGCTCAAGCAGGTCAATGCGCCCGTCTACGGCTCGCTCTTCACCCTTGGACTGGTGGAAAACAAGTTGCGCGAACACGAACTCGACAAGTGGACCGAGCTCGTCCCCGTCGCAGACCTCGAACGCGTGGACTTCGGCGACATGGCCTTCAACTTCATCCCCGTCTGCCACTCCATCATCGAAGGCTTCGGCCTCGGCATCGAGACCCCCGTGGGCCGAATCGTCCACACCGGCGACTTCAAGATCGACCGCAATCCGCTCGACGGACACGCCACCGACCTGCATGCCTTCAAGAAATTCTCCGAAGACGGCGTGACCCTCATGCTTTCGGACTCCACCAACGTGGAACGCTCCGGATTCGCGCTCACCGAACGAGAAATCAAATCCTCCCTGCGCGAGATATTCAATGCCGCCCGGGGCCGCATTCTGGTCACCCTCTTCTCAAGCCACATCCAGCGCATGCAGGAAGTCTTCGATCTCGCCGAAGCCTGCAACCGCAAAGTGGCCGTCAGCGGACGAAGCCTGTCACGAAACATCGATCTCGCCCGCGACCTCGGCCACATGAAAATTCCCGAGAACACGCTCATCACCATCGACGAACTGCCCGACTACGAAGATCACGAAGTCGTGCTGCTCGTCACCGGCTCCCAAGGCGAACCCCTCGCGGCCCTCTCACGCATGTCCACCGGAGAACACCGCCAACTCTCCATTCAGGAAGGCGACCTCGTGCTGCTCTCCTCCCGCTTCATCCCCGGCAACGTGCGCGCCATCACCAAAGTCATCAACCGGCTCTACAAACTCGGAGCCGAAGTTCTCTACGAACGGGTGCAAGGCATCCACGCCTCCGGACACGCACACGGCGAAGAGCTGCGCATCATGTTCGAGACCGTCAAGCCCAAGTACTTCATCCCCGTACACGGCGAATACCGCCACCTCGTCAAACACAAACGCCTCGCAGTAGACTGCGGCGTCGAAGACCAGAACGCCCTCGTCATAGAAAACGGCCAGCCGCTCACCTTCACCGAACAAGGCTTCGAATACGAAGCCCCAGTCTCCGCAGACAAGATTCTCGTGGACGGAAAAGGCGTCGGCGATGTCGGGCAAAGCGTGCTCAAGGAACGGCAACTCCTCGCCGGAGAAGGCATGGTCATCGTCCTGCTCGTCGTGGACGAGAACACAGGCGAAATCAGCGTAGGCCCGGAAATCGTCTCCAAGGGATTCGTCTTCGAACAACGCTACGCACACCTGCTCGAAGACGCCAAGTGCATCGTCCTCGACGTGCACGAAAACATCCCTCCCGGTGCCACCAAAAAACTCAAGGAACGCATCCGCTCCGCACTGCGCCGGTTCTTCAGAAGAGTCCTCGACCGCGACCCCGTCGTCGTGCCGCTCGTCATCTCAATTTAAGAAGGATTCCGGCAACTGGTAGCTCTTTTTGGGGTCTCCGACGGGCAGGGGCGCTGCCCCTGCACCCCGCCAAAGGGGCGGGCCCCCTTTGGAATCCCTGAGTTGTGAGCGGGCTTGCAGCTGCTGGGGTCTATGCGGTCGCACAACTCGCGTTCTAGCTGCAACCCCGCTGACGGGAAATTTTTGTTCTGTGCGTCTTGGCTGACAAACTCCGTCAGAAGAGATCAGTTATCAGGACTTCCCTCAGTTCACACACTCCACATTCAGAACTCCCGGCAAACCATCTACTCCCGCCACCAAAGCACCGAAGCATAGTCTCCGGCGGGCCCTTCGGGCGGACCAAAGGGGCGGGCCCCCTTTGGAATCCCTGGGTTGTCTGCGGGTCTGAGCTTCTTTGTTGTACGATTCTGAACGACTTCAGCGTTTTTAGTCTCTCGGAACAGACATCCAATGCCAGCCCATACGCCAAGCCGCCTGAAAGCCTCAGCTTTCGGAAAGCTCCAACGCGGCTTGGCAAGCCAAATGTTTTTGGAGATTCTTAAGAACCTTTTGCAAAAGGTTCTTAAGCCCGCGGAGGGCCCTCGGAGAGCCGCCGGAGGCAATGATCAGGCGATCATATTGAGAATATGGCCGGTCATTTCTTCTTGGGCTCGAACGACGGTTGCGTTGGCTCCGACCATGTGTTCGTTGCGCATGAGTCCCACCATTTCGCGTGCTACATTGGTATTGGGGCCTTCGGTGCCGGCGACCATGGGGCCTTGGGAGTTGTCTTTGCGGATGTCGGACACCTGCACTCCGCCGTTTCGGTTTTCTTCGAAAACGGTTGAGGAGGCCTTGAATTCGTCCGTATTGACGTTGGCGAGGTTGTTTGCATTGACCTGCTGTGCGGTGGAGGCCGCAGAGATGGCCGATGCTGCAGTATCGATAGCCATGATTCTAGTTAACCACATTGATTGGTTTGACGCAAATGGGTTTGCGGTGTTGCCTTGGGGCGGTTGTGCGGATACATTGGCTGCATGAAAATACAGGTAAAATGTTTTGCGACGTTGGCAAGTCGTTTGCCGGATAATTCGGATGATTTTCCTATTGAGGCAGGCGAAACGGTTGCATCTGTCATGAAGCGTCTGGACATCGGCGAAGACGAGGTTCATCTGATATTCGTGAACAGTGCCCGTGCCGGGCTGGACACGGAACTCAAGGACGGGGACCGCCTCGGATTGTTCCCGGCTGTAGGTGGTGGTTGATATGGACGAGGGTGCCGCTCTGGAGGTGCTGCGGTCAGGTGCGGTCGAAGACGACACGCCTGACGGCAGGGCGCCGGTTGTTTCGCATGACGTGATTTCTCGCATTGCGCTGCATTTCAAGGCTGCCGGTTGGCAAATAGAGGCGCTTGCCCTTGAGAATGGCATTTATCCCCGACGATATCTACGCAGCATGAACGGCATTGGCCGCTCGGAGCAAGTCGGTATGCTCCGCGGCAGGGTTTCGCAGGTGGGTCTCGGCGGGCTTGGCGGACTCATGGTGGAAACGTTGGCGCGCTCAGGTGTCGGGCGCATTCGTGCGGTGGACGGCGATGTATTTGAGGAATCCAACCTCAACCGGCAGGCGCTCTCCGGGATGAACGTGCTGGGCAGGCCCAAGGCCGAAGCTGCTGTCGAACGATGCCGCAGCATCAACCCTTCGGTGGAACTCAGCGCGGAGGCGGCGTTTCTGGATCGTGCCGGTTTCTTGAAGTTGCTCGAAGACTGCGATGTGGCCGTGGACGCTCTGGGCGGACTCAGGGACCGTCCGGCGTTGCAGGAGGCGGCTTCGGAGCGGGGAGTTCCGCTTGTTACAGGCGCTTTGGCGGGCTGGACCGGATACGTGGGCGTGGTCATGCCGGGCCAGCTTGGTCCAGGGGACATCATGGGAAGCGACGACTCCGCCGAGGACAGCCTTGGTTGTCCGGCTCCCACGGTGAATCTCGTTTCTTCGATCATGGCCCGTGAGGTCATGCGCATTCTGACCGGAAAGGAATCTCCGCTCGCCGGCACGATGCTCATCATCGACATGAACGGCCCCACCTTCGAGACCGTATCCCTCTAGCGGTGTCAGACCGCACGTATTATGTCTATGTTGACTTAATCTTCGCTATCAGGCAATTCTGCCCCTAACTGCGAAAACCTGGATGGTGACAATGAGCGCCAAGCGATCGAACCCAACGCTTCGACTTCGTGTCTGGATTGAAGAGGACCAGGAACTTTACATCGGCATCGGCAGCACGTTGCTGTTGAGGAAAATCGATGAACTCGGCTCGCTCAAGCGGGCGGCCGAAGAACTGGGCATGAGTTATCGCCGTGCCTGGGGACGCCTCAAGAAGACCGAGAAGCGCGTTGGGACGAAGCTGGTGACCAAGACTCCCGGCCAGGGGCAGCGGTTCGGACTTTCGGATGAGGGTCGGACCCTCATGGAACGTTTCACGGCCTTTTACGCGGACGTGGAGCAGTACGCCCGGATGCGGGCGTCGGAAGTCATGGGAGAAGAGGTTCTGCCGAGCCACGAGTTCGGCCTTGACGACACTGAATGACAACCTACGAGCGGAGGTACCCTGTGAAATCCCTGAAAATCGCCCTTGTCTGCCTGATGCTGACCGCCTTCATGGCCGGTTCAGCCTTTGCGGAAAGCCTGATGATGGCCACCACCACCAGCACTGCAAACACCGGCCTGCTGGACGAGCTTATCGCTCCCAAATTCCAGAAGGACACCGGCATCGAGCTCAAGTTCGTGGCCGTGGGCACCGGCAAGGCGCTGAAGATGGCCGACAACTGCGACGTGGATATCGTTCTGGTGCACGCCCCGGCAGCCGAGCAGAAGTACGTCGATTCCGGCGCCCTCGTGGACCGCAAGGAACTGATGTACAACGACTTCGTTATCATCGGCCCCGAAGCCGACCCCGCAGGCATCAAGGGCATGAGCGTGGTAGACGCCATGCAGGCCATTGCCAAGGACAAGGCAGAGTTTGCCTCCCGCGGTGACGACTCCGGCACCAACAAGAAGGAAATTTCCCTGTGGAAGGCCGCCGACATGGCCGTTCCCGACAAGCAGGACTGGTACATCCAGACCGGTCAGGGTATGCTGCCCACCATCACTGTTGCCACCGAGAAGGGCGCCTACACCATGACCGACCGCGGCACCTTCATCAAGTTCAGCGCCAACCACGACGGCAACCCGCCGCTGAAGGTTCTGGTGGAAGGCGACAAAGTGCTCTTCAACCAGTACAGCGCGCTGGCCGTGAACCCCGAGAAGTGCAAGAAGGCCGAGTACAAGCTCGCCACCAAGTTCATCGAATGGATGGCTTCCCCCGATGTGCAGAAGGCCATCGGCGACTTCCGCCTGCTCGGCAAGAAGCTCTTCATCCCCAACGCCAAATAACCGCATAAACTCGCAAAGACGCGCGGCGCAGGGCACGACTCTGCGCCGCGCTTTTCGCACGGACGGGCCATGGACTACCTGCTGAACGGGTTTATCAGAGCTTTCGGGCTGCTTTTCGGGGGCGATCCCGAGACATTTTCCGCTATCTGGACCACTGTTGCAGTGTCCACGCTTTCCATCGTCGCATGTCTTGCCGCAGGCATTCCGCTGGGATTTCTGCTCGGTCACAACGACTTTCGCGGCAAGAAGGCACTTCGCACCGTCGTGGACACCCTGCTCTCGTTTCCCACCGTGGTCATCGGGCTGGTGGTCTACGCCTTTCTTTCGAACCGGGGCCCGCTGGGCGATCTGGAGCTGCTGTTCACCATCCCCGGCATCGCCATCGGCCAATTCATGCTGGGTATGCCCATCGTGGTCGCCATGACGGCCAACGCGGTCGAATCGCAGGACAGAAGGCTCAAGCCGACCCTCATCACCCTCGGCGCCAGTAAGCGCCAGATGCTCACCGCCACCATTCTGGAAACGCGATACAGCCTCATGCTCGCCGCTGTTGCAGCCTACGGGCGCATCGTCTCGGAAGTTGGGATTTCCATGATGGTCGGCGGCAACATCAAGTGGCACACGCGCACCATCACCACCGCCATCGCGCTGGAAACCGGCAAGGGTGAATTCGATACCGGCATTGCACTGGGCATGGTGCTTCTGGCCGTAGCGTTCGCAGTAAACATCGGCGTCTCCATGCTCAAGCGGAGGGCCGGACAATGAGCCAGCCCATCTGCGAACTTTTCGAAATACGTCAGCAGTACTGCGGACGCGACGTGCTGGACATCCCCTACCTCAGCCTTGAGCAGGGAAGCATCACAGGCCTAAGCGGCCCGAACGGATGCGGCAAGTCCACCCTGCTACGGATCATGGCCCAGCTTGAATCTCCGGCCATCGGCACGGTCCTCTTGAACGGTGAGCGCACCGATGCCGCCTCCACCCCCGGCCACCGCGACGTGACGCTTCTGCTTCAGGAGCCGTTTCTGCTCAAGCAGAGCGTCTATTCCAACGTCGCCTTCGGACTCAGGGCGCGGGGCATGGAAAACGAAAAAGAACGGGTTTACGAGGCATTGCGACTCGTTGGGCTCGACCCCGTCGCATTCTGTCACCGGAAGTGGTATGAACTCTCCGGCGGAGAGGCGCAGCGCGTGGCGCTGGCGGCCCGACTGGCATTCCGTCCGGCCCTGCTGCTTCTGGACGAACCGACGGCGAGCCTTGACGAAGCCAGTGCGGCGACCATCCGCGAAGCCGCGCTTTCGGCAAGATCTCGCTTCGGCACCACGCTGGTCATCGTCAGCCACGACATGAAATGGCTGCACGCGGTGAGCGACACCGTCATCTGCATGGAGCGCGGCAGCATCGTGAAACAGAAGACCACACAGGGAGAAAACGCATGAAAGCGGTATCCATCGTCGGCCCCAAGAAAGCCGGCAAGACCACTCTCGGCCTCGCACTCTGCGCGGAACTGAAGCAGCGCGGCATCCGCGTTTCCGCCGCAAAGCATTCCAGCCACGGCTTCGACCGTCAGGACACGGACACCGCCCGCTACGCCGAACACTGCACCGGCGTCCTCGGCTTCGGCCCCAATGAAGCCTTCGCCCTGTGGCCCAAGGTACGCCCCCTCGCCGACCTGTTGCCCTTGATGGACGCGGAGTTCATGGTGGTCGAAGGCGGCAAGTATCTCGGCTGGATGCCGCGGGTACTGGTTCTCGACGAAGAGCCAGCCGAAGGGCTCGACTGGCTCTCCCCGGAGCTGGCTGTCGCGGTTTACGGGAAATACGAAATCCCCGGCATCCCGACCACGGACGATCCGGCCGAACTGGCTGACATCGTGCTTGAACGCGGCTTCGTTCTGCCCGCTCTGGACTGTGAAGCCTGCGGCCGGGAAAGCTGCAAGGCACTTGCCGCGGAAATAGCTTCCGGTCAGGCTTCGGTGAACGACTGCGTATCCCTCGAAAGCGCGGCGGAGATCAGCATCAACGGCACGCCGCTTGGCACCAACCCGTTCGTGGAAAAGATGATCGCGGCAACGGTCCGCGGCATGCTCAGCACCCTCAAGGGGTTCGCGCCGGGCAAGGCCGAAATCAAGGTGGACGTCTAGCGGTTTCGCGGCTATTTTGCCGCGCATGAAGATCGTCCTTTACGAACCGGAAATTCCGCCGAACACCGGCAACATCGCGCGCCTTTGCGCCGCCACCGGCACCCCGCTGCATCTCATAGAGCCGCTGGGGTTCTCGCTTGAAGACAAATACCTCAAGCGCGCCGGGCTGGATTACTGGCCCCATGTGGATGTGACGGTGCACCCGGACCTCGACCATTTTCTCGAATCGCACGACGGCGGCGTGGTCTGTTCCAGCGCACGCGGCGGCACCCTGCTGCACGACTTCGCCTTTGAACCGGATGACGCCATCCTGATCGGCCCGGAGACGCGAGGCATTCCCGCCGAGGTACTGGACCGATTCACGCGGCACGTGCGCATCCCCATTCGTAGCGCAGTTCGCAGCCTGAACCAATCCACGGCTACCGGCATTCTGCTTTATCAGGCTTTGGGACGGACCGGTCAGCTTCCGGGATAGGTCGCTTGTCATTTTTCCGGCCTGCCTGTATTGATTGGGACGATTCCCCGCATCCAGTTAAACAAGAGCCCTTCAGGACCGATACATGAAAATTCTCGTCACCGGCGGCTGCGGATTCATCGGCACCAACTTCATCCGCATGATGCTCCGGAAACACCCGGACTGGCAGATCGTCAATCTCGACAAGCTCACCTACGCGGGCAACCGGTTGAACCTTCTCGACCTTGAGCAGGACGAACCGCGCTACTCCTTCGTGCAGGGCGACATCTGCGACCGCGAACTGTGCATGGAGATCATGGCAGACCCGCATCTGGACGCGGTGGTCAACTTTGCCGCCGAATCGCACGTGGACCGTTCCATCAATGATCCATCTCCGTTCGTGACCACGAACATCCAGGGTGCGCAGAATCTTATGGAATGCGCCCGGCAGAACGGTATTTCACGCTTCGTGCACGTCTCCACCGACGAGGTCTACGGCACGCTCGGTCCGGAAGGGAAGTTCACGGAGTGCACGCCGCTGGCGCCCAACAGCCCCTATTCCGCCAGCAAGGCCTCTGCGGACATGATGGCGCGGGCCTATTTCGAGACCTACGGCATGCCCATGGTCGTGACGCGTTGCTCCAACAACTACGGACCCTACCAGTTCCCGGAAAAGCTCATCCCGCTCATCTATCTCAGGGCCAAGGCTGATCAGCCTCTCCCGGTCTACGGGGACGGCATGAACGTGCGCGACTGGATCTGGGTGGAGGACCACTGTCTCGGTGTGGAACTCTCGCTGCTCAAGGGCCGCGACGGGCAGGCCTACAACTTCGGCGGCGATGCCGAAGAAACCAATCTTGATGTGGTACGCACCATTCTTTCCATCCTCGGCAAACCCGAGTCGCTGATCACCTTCGTCAAGGATCGGCCCGGGCACGACCTGCGTTACGCAATGGACTTCAAGCTTGCCGCCGAGGAACTCGGCTTCGCACCGACCATCGGATTCCGGGACGGCCTCGTGAAGACAATAGAATGGTACGAGAACCACGCCGACTGGCTGGATCAGGTGCAGAGCGGAGCCTACCGCAACTTCATGAACCAATGGTACGAGGATCGGACCTAATGCGAATTCAGGGCATGAAAGCCGTCGTATTCGGCGGCAGGACCGGACTGCTGGGACAGGCGCTTTCCGCACGACTGAAAGAGGAAGGCGCCGACGTACTGGCGCTTTCCAGTGAGGATGTGGACGTTCTCGATCAGGCGGCCGTGGCCGGGATTCTGGACGACTTCCGCCCTGACGCGGTCTTCAACGCCGTGGCCTACACGCAGGTGGACGGCGCCGAGGACGAGGAAGAGAAAGCATTCGCCCTCAACGCCACGGTGCCACCGCTTCTGGCCGCGCAAGTATCCCGCTTCAATGCCCTGTTCATCCACTTCAGCACGGACTTCGTGTTCAAGGGCAACGCCAACATGCCGTACCTTGAAACGGACCGGCCCGGCGCGGTGTCCGTCTACGGCATCAGCAAGGCCGCCGGGGAACAGGGCCTGTTGGATCTGGACTACGAGCACACGCTGATAGTTCGCGTTGCCTGGCTCTTCGGTCCCGGAAAAATGAATTTTGTCCAGCGGATGCTGGAACTGGCCGCAGATCGCGACCAGCTCAGGGTAGTGGCGGACCAGACAGGATCGCCCTCCTACACCCCGGATATTGCGGAGAACACGCTGCGCCTCGTAGAGAATGACGCAACCGGTGTCTACCATCTCACCAACACCGGAACCGCCACATGGCATGATCTTGCCTCGGCCGCGGTGGGCATGGCGGGAATCGAGTGTGAAGTGGATCCCATCCCCTCTTCGGAATGGCCCACGCGCGCGGTGCGTCCGGCTTATTCTGTCCTTGACACGTCCCGTTTCACAGAAAAAACGGGCGTCACGCCGCGACACTGGCGCGACGCCCTCAGAGAATATCTGGAGAAGCTGGGCTAGATGAACTAGATGAGTTCCCGCCCGCGCAGATTGGCATCCGAAAGGCGGTCCGAGAGCAGGTTTATCAGGTAACGGTCCAGCGCCGTTGCCAGCTTGGGCACCTTACGCTCCACGGCGTGGAGCTTGTCCCGAGTCAGCATATACAGCACGGTCCGCTCGGCGGCCTTGACCGTTGCGGTTCGCGGGGCTTCCGTATAGATGCCCATTTCCCCCACCACCGCACCGGGGCCGACCTTCTTGAGCCTGAACCGCCTGCCATCCTTTTGCAGTTCCACCTCGAGGGAACCGCTTTCCACGAAATACATGGTATCCGACGGATCGCCCTGCCGGAACAGCACGTCGCCGTCACTGGCCTCGATGCGCTTCATGACCTTGACCAGAGCCTGAGCATACCGCTCGTCGGCAAAAGCCGGTCCCAGCATCTGCACCAGAGTCCCCTGCGTCTTCGAGGTCATGCCCTCGGCTTCGAGCAGTCGCTCTTCGCACCATTCCAGAGCGTAGTCCAGATTGATGAAGATGCGGAAAGAACCTTCCATGTCATTGATGGCGAAGCCGCTTTTGGCAAGGTATTCCTCCAACTCAAACGGGACCCGTGTAAAGATGACGTTGAGTTCCTCATCAAGCGCGAGGTTGCGCAGCATCCCGAAACCGAGGTTCGAAAACGAGGCGAAGCCGGAGACTTTGCCGAAGTCCACGATCAGGTACTCCACGTCCAGCTTTTCCTGATCGAGGGTGCGTTCACGGATGCGTTCCACCATGTCCTGCATGGTGCCGAGAAACACGAAGCCGCGCAGGCTGACCACGTGCACGTGCTCGCCCACCTCTCGCAGAACGCGCGCCTGAGCGGGGGAGCGGTCCACGTTGCTGTGAAAGACCGCGCCGGAAAGTTCACCGCGCACACCGCCGTCACGGCTGTAGCGGCGGATGCTCATGAGCGCCCCGAAAGCCACTCCAAAGCCGATGCCGATCACCACGCCCAGGAGAATCGTCATGAAAAACACAAGCATCATCACGAGGGTGTCGTCACGGCGATAGAATGCGGAGCGGACTTTGAACATCCAGTCGCGAATCAGTGCGAGGCCGAAGAAAATCAACATGCCTTCAAGGACGAAACGGGGCAGGAATGCCACGGGTACCTCTCCGGCAAGGTAAAGCCCTCCGCAAATAAAGGAAGCCAGCACGCCGGCCAAGGCACCCTTGCCGCCGATGGCCAGACTTCCGAGGCTGCGCCCGCGTGAAAAGGAGACAGGCATTCCACCAAGCACTGCGGAACCGAAATTTGCCAGACCCACGGATTCGAAGTCACCCACGCCCCCCTCGGTGGGCGAAACCTCGGCCTCCAAGAGCGTCCCCCTGTACGTCACCTTGATGAACGCAATGGCCATCAACGCGCCAATGAAATAGGCGTTGTCCAGTATGACCTGCCACTGGACCCGGCTCCAGAAACCGGAACTCAGCACTTCGGAGTGGAACGCTTCGGCATTCACCGGCAACCCGGCCGGAATCAACAACACTTTCGTCCAGAGACTGTCATGCCCCCACAGCTCCAGCGCCTGCACGCCGATGAGGGTCGCCACGAGCACGCAGAGCAGCCACAGGCTGTTCCGGAAGCGTCCGGAAAGAATGTAGAGGAAGAAGCCGAACGCGACCGGCGGTAGCACGCGTATCGGATCTGCTGTGGCAATGCGTTCCCAGTCCATGAACTGAAGGACAGAAAGCCCCGCGTGCGGGACGCTTCCATCACCGGTCATGAGGGAAAGAGCGGCAAGCACGATGAAGAAGCCTATACCGCCCACAACGCCGCCGATGACCTGTACCGGGGTGTAGCGGACCCAGACTCCGGCTCCCACACGTCCGAGTGCGTAAAGTGTCAGTCCAGTACAGATCCCCGCAGTCACGATGCCCGCAGTCAGGGTCGGGACCACCGAATCGGCAGGGCCGCCTTGCAGCCCGGAATATAGCGCACCGGCATAGAGAAAGGTTACGCCGCACAGGACCGACTCGGGCCCGGCAAGCGCAAAGGGGATCCTGCTTCTCAAGGAAAAAAGAAAACCGCCGACGCAGGCGGAGACGAGTGCCATGGCAGCCGCATTGGCCAGAAAGACTCCGCCGTCGGCCTGCGAGCCGACGAGAAGCCCCATGCACAAGGCGGAAACATATCCGAGCAGGCCGGAGACGATCCCGGCGAAAATGTTGGGAAACCAGCCACCGGCCAAGACCCTGCCCCGCTGCTCTTCGCGCTGAGCGGCCTGAAAATCCTCAAGACCTTCCGGCTCTTCCGGATGTTCCTGCGGCTCCCATGGCCTTCCGGACTCGTCCACAAGATCGCTCAGGTCCACCGAAGTGTCTTCAGGGTCGGGAAGCTCCGTGACCTCTTCATGGGGCATGCAGATGGCGCCGCCGCAGTTCGGGCAGGTGCCGGGGGTATCGCAGTCCCCTACTGTCGCGCCGCAGTCGGGGCAGATATCTTCGGGCGAGCTGATCTCATCGAATTGTGCCCCCCCCTGATCAATGTTCAGATCAAGAGATTCCCCTGTCACGGAAACTTCGCCACAGACGGGACATCGTACCGCCCGACCGTCGAGATCGTCGGCAACGCGTTTCTCGAAATCGCACTCGGGACATTTGAAGACCGCCACGGCATCCTCCATCGAATTATCACTGTTGCCAACCATCCGAAGAGACAGCTTCTTTTGACTTATACGCAAACCCGATGGACGTGGCAACCCGCACCGCTGATTCATGAAACGCATTTTTTTTTTCATTCACCCCCTAAAGAATACCCTCCCTGCGCCGATAAGACGGTCACGAAGAAGCCGAATTGCGCACATGGACGTGTCGCAGGCAAAACCCACGGAAGGGTTTGGACATGAGAGGAAATCCCAGAGCCTCATTGATCATAACGCTCGCCGAGGAGCATCCCTCCCTGCCCCGCGCCTTTCAGACGGCCGCGATGCAGAACGGTGATCCCGACAGAGCGGAATTGATCGTGGCGGCACCCGAGCGACTGCTTGAGGACGTGAAGATTTGGGAAACCGCTCTCGATATGCCTATTACGGCTGTTCCGACGGCTGACGAAGCTACTGTCCCAGCCATGCGCAATGCCGCGGCAAAGCACGCGCAGTCGCCGCTTCTGAGTTTTCTGCATGCATCGCATCGGCTCGACCGCCACTATCTGGACGAACTCCTTGACGCTCATGATGACGTGCCGGAAGCGGACTTCATCTACACCGACTATGTGCGCATGTCGCAAAACGACAATCGTGGCGCCTCCGGCCTGATGCGGCTGGCTCCTTTCGACGAGGATGCGATCCGCAGGACCGACATCCTCGGCCCATCCGTCACTGTCTTGAAGGAAACATTCGAACGTTTGGAAATGTTTCGCGAAGACTTCATCTATTCGGAATGGGACCTTCACGTCCGCGCCGCACAGTCCGGCTGCGCCTTTCTGCACATTGCCTACCCTCTGCTCAGTGCGGTGCAACGCAAGGTGGGCTTTCGCGAACGCGCTCTCGATGGTCGCGGCAAGGCGCTGGTGGTCATAGCCAACCCGGGCTATTTCCACGGGCACACTCTGCGCTGGGCTCTCTCCTACCTCCGCGGCGAGTCCTGGGCCGAAGCGTGGACTTTCCGAACCATCCCCACCGCCGTGGAAGTCAGCCACATGCTGAACGCACACACCATCAACAAGGTAAAGCGAACGGACGCGGCAGAAGAAGCCGTACGAGCGTTCACCAACAACGTGATCCCCTTCACAGCCTAGCCTCCCATGTCGGGAGCAGGCCCTTCCTGCTCGGCACATCTCAGCCCCCGACCTGCACCTCAAGACCCTTTTTCATATCCTTACGAAATAACGGACGGTTATTGATAGCCTTCCGCTTGTTCGCAGTCAGCTGATTCTTCCATGCATATAAAATCGGGCAAAGTAGTTGACACTCGTGTGCTCCTTTGTTTAATTGAAAACGAATCTCAATTTCAAGAAGAGGAGAAAACCATGTGCGCGGCACTCATCGGCGGTATGGACAGGCTGAAAAGGGAATATATGAACGAGGCCAAAAAGCAGGGCGTGAAGCTGAAGTTCTTCACCGGCAAGGAGCGCAACATCAGCGGCAGCGTCGGTGGTGTGGACCTGGTGGTGATGTTCACCAACAAGATTTCGCACAAAGCCCGCAACGAAGTGATGGGAGTGGTCAAGAGCCGGGAAATCCCCATGGTGATGCATCACTCGTGCGGCGTAAGCTCTCTGAGGCGTTGCCTGCACGAAAACAAGGAAATCTAGCTCAGGAGCGAGCCGCCTTTTCCGGGTCCCACTCGCGTATAAGCTGGATGACCCGAGAGGTCAGCTCGTCGAACTCGGGCTTGGTCACCTGATCGTCGGCCTTGACCGACTCTCCCTTGTGGCGCAGCCCCTTGGAAATGAGCGATGAGAACAGGCAGACCGGGATGACCTTGAGAATCGGGTCTTCCTTGATCCTTCGGGTCAGGGTGTAACCGTCCATCTGCGGCATCTCGATGTCGGAAACGACCACGTCGAGATACTCCAGAGGGCTGCGGTTCTCCTGTCGGCTGAGTTCGCGGACCTTTTCCAACCGCGACCAGGCTTCGGCACCATCGCCAACAACTTCGGCCTCGAAGTTGGCTGCTGCGAAATTATTGCTCAGAAGCGCACGGACCGAGGTGGAGTCGTCCGCCACGAGAGCGCGGTAACGAGTATCGGACCGCTCTACGTCACCCGTTCCGGTCTGCCCGCCTGAACCGTCAAGTTCGGAAAGGACCTGTTCGAGGTCCAGCATGAGCGCGAAGCGATCATGAATCTTGACCGTGCCGGTGATGCAGTTGGTGTCGAAGCTGGCCACATAGCGCGGGGGCGGTTCCACGTCGCGCCAGTTGACACGGTGGATCTGCGTCACGCCTGAAACGCGAAAGCCGGTCACGGCATTATTGAACTCCGTGACAATAATCGGTTCGTTCTCTTCTGCGTCGCGCTCCATGTCGAGCCAGACGCTCAGATCAATGACGGGCAGGATGAGGTCCCTGAGCGGGATGGTTCCGAGAAAACTCGGATGCGGGGCCGCTTCCGATCCTTCAAGACCGTCCGGGGCCTCCACCACTTCCAGAACTTTGGCCACGTTGACCCCGAAATAATGCGTCTGCCGTTCTCCATCCACATTCTCATGGACAAAAAACTCAATTATTTCAAGCTCGTTGGTTCCGGTTTCAAGCAGAATATCCTGTTCAGCGCTCATGAAAGCCCTCCTGGCCACGTCGGATGCATTTGGGGAAGCATAGCGCAACAGGCGGAAAACGTGAATACGAATCAGACGGTTGACGGCAAACTATAATAGCTGCCGCCACCCGTCATCCTTCGATTTCAGTTTCTAATACCTGGCGCTGGCGGCCTCAAGGGTCTCGCCGTCGTGCTTCTCGAGCATTTCCCACTGTACGGGCTGTTCATGCTTGACGCTGTGCCTCAGCACACCGCCGACAACCTCGTCCCAGTACATGGGTGACACCCCGGCACGCGGGCACCGGGTGGTCAGGTCCGCCGAAGTCACCACGTGTCCGGCGGGAAGATCCCGGGAAAAGACGATGCACTTGCGCAATTTCTTTGCGGCAGACTGTTCTTCAGGAAATACGATCTTGCCGCGCACCTGCATGGCCTTTTCGGTCTCGCGAATCATGGTCACCAGCGCCTCCAGATCGGAAGGCTCAAGCGAGACCTGATGGTCGGTGCCCTTGAGTGTCTTGTCGAGGGTGAAGTGCCGTTCCACCACATGTGCGCCAAGGGCGGCGGCAGCCACGCTCGGACCGAGCCCGCGTTCATGGCCGGAGTATCCAACCGGAACACCGAAGCGCTCGGAAAGGGTTTCCATGACAGGCAGGCCGATGCACTCTTCAGGGCACGGATACGTGCTGTTGCAGTGCAGCAGAATCAGCTTGTCATGGTAGGAGCGGATGACGTCCACGGCCGCCTCGATCTCCTCAAGGGAACTCATGCCGGTGGAAAGGATGACCGGGACGTTCGCGGCCGCGTACTTGGCAACCAGCGGCAGGTTCACCAGCTCGGCGGAGCTGATCTTGAGCAGTTCCACGTCCAGAGAGAGGACTTCGTCAAGACTTGGATCGTCCCATGCCGAGGCAAAGAAGACCACACCGAGGGATTCGGCAAGCGTTTTCAGTTCGGCCATCTCCTCGATGGAAAGCTCCAGCGCATCGCGGTGCTCGCCATACGTAGGCCCAAAGCTGTTGCAACCGGTATAGGGCGCGGCGCGACCTTCCCGGGTGAGCAGCGACTCGGTGTGCCGCTTCTGAAATTTGACCGCCTGCGCCCCGGTACGGGCGGCTTCCCTGATCATGCGCGCGGCGATTTCTGGATCGCCCTGATGGTTGTTGCCGATTTCCGCGACGACAAAGCAGGGATGCCCTTCGCCGATCGTGACTCCGGACCGCAGCGTGACGCTCTTGACCTGTTCCATAATCAGAATCTCACAATGTCTATGCCCTTCTTTCGAGCCATGGGCTCTACTTGGGCGTAAATCTCGTCCTGCCTTCCGAACGAGGTGATCACCACGGCGTCGAACTCCAACTGCTCCATGAGCACCGGGGAGGAAACAACGTAACCGTGAAACAATTGACCGTATTTATTAGAATTATTATCGACAAGAGCCACGACCTTGAACGGGCTCTCCTGCAGGGTGGAAAGCACCACCTCACAGGTCTCGGACGCCCCGAACAACGCAAGCCTCAACAGACCGGCCTCGCGAAGAGGGGAAAGACGTTCACGAATGAATTCCTTGACGGTGGTATAGATGCGCACCGTCTCCGAGGAATAGTCGGCCAGCATCCTGCGGCGTCTGGCGACGCCTTTTTCGGTCAGCTGATACCTATAGCTCTTGCCGTTGACGGGCTCGTACTCAACCAGTCCGTCGGCCTGCATCTGCCGCAGGTACTGGTTGACCATCGCACCGGAAAGACTCAACTTCTTGCCAAGCTCAAACTGCGAAAGACCTGAGTCGATCGAAAGCGCATCCAGCATCGCGAGAATGCGGGTGTTCTTGCTCGGCTTCAGGTAGTTCCCTTCCGAGATAAGCTGTTTGACTATCCGGTTTTCACCGGCTGGTGCTTCCATACCGTTCATATACTCAACATTTCTCCGGCTCGATGGGCATTTTAACAACTCTTGCGGTTCTAGCCGCGCCTGTCCCGCATGTCAATTATACCGCCGCCTGATGCACATTTCTTCCGCTTGAGGCCCGAGGCCCCCTCGGAAGGCAAATCGTCTACACAATGAATAATCGGTTAGGTAAACGATCGGCTTTACCCCGCGACGGAATGTTGGCGCTTTTTTCCGTTTCTGATTCACTCATCAAGAACCGTGCCCATATCGACCACTACGTCACCCCAAAGCTGCACCTGAAATGCGTTCATTGCTTATACCTTTGGCGTCTAGGGGATTTTCCCGACCAGAATATGGGACACCCCTATTGTATTTTAACCCCTCGTGAACCATAAGGGTTTTGCCACGTTTTGTGGCGCCATGCTATACGTCCCGCCCGAGAGGCCCCGGTCCCGTCCGACCGGGGTCTCACTGGTTTCAGGGGCCATTTCTCAATTGTTGACCCCCCTCGCCCCTCTGGTATACCTTCCGCCGAACCGTTTTTACCGCCAATAATCGTTTCGAAGGATATATCATGGACAGCTTTCACCGCCCCTGGGTCGAGTCGTACGATGCCGAGGTGCCGCCCAACCTTGATTACGAGCGTCTTCCGATGCACGAATATCTGGATCGGGCTGCCAGAAAATGGCCCAACCGCAAGGCCATCATCTTTCAGAACTGGTCGTGCACCTACGCAAAGCTCAAACAGCTCAGCGGCGTCTTCGCCGCCAATCTCAAAAAGCAGGGGCTCAAACGCGGTGACCGCGTCGCCCTGATGCTGCCGAACCTGCCCCAGACCCTCATCGCTTACTGGGGCACCCTGCGAGCCGGCGGCGTGGTGACCATGGTCAACCCGCTCTACATGGAAACGGAAATCGTTCACCAGTTCAACGATTCCGGCGCCCGCTTTCTGATAACTCTGGACATGCTCTGGCCCAAGCTGCAGAAACTCCTGCCCGACCTGCCCACCGAGAAGTATTTCTTCACCTCCATTGCCGACTCCCTGCGCTTTCCACTGAACTGGCTTTACAAGTTCAAGACAGCCCGGGAGGGGAAAAAGCCAGCCATTCCCTTTGACGGCAAAAAAATCCAGCCCTTCAAACCCCTCGTCTCGGGCCGCAAGACTTTCACCTGCGATGACATCGACCCGGATGAAATGGCCATGCTCCAGTACACTGGCGGCACCACGGGCATCGCCAAGGGCTGCATCCTCACGCACTTCAACCTCGGCGCCAACGTGCAGCAGTGCAGCGCCATGCTCAGCGAACTCTCCAAAGATCCGCAGATATTCCTCGGCGTGCTGCCCTATTTCCATATATATGGGCTGACCACCTGCTGCACCTGGCCCATTTCAATCGGCGCGACGCTCATTCCCTTTCCGCGCTATGTCCCGCAGGACGTTCTCAAGGGCATTCACAAGCATCGGCCCACCGTCTTTCCCGGCGCCCCCTCCGTGTACATTTCCCTGCTCCAGCAAAAGAACGTGGCTAAGTTCGACCTCAAGTCGATCCAGTACTGCGTTTCCGGCTCCGCGCCGATGCCTGTCGAGTACATCGAAGGCTTTTACGAAATGACCGGAGCCAAGATTCTCGAAGGATTCGGACTTACTGAAGCTTCCCCGGTCACGCATCTCAACCCTATTCGCGGCGAACGCAAGAACGGCTCGATCGGCCTGCCTTTCCCGGATACCGACGCCAAAATCGTGGACATGGAAGTCGCTGGAGATCCGCTGCCCGTTGGCAAGATGGGCGAATTGGTCATCCGGGGGCCGCAGGTGATGAAAGGCTACTACAACCGGCCCGACGCCACCGCCGACGTGCTGCGCAACGGCTGGCTCTTCACCGGCGACATCGGCTACATGGACGAGGACGGCTACTTCTTCATCGTTGATCGCAAGAAAGACCTCATCATCTCAGGCGGTTACAATATCTATCCGCGCGAAGTGGACGAAGTGCTCTACGCACATCCGGACATCCGCGAGGCCGTCACCGTGGGCATCCCCCACCCTCAGCGAGGGGAGATCGTCAAAGCCTACATTGTCCTTGAGCCGGGCGTGAAGATGTCCAGATCGGACGTGATCAGCTTCTGCCGCGAGAAACTGGCCAACTACAAGGTTCCCAAGCAGGTGGAATTCCGCAAGGAATTGCCAAAAACCATGGTTGGCAAGGTACTCAGGCGCGCTCTTCGTGAAGAGGAGATAGAAAAAGCAGAAAAAAGAAAGGAAAAAAATTCGAAATAAAAATCGACATTTTCGCATAAGAATTCCTTCCAATGGCCCACCTCGGTGGGCCTTTTTTCTTGCCCGCTTACCGCAACCCACCCGCTCTCAACACTCTGCGCTTTCATCGCCTTTTCACATAAAAAAGTACTAAATTCGGGAAATACTCCCTCGAAATACTTTTTTACAAATTTAAAACATTCACAACCGCAATTTTTTTCTTTTACACATCATTGAAAATATGACCTAGATTATAACCCACAATTAACCACTTCTGAAAAACAGATTGTCTTTTTTGTCAAAACAACAGCTCTTTTCTTTCGACAAGCAATCGGGTAAGCCTGATCGAAATCGAGGGTTTTCCGTATTGTATTTCACCATCTGAGGAGGAAGAAATGAGTCATTGCTTCAGCAAACTTGGCGCGCTCGTACTGAGCCTCGCCGCCTGCCTGTGCCTGGCAACCGCCGCCGTGGCAAACGAGCCCATCAAGATCGGTTTCAACCTGCCCCTGACCGGCGACATCCCCGAAGTGGGCGAAGGCTCCAAAAACGCCGCCGAGATGTACCTCAAGGACGTCAACGAAGCGGGCGGACTCGAAGTTGGCGGCGAACAGTACCCGCTTGAATTCATCTACATGGACAACGAGTCCAAGCCCGACTCGGCCGTCAACGCAGCCCTCAAGCTCATCGAGCAGGAAAGCGTTGTCGCGGTCATTGGCCCCAACTCTTCCAACCAGGCCGTTCCCGCAGGCGGCACCTGCAACGACAACCGCGTGCCCATGATCTCCCCGTGGTCCACCAACGTGAACACCACGCTTGATCGTCCGTGGGTCTTCCGCGCCGCCTTCCTCGACGACTTCCAGGGCGTCGTTGCAGCCAACTTCGCCTCCTCCAAATTCGACGCCAAGAAGGCCGCCGTCATCTTCGATATCTCCAATCCCTATTCCGATGGTCTTGCCAACGTGTTCAAGGGAGCATGGGAAAAGAAGCACGGCGAAGGTTCCGTTGTCGCTTTCGTCTCTCACGGCGCCAAGGATCAGGACTTCTCGGCCCAGCTGACCAAGATCATCGCCGCCGCCCCGGACTTCATCTTCGTGCCGGACAACTACAACCAGACCGCGCTGATCATCCCGCAGGCACGCGACCTCGGCTATCAGGGTCCGTTCATGGGCGCTGACGCATGGGGCACCCCCGACCTCATCAAGCTTTGCGGACAGGACTGCTACGGCCAGTACTTCTCCACCCACTACGCCGCAGCCGGCGCCACCGGTGCCACCAAGGAATTCATCGACCGCTACAAGGAAGCCTACGGCTCCGTGCCCGCCGACTACGCGGCCCTGACTTGGGACGCCATCGGCCTCATGCTGCAGGCCATCCAGAACGCCGGTACCGTGGAGCGCAACCCGCGCAAGATGCGCAAGCTCGTGCGTGAGGGACTTGCCTCCATCAAGTCCTTCCCCGGCATCACCGGCGACATGAAATTCGACGAACAGGGCGACCCGATCAAATGCGCCGTGGTCGTCGAGATCGACGATCAGGGTGAATTCGTCTTCGCCGAGTCAGTCTGCCCGTAATCCGAACCAAAACCGGGCGGAGCCGAAAACGGCTCCGCCCTACTACAGACACACGGAAGATCCTGCGGGCCCCACAGGGCCCGTCTGAACCGACACGGAAAAAATTTCATAGGAACGACTGCTGTGGACTTCATCATCCAGAACATACTCAACGCCCTGCAGTGGGGGAGCTTCTACGCGCTCATCGCGCTCGGCTACACCCTCGTGTACGGCGTTCTGCTGCTCATCAACTTCGCCCATGGCGACGTCTTCATGGTGGGAGCCTACATCGCCTTCGGCCTCGCCACCATGCTGCTGGGGCCGACTGTGGGGCTCTCTCCGGCTCTGGCGTTCGTGATCATCATCCCCCTGACCATGATGCTTACCGCCTGCGTGGGGGTCACCCTTGAACGCATCGCCTACCGACCATTGCGAAGAAAGGGAGCACACCGGCTCTATGTGGTCATCACGGCCCTCATGTGTGGCCTGATCCTCGAATACTCCAACCTCGCCGCATTCGGCGCTAGCAGGCTCAAATTCCCGACACTGCTGGAGAAAACCGTCTGGAACATCGGCGGCGTCGCCGTGACCAACCTCAAAATTCTGGTCATCTTCGCGGCGGTTGCCGTATTCCTCATCCTGAATTTCATCGTGACCAAGACCAAAATAGGTATGGCCATGCGCGGCATCTCCTACGACAAGTTCGCCATACCGCTCATGGGTATCCCCATCGACAACATCATCGTCTTCACCTTCGTGCTGGGCTCGGGCTTTGCCGGGCTGGCCGGACTGCTCTTCGCCATGTCCTACCCGATCCTCGAACCCTTTATGGGCGCCATTATCGGCTGGAAAGCGTTCATCGCGGCCGTCGTCGGCGGCATCGGCGACATCCGGGGCGCATTCGTGGGCGGCTTTCTGCTCGGTTTCATCGAAATCGGCGTGGTGTCATTCTTCCCGTCCACCTACCGCGACTTCTTCGCCTTCTCCATTTTGCTGTTCATCCTGTGGCTCAAGCCCACGGGCCTATTCGGCGTGGCCCGCACAACCAAGATCTAGGGCGAGGGCTGCATCATGACAAAATACACGTTCAACATCGCATACGTCCTATTCTGCCTCGGGCTGCTCTACATCGCCCACAACCAGTATGAATACGACTTCATCAACAACTACACCCTGTCGGTGTTCATGTTCACCGGTATCAACATCATCATCGCCACGAGCCTGAACCTCGTGAACGGCAACATGGGCGAATTCTCGTGCGGTCACGCGGCCTTCATCTGCGTAGGCGCCTACGTTTCGTCCATCCTTTCGGTGCTATGCTTCGGATCAAAATTTGGCGACCCGCTGTTTCCGGCCGAATACGCCATGTTCCTGTTCCCGGTGATCATCATCATCGGCGGCCTGGTGGCCTCGCTGGCGGGAATCCTCGTGGCAGTGCCGTCCTTCAAGACGCGCGGCGACTACCTCGCCATCATCACCATCGCGGTGAACTACATGATCATCTCAGGCATCGAGAACATGAAATTCATCGGCGGCCCCAGCGGCTTCATGGGCATGAAGGACACGGTCTGGGCCATGGTGGACACCATTGAACTACCGTGGATGCTGTTCTGGGTGCTGACCTTCATGACGCTGACGGTCTGGCTCATCCGACGCTTCGTCTCCTCAACCTACGGCAAGGGCGTCAACGCCATCTGTCAGGACGAGGTGGCGGCGGAAATCATGAGCGTGAACACCAACAAGATGAAGATCGTCAACTTCATGCTCTCTTCCGGGCTGGCAGGCATCGCGGGCGGACTCTTCGCCCACATCGTGGGCTTCATCAACCCTTCGGCGTTCGGCATCCTCAAGTCCACGGAGGCCATGGTCATGGTCTACCTCGGCGGCATGGGGTCGCTCTCCGGCGCGGTGATGTCGGCCATCCTGTTCACGGCGCTGCTTGAAGTGCTGCGTTCACAGTCCATCATCGACTTCATCCTTACGCCGGTGACCGCCGTCATACCGGACTGGGAACCTTCGGCCGGCGTCATCAAATGGGTACTCATACCGCTGATTCTCGTGCTGCTCATGCAGTTCAGGCCGGAGGGCATCATGGGCAACCGGGAACTGTCCGACTTCTTCCCCAAACTCAAGCGCTTCTACAGCTTCAAATAGGAACCAGCCATGCCACTGCTTCAAATAGACGGACTGACGCAGCGATTCGGCGGGCTACAGGCCGTATCGGACTTCAACATCACGCTGGAAGGCGGCGAACTGGTCGGCCTCATCGGCCCCAACGGCGCGGGCAAGACCACCATCTTCAACCTTGTCTCAGGATTCTACCAGCCCACCGAAGGCGACATCCTCATTCAGGGAAAGGACACGCGCGGCATGAGGCCGCATCAGGTCACCGCGCGCGGCGTGGCCCGCACCTTCCAGAACATCCGCCTCTGGCACGACATGACCGTGCTGGACAACATCCGCATCGCCCAGCACTACCGCATGGGATATACGGTCTGGGACTCCTTCCTGCGCACCAAACGCTACCGCAAGGGCGAGGCCAACATCGACCGCGTTTCATGGGAGATGCTGGAGGCCATGAGTCTCAAGGATTACGCGTATGAATACCCGCCGAACCTGCCCTACGGCCTGCAACGGCGCGTGGAGATAGCGCGGGCCATGAGCGTTCAGCCCAAGCTGCTGCTGCTCGACGAGCCCGCGGCGGGCCTGAACTCGGCGGACGTGGAAAAGCTCATCTCGCTGGTGCGCTGGATTCACGACACCTTCGAGATCACCATCTGGATGATCGAACACCAGATGAAGGTGGTCACCTCGCTTTGCCAGTTCATCAAGGTCATCGACTTCGGCGCCACCATCTCGGAAGGCACCGCCGACGACATCCAGAACGACCCCACGGTTATCAAGGCCTACCTCGGAGACGACACGATATGAGCGCACCGCTTCTCGAAATCGACAACCTCTACGTCAAGTACGGCAACATCGAGGCCCTGCACGGCATCTCATTCAGCGTGCAACGCGGGGAAATCGTCACCCTCATCGGCGCCAACGGAGCGGGCAAATCCACCTCGCTCATGTCCATCGCCCGGCTGCCGCCGCCGGAAGCCCCGAAAGTCATCTCGGGCGACATCCGGTTCGAGGGGCAATCCATCCTTCCCATGTCCCCGGACAAGGTGGTTTCCGACCTGCACCTGGTGCTGGTGCCCGAAGGTCGGCACATATTCGGCAACCTCACCGTGGAGGAGAACCTCAAGCTCGCCACCTATGCACGCAAGGATTCCCACGCGGACGTGGAACGAGACTACAAGCGTGTCTATTCGCTCTTCCCGCGCCTGAACGAGCGGCGCAGACAGCGCAGCGAATCCCTTTCCGGCGGCGAACAGCAGATGCTGGCCGTGGGTCGTGCCCTCATGTCCGGTAGCACCACCATCATGCTGGACGAGCCGAGCATGGGGCTGGCACCGCTATTGATGTACGACATGTTCCGCGCCCTCAAGGACCTGAACAAGGACGGCATGACCATCCTGCTCATCGAACAGAACGCAAACCTCGCGCTCAAGTTCGCGCACCGCGGCTACGTCATCGACACGGGCGAAATAGTGGCCCGCGGCTCTTCCGAAGAACTCATGGAGGACCCCGAAGTGAAAAAAGCCTATCTCGGAGGCTAACCGTCACGCTCGCACTTTCGGGTCCCACGAAAAAGCGGCAGGCCGGTGTACCGGCCTGCCGCTTCCTTTGTCTCTTGCGGGAAGCCTTACAGGTTCGCCGCGATGGAGTCGTGAATACGTCTGGACTGCACTTTGTCGCCCAGAAGGCCGACGCGGACGCTGACCTGCGTGAAGTTATCACCCTCCAAAGACAGGCGAATCCAGATGGTATCGCCACGATAGTCCGCGCTGATGCTTGCGGAGTCGCCGTCGATCTCCTGTCCGGTGATGTTCATGCCGAGACTGCGACAGGCCGCCA
This sequence comes from Desulfovibrio oxyclinae DSM 11498, assembly GCF_000375485.1. Lineage (NCBI taxonomy): Bacteria > Pseudomonadati > Thermodesulfobacteriota > Desulfovibrionia > Desulfovibrionales > Desulfovibrionaceae > Desulfovibrio > Desulfovibrio oxyclinae. The sequence continues at coordinate 24,843 of NZ_AQXE01000007.1, read as the reverse complement.
GAGAGGCGTCATAAGTCCGCCCCAGACTGGCGCGGTAGTCTGCCTTGGCCTGACCGTCAACGTAGACATACGTTCCCGTGGCAGCCGCAGTGCCTGCGATGATTGCGCCGCAACCGGTCACCGCCACGGCGGAAAGGAGCAGCATCATTGCCAGAACAAGATTCTTGATACGCATATTCTTCTCCTCGGGCTGTCGCCCATTGTTCCTTTATCTGCCTTGCGCAGTGTGTAACTGCAAACGTGAAGCTACCATTTCATGCAGTTTATTTTCTCTCTTGGCAAGACATGACCGGAAGAACGGACGCGGCCTCAAACGAGCCCCGCGGAAACCGGAAGCGTTGCGGCGTCAGCTACCGGAAAACGGTGTCCAGAAGGAGATTTCCGGTTCGGCGGCCATGACTTCGGCCATCTTCCTGCCGTGCTCCGCCATCCACTCCTTTTCCTAATGCTCGCTCAACAACTCACGGGAAGCCCAGCGTTCAAAAAGCATGAAACGGCCGGGTGCATCCGGCTTTTCGTGCATGTCGTATTGCAGGCACCCTTCATCGCGAAGACTTTTCCGCACCAGTTCGCGAAGCACTTCACGGGCCTCTTCCTCATATCCGGCCTTTGCCTCGAAAAGCACCAGTACCGTCGGCTGTTCGTTTTTCATTATCCCTGCCATCCGTTCCTGTGCACGCGGTCCTGCCGGTAACGCGACTCGGCTGTGGGCTGCTGTGCGGGTTCACCCATTACAATCAGTGCCAGCGGCACCACGTTCTCCGGCAGACCGAACTCCTTCTGAAAACCGGCCACGCGCTCTTCCACCGGATAAATACCGGTCCAGACCGCGCCGAGTCCTTTGGCGTGAATCGCCAGCAGGATGTTCTGGATTGCCGCGGAGCAGTCCTGAGCCCAGAAGCCGGGGAACTTTTCAAGGCTGGTATCGCCGCAGACGAGAATGCCTGCCGGAGCCTTGACAGCCATGGCGGCATAAGGGTTCAACTCCTTGCAGGCCGCGAGTTTTTCCGGGTCGTCCACGATGACGAACTGCCACGGCTGGGCGTTGCCTGCGCTCGGGGCCATCATGCCCGCTTCGAGCACGTCGTGCATGGTTTCATCTGAGATGGGAGCATCCGTGAATTTCCGGATGCTGCGCCTGTTCATTATGGCTTCAAATACGTCCATTTATGTTTCCTCCTTGTGTTGCAGTCAGCGAGGGCTTTCTTTACCTGTCTCATGTTTTGGGCTAAAGAACACCAAAACGCAAGTACGCACGGCGTTGTTCCATAGTATCCAAAAACATACCGAGGGAATCATATATGTCAGACTGCCCCATCAAGACGCTGGACGGCAGACAATATTACTGCACCATGGAGCTGACGCTCCAGATAGTGGGCGGCAAGTGGAAACCGATCATCCTCTACTATCTCGGCAACAAGGGGACGCTGCGATTCAGTGAACTCAAGCGCTCCATGCCGAGCATCACCCAGAAGATGCTGACCCAGCAGCTCAGGGAACTTGAGGCGGACGAACTCATCCATCGCGAGGTCTACCCGCAGGTACCGCCCAAGGTGGAATACTCGCTCACCGACCTGGGACAGTCGATCATCCCCCTGCTCCGCCAGCTCTGCGAATGGGGCAGCATGTTCGAATCCAGAAAACTCGAAACCCTCTCCAAAGAAGACGCCGCCTGATACGCACTCAGCCGCCCTTCAACCGCGCCGGAGAACCCGAATGCCCACACACCATCACACTCCCAAGCTGAACCTCACGGAACTTCGCCGTGGCTGGATGGATCTCACGCTCGTCACTCCCGACCGAACCTGCGAATACAGCGTGGCCTCCGTCTTTTCCGAACCGCTCAAGGATCTGTGCGACTGCCTCGTGGACGCCGCGGAATACTCCGAACGTGACGGCGACGGGCCTTGGCACTTCGAATTTGAATGGCTCGGCGAAGGCTGGCTCTATGCATGGGAGGTACGGCCCGAGGGCGACCTTCTGCATGTCTCCACCAATTTTGCGGGCAGCAGGGTGCTCGGCGACAGACCGTCTCTGGTCTGGCACCACCAGACGGTTCTCGACCGCACCGAGCTGGCGCAGGCCGTCTGGAACCTTGGCGCGCAGATTCTCCGCAGACACGGCATCGTGGGGTACCGCTCCCTTTGGGGACGGGATTTTCCGCTGGCTCAACTGCTCCAGCTTCATCAGTCCATGAAGGGAGATATGATGCATGGCTGGTGCGACGAAATCCGGCTGCTCGGCTCCATCTGCCCAGACTAACGCATTCAGACATATAGACGGGGTTCCCTTCGGATTCCAAGTAGGATACGTTCGCAAAACGAGGGTCTCGATGCGACGTATTTTAGTTTTTACAGCCGCTCTGGCGATAGCGTTTCTCGTGACGGGAAACCGTTCCGCAACGGCACACCACCTTAATATTGTTGCGGAAAACATCCCCCCGTACGCCTATTTCGAGGACGGAGAGCCTTCGGGATGCATGGTGGAAATTGTTGCCGAGATACTGCGCAGGAACGGCCGCGATCCACACTCCGTAAGACTACTCCCCTGGGCGAGAGGATATGACGATCTGCTCAACAAAAAGAACAGAGTGCTCTTTCCCGTACCTGAAACGGAAGCAATCCGCTCCCGGCTGTGGCTGATCGGCCCGCTGGCGGAGATCGAACCCATGTTCTTCCGCAACGCTCAGGGCAAGGTCACCATAAACAATCTTGACGACGCCAAAAGGGTCGAACGGATCTCCGTGACCCGGGACCATAGCGCGCACCTCCGGCTCTCCGGACTGGGTTTCAGGAACCTCGACCTGAGCAACGGTCATTTTTCTGACTTTGCCAAACTCGCTGTCGGCCGGGTATCCCTTGCCGTCATGGACCACAGGTTTTTCAATGAATTCCTGCGTCGTCATCGTCTGCTCAAACCGGATATGTTCTCCCCCACCGGCGTCACGCTCGGCACCGATTCACTGTATATTGCCATGTCGCCGGACGTACCGCGAGAAGTGGTACAACGATGGCAGAGCACCCTTGACGAGATGAAGCAGGATGGTACTTACAAACGTATCATGGAAAAATTCATGTAATCAAAACAGATTCGGAGAACTCATGAAATCCTATCGCAAGGAACTCTGGTTCGACATTCCCACGCGCCGCGCCTTCATCAATATCACGCCAGACGTGGAACAGTGCCTGAAGGAATCCGGCATCCGCGAAGGACTTTGCCTCATCAATGCCATGCACATCACGGCCTCGGTCTTCATCAATGACGACGAATCAGGCCTGCATCACGATTATGAAAAATGGCTGGAGGAACTCGCCCCACACGAGCCTGTCAGCCAGTACCGCCACAACACTTATGAAGACAACGCCGATGCCCACATGAAACGCCAGATAATGGGCCGCGAGAGCGTGGTGGCCGTCACCGACGGCAAACTCGACTTCGGCACGTGGGAACAGATATTCTATGGCGAGTTCGACGGACGCAGGAAGAAACGCGTGCTCGTGAAGATCATCGGTGAATGACACGCCCCTCGCAAAGTCTGATTTCATTATTTTCATCACCCAGGAAAGCCACTGCCTGCAAGGGTTGCGTTTGTTTCGTCCGCCGTTTCATGCTACGGGGAGGACATGACCTGCACGCTCAAAGACCACCCGTATCTGACCTACTACCTTCAGGACATCCTGTTCTGGTACCGCAACGGCTCTGCCGGCGGCAGCAAGATCATCAACAGCCACATGAAACATGTTCGCGTGGCGTTGAAACAGGCCCTGAAGCAATGCCCTGAAGTCGTCCTGCCAGAAGCGCAGTCCAAACCCGTCTGCTTTCATCTTGACCGTGCGGTGGACAACGGAATGCACGGCCCCGCCGCCGGGTCGGTACGGATGTTCTCGCGCATCGCCGCAAGCCTGTCATGGGGATACGGTTACGAGTGGATGCCCAAGAAACTCAGTGACAGATACGCCTACAGCGAACTCATGGGGCCATGCGGGCTGGTGCGCTTCGACAAACTGATCCTCGGCGTCGTGCTGCTCGCCCCCGATACGGTGTACCCGGCTCACAGCCACGCAGGCATCACCGAATCCTACCTATGCCTCAGTGGCACGCTTTCGCAGAACGACGCGGGCGTGTATGCCCCGGGCTCTCTCATCTACAACCCTCCGGAGCACAGCCACCGCATCACTACGGGGAGAACGGAACCGTGCCTGCTGTCCTACGCGTGGGCCGGCTCCGAGGAAGCGCTGGCAAATCAGACCATGACATTCAAGCGCTAGACCGACTCGGTTCTTTACGGAACCGCCACATCACCCCCGGCCATTTCAATCTTTACGCGTGCCGAAATTTCTTATAGGCACAATTACACATTGCGTCCTGTCTGCCGACTCCTGAGGGCTATCGGCAAATTCGGCATGCTCTTTCTACAGTCACGAACTCCACCGACAATGCGCGCAGAAAAAACGGCCTCGGGGTCGCTTCTCCCGCCCATTGACAGGAAATAGTTTTATTAATTGAGACTTGATATGAACAGAATCATAATCCTGACGACTCTCTGCATGATCCTGACGACGGGTATCGTTCATGCGGACGACGGCGCCGCGAAGCAGGAACCCAGCGCTCAGGAAACGGCTTCCGAACTCACGAGCCGGGACTACATCATCGCAGGATATATGGAGAAGGTCTCCATCACGATCCGCGGCATAGAAGCCCCCATCACCATGGAAGCGAAGCTCGACAGCGGCGCTGACAGTTCCTCCATGCACGCCGAGGATATCGTCCTCGACGAGGATAACGACACCGTGACCTTCACCGTGTTGGACCAGCAGGATCGCAAACAGCGGGTCACCTGCGAATACGACCGTATCGTGAGAATCAAGAAGCGACCCTCGGGTTACCAGCGCCGAGCCGTCATCCCGGTGGTGGTGACCATCGGCAGCAAAAAGCTCGATGCGTTCATCAATCTGGCCGACAGAAGCAATTTCTCATCCAGAATGCTCATCGGCAGAAAGGAACTCCGCCGGGGTATTCTGGTAGACTCTTCCCGCCGCAACCTTCTCTCCCTGCCCGAAGGACAGTAACCGACGACGCACGCGCCGCCGATCTCTTCAAGGATCAACCGGACATGAATTCTCTGCAATTGAAGCTGTTGGTGAGCCTGCTCCTGCTGACCGGTCTCGGCATTTTCGGCTACAAGGCCTTTGTTCTGGGCTTTCCGCTCACACCTGAAGAACAGACCAGAACATGGAACGTGGAGGCCCGCGTCTCCTTCGAGGCACAGGACAGCCCGGTCAAGGCCACGCTCCAGACCCTGAACCGGCTGCCCCGCTTCGTGGTCACGGACGAATACTTCATCAGCGACGACTATGGTCTCCTGCGCGGCATGCAGGCCGAAGACGGCTCCGGCCTGACCAACGACACCGACGCCGAAAACGCCATCGCGGTCTGGTCCAAACGTTCCGCGAAAGGCAAACAGGACCTGTTCTACTCCGCCCGCCTGCGGCCCGAAAACAATTCCGACGACCGCACCTGGGTGCACCCAACGGACATCCCGAGACTCGTGGACCCGCAGTTCACGCCGGCGGAGCAGGCCGCCGCCAACTCCCTGCTAACCAAGGTCGGCAGCGAATCCGCGGATATCGAAACCTTCGTGCCCCATCTGATGCAGCTGCTCATGCCGCCTTCGGACAACACGGACGCGGCCTATCTGCTGCGGGGACATCCCGGCCGTCTCGGCGCGGTCAACATGGCCGTCAGGTTGCTGCATTTTTCAGGCATTCCGGCCCAGTCGGTCCACGGCATCACCCTCAGCACCTCCAACAACGCCCCCCTGAGCCACTGGCTGGAACTCTACCACGACGGCGCATGGCATATGTTCGACGTCACTCAGGGCGCCTTCGGAACGCCGGGGGATTTCGTCCCGTGGTGGCGCGGCAATGCCCCGCTTGCCTCCCTGAAAGGCGGCGATAATCTCGAAGTGACACTCTCCGTGGCGCCGGTATCCGTGAGTTCCCTGAAAAACACCGTCGAGCAACTCAACATCACCGAACCCGCGATCATGGGCTTTTCCCTCTTCAACCTGCCGGTGCAGGCGCAGGCCACCTACCGGGTCATTCTGCTCATCCCCATCGGGGCACTGCTGTTGGTCTTCCTGCGCAACGTCATCGGCTTTTCCACCTTCGGCACCTTCATGCCCGCGCTCATCGCGCTCTCGTTCAGGGAAACCGAGCTGCTTTGGGGTGTCTGCCTCTTTTCCATCGTGATCATCCTCGGGCTTTCGGTCCGCCTCTATCTGGAGCACCTCAAGCTGCTGCTCGTGCCAAGGCTCGCCTGCGTGCTCATCGTGGTGGTGCTGCTCATGGCAGGCATCAGCGTCGTCAGCTTCAAGCTGGGCTTTCCCCGCGGCATCTCCGTCAGCCTCTTCCCCATGGTTATTTTGAGCATGACCATCGAGCGCGTCTCCGTCATGTGGGACGAGATGGGCGCAGGCAAGGCCATCCAGCAGATCATCGGCACCATGGCCGTGGCCGTGCTGGCTTATCTGGCCATGAGCAATCAGTACATAGAGCATCTCACCTTCGTCTTCCCGGAGCTGTTCCTCGTGCTGCTGGCGCTGACCATGATGACCGGACGCTACACCGGCTTCCGGCTGCTCGAACTCATCCGCTTCCGGGCGCTGCTCAAGAGGTAGGATCATGCTCGGCTGGTTCAGAAAACTCCGCTCGCTCGGCGTGGTCGGCCTCAACTCCCGCAATGCCGGATATGTGTTGCCCCACAATCCCCGGCCGCTCTATCCGCTCGTGGACGACAAGATCACCACGAAACGGCTGACCGAATCCGCCGGGCTGAACGTGCCGGAACTGTACGGGATATTCCGCTCTCAGCACGAGCTCAAGAGGCTGCCCGAACTGCTGGAGCGGCACGACTCGTTCGTGGTCAAACCCGCACGGGGCGCTGGCGGAAACGGCATCATGGTCATCACCGGCAAGCTGGGCCACAGCTTCCGAAAACCCGACGATTCGCTGGTCTCCGCCGAGTCCATTTCATTTCACATCCTCAACATCCTCAGCGGGATGTACAGTCTCGGCGGGATGCCGGACCGCGCCATGGTTGAATACTGCGTGCAGTTCTCCCCGGTTTTCCGGGACATCGCTTATCAAGGCGTGCCGGACATTCGGATCATCGTTTACAAGGGTGTTCCGGTCATGGCCATGCTTCGGCTGCCCACCCGCGAGTCGGACGGAAAAGCCAACCTGCATCAGGGCGCCATGGGCTGCGGCATCGACATGCACACCGGGATGACCACTACCGCCGTGTGGAAGAACGCAGGCTGTGACACGCACCCTGACACGCTCAATCCGATCGGCGGCGTCGCCATACCGGACTGGCGGGAGCTGCTGAAACAGGCGGCGCTCGGCTACACCGTCACCGGTCTAGGCTATCTCGGGGTGGACATCGTGCTGGACAAAACGCAGGGACCGCTCATACTGGAACTCAACGCGCGTCCGGGGCTGGCGATTCAGGTTGCCAACCGCGCTGGATTGCGACACCGGCTGGACAGCGTGGACGCGGTTCACCAATCTCTCGAAACGGAAGAACAACGGATTGACTATGCAATGGAAGCATTTGCGTCCTAGATGCCTGCTGATGACGCTGACGGTCCTGACGGCGTCCCTGTTGGCGCTTACCGGCTGCGTACGGCAGGCTTCCGACGTGCAACCGCCTGACGAGCCCCCCGCGCAAGTGGAACAAGAATCCCCGCTCGCGCCGGGCGAAGTACGCATGACGGTGGGCTTTCTGGAAAACATTTCCCGTCGCAAGGTGCGCAAGGTGCGCTCCGAGAGCCTCGCCACAGACACCCGCAAATCCTTCCCGGCCGGGACCGACATCCTGCGCATTCTCAAATACGATGAAGAAGTGCTGACACTGCCGAAGATGCAGGCCTCCCGAGACTTCACCGTAAAGCTGCCGGGTGGATCGCCTGACGGAGCTGAGCGAACCCTTCAGGGCTATTCCAACGTTTCCTACGAAAAGCTCAAGACATCGCACGGCACCGACGTCTTGCTGCTCGACTCCTATATCGTGGCTGTGGACGGCAATGGCACTCTCTCACGCACCTTCCATCAACCCACCGGCACGCCCGGTGTCTTCCGCAACCAACCCGCTGAGATTCACCCGGTCAATGTCCGGTTCCAGGACGTGATCCGTACCCGGGTTATCCCCTCTTCGGAACGGCATTACGTCATTCGTTTCGAGGGTAAACAGGGCATGAGCATTCTTTTCGAGGTGAGAAAACTCAAGGGCGGAAGCCGGCCCAAGGTCATGAGCCGTGAGAAGGTTACCGTGCCCCTTGGAGCACCGCTGATCGAAATCAACGGCCACCGATTCAAGGTTCACACGGCGACCACGGAATTTCTGGATATCGAGCGAATCAGCTAAAGCAGAGGCGGCCGGCTAGCCGCCCCGTTTGCCCTATTTTTCGATCAGTGAAGCAAAGAAGAATTCGCCCAGTCCGGCATTAAGCGGGGTGGTCCAGCGTACTGTCTCGCTTGCGCCGGGATTTCTTTCAAGAAAGCCTTCGATGAGCTTCTCGTTCTCGTCGGGATTGAGCGTGCAGGTGATGACGGCCAGCTTTCCACCGGGACGAAGCGCCTCGGCCGCGGCATCCATGATGTCCGTCTGCAGCTTGATGAGCGAAGCGATGTCCTTCTGGCTGCGCCGCCACTTGGCGTCCGGCCGCCGCGAGAGCACGCCGAGTCCTGAGCACGGAAGGTCGAGCAGCACGGTGCCCATGTCCCTGAGCGGCGCCCCCGCATCGGCTCTGGCGCGAAACGCGCCCACTTCAGGCATTCCCTCGCGCAAGGCCTTGAGCCGTCCCATGTGCACGTCACTGGCGTACAGCGGGCCGATTCCCTTCTCCAGCAACACACGAGTCTTGCCGCCGCGCCCGGAGCAGGCATCCCACACGGGCGTGGGCCACTGTTCGGGATACAAGGCTTCCAGCGCCTGACGCGAGGCGAAGCTGCGACGTTCCAGCGGCGGCGAAATTTTCTGCAGGGACACGCCCGGACGGAAGGCGAAAGAGTAGCCTTCAATGTCCAGAAGGTCCTCACGTCCCGCGAGCACCCCGAACAACTCATCCGCGTCCTCGCGTCCCCAGAGGGTGACCCCGAGCGCCGGTGGCTGCACCTGCGCCGCGAGATATTTCTGCGCCTTCTTCTCGCCATAGGCATCAAGCCACATCCGCACGATCCATGTCGGGCAGGAATAATAGCGACTCCAGACTTCAACGAGCTCGGAACCGTCGTCATAATAGGAAACTTCATGCACGTCCGCGCCCAACTCCGAAACGCGGCGCAACACGGCATTGAACAACCCCGAGAGCCTCGCGCCCGGCTTGCTCTTGGCAAACTCCACCGCCCAGTCAACGGAAGCGTATGAGGGAACCCGGTCAAGGTACAGAATCTCGTACGCCGCAACGCCCAGAGCCATGAGAAAACGGTCCGGAATCCGGTCCAGCTCCTTGACGAACCCGGAAAGCACGTACTCAACGCGGCCTTTGAGCCGCAGATAGCCATAGGCCAGTTCTGTGGCCAGCGCCGCATCGCGCGGGTCAAGGTTCTTGCCCTTCAGGGCTTCGTCGAGCGCGGCCTGAATGTCGCATCCCTGCCCCAGACAACGCTGCAACGCCTCCAGCGCCGCAGCACGCGCGGGCGGCAGCGGCCTGTTCTTCACCTTGGACTTGTGAGCGGCTTTGGACACCGGATCTCCTTTTCCTTGAAAGTATTTCTCGCGAAACAAATATCATGGTCAGGCGCGCCTTGCTTCAGAGAAAGCGTCACGCAGCCGACCGTCTTGAAACAATCAGAGGTTGACGGCCTGCCCCGTCCCGATAGCCGAGCCTCGTGGCCCTTCGACCCCGGCGAGAGCGTCCTCATTGAGAAATCGCTGCAAGGCCTCCTCCACCCGGCCAAGCGCAACGGTGGTGTCGAGACACGGGCCGTGCGGTCGCTCGTTGAGCACGCCGAAAACCGGCAGCGGATACGTATCCTGAATCCCACTGGCCAGATCGCGCTGGCAGGCCACGGCGATGATCAGCTTGGGTCGAAGCTGCACCACGATGCGCCGGGCGATGGTGCCGCCGGTGGCAATGGCGAGATGCACGCCGTACCGATCGTGAATATCCAGCAGCCCGGCAATGGGGCATTCGCCGCAGCGTTTGCAGTTGTTGACATCGTAGGTCAGCCGTTTCGAGCAGCGGCTGGACTGCAGGCAGTGCGGCATCAGCAGCAGGACGCGGTCCGGATCGTACCGCTCCGCCTCCGCAAGCACCAGTTCGTTGTTCACGCTGATGAAGGACAGCAGGATCGACTTCTTTTCGATGCCCAGCATACGGCCTATGAGCACCATCAGCGGCAGAAAAAGCTTGACCGTCAGCCCCCTGAAGCGTCGGGAGCCCGGCAGGGGCCGCTTGAGCACGATGTTGAGGAACAATCCCCAGTAGGCCACGCAGACCATGCCGCCCAGCACCACCACGAGCGCTCCGAGTATCCACTTCGCAGAAGGGTGAATGTTGTCCAGCCCGATGTAGGGCACCACCCACAGCGCGGCAAGCAGCAGACACACAACGAAGCACGCGCCGCTGATGAGCGCTATGAAAAGCCGTTTGCGGGCGTGGCGGATATGTTTAGGAGGAACTACCATCAGCTTCCATGAACGGTTTATAATGGTCTAAGAGGTAACACGCGCAACCGCGCTCTGACAAACGCCAAATCCATCCGGGCTCCATTTTGCGCCGATTTCCGGAACCTTCGGGAATAATTCCTGAAGCGCTCCGGGGCCACTCGTGGACGCGTCTGGATGCGGAGCGGACCGCAACCGCAGGATCAAGAGAAACGGGCCGGAGCGCTGGAGAGCGTCCCGGCCCGGAGTCGGCTACTTGTCGTCAAGTATGGACTGTACCAGTCCCGGAATGGTGTAGTCTTCCGGCTGAATGTCCGGTGTCAGCCCGTAGTCCCGCAGCGTTTTCGCTGTGACGGGACCGATGCAGGCCATCTTGACGTGCGGACAATCCTGCACTTTTTCGGCCTTCACGAGCTGGAAGAAGTTTTCCACCGTGCTCGAAGAAGTGAAGGTGACATATTGAATCCTGCCCTCTTCAAGCGCCTTTTCGATCTCGGCGCCGCTCTCTTCCGCGAGAGTCGTCTCGTAGACCGGCAGGACCTTCACGTCACACTTGGCGCGGGTCAACTCGGCGGGCAGAATCTCACGCGCCACGCGGGCACGGGGAATGAGCACCTTCTTGCCCGCGATGTCCAGGTCCAGCAGGCCCTTGACCACGTGCTCGGCAACGTACTTCTTGGGCACGAAGTCGGGATTGATACCGCGATCGCGCAGGGCGTTGGCCGTGGCCGGACCGATGGCCGCCACATTGATGCCGCCGAACTGACGGGCATCGAGACCTGCATTACGCAGGTGCTGCCAGAAGTGCTTCACGCCGTTGACCGAAGTGAAGATCACCCAGTCCCAGCGACCGAGCTGCAACGCGTGCTCTTCGACCTCGTCGGCATTCTCCAACGGATTGATGGAAATGGTCGGAAATTCGTACACGCAGGCGCCCAGGTCGCGCATGGTCTTGACCATGCCGCTGGCCTGCTCGCGAGCGCGGGTGACAACCACCCCCTGTCCCAGAAGCGGCTTCTTCTCGAACCATCCAAGCTTGTCGTGCAGGGAGCAGACGCCGCCCACCACAATGATGGAAGGAGCCTTGAATCCGCGCTCGGCGGCATCCTCGGCCACATTCTCCAGCGTGGAAACCATGGAGGTCTGCTCGCAACGGGTGCCCCAACGAACCAGCGCCACCGGCGTATCGGCCGCGCGCCCGTTCTTCATGAGATTTTCCGCGATCATGGGCAGGTTCTTCACGCCCATGTAAAATACCAGAGTGGAGTTGGACTGACCATACACCGACCAGTTATGGCCGGATTTCTCCTTGGTGGGGTCCTCGTGTCCGGTGATGAAACATACGCTGGTGGTGTGGTCCCGGTGCGTCACGGGGATGCCCGCGTACGCCGGAGCAGCAACGCCGGCGGTGATGCCCGGCACCACCTCGAAATCGATACCGGCCTCGACCAGCTCCTCGGCTTCCTCGCCGCCGCGGCCGAAAACGTACGGATCACCGCCCTTGAGACGGCAAATGGTCTTACCGGTCCGGGCCTTTTCGATGATCAGCTCGTTGATCTTATCCTGCGGCAGGGTATGATCCCCGCCCTTCTTGCCGACATAGAGGATCTCGCAATCCTCCTTGCACCACTTCAGAAAATCGGCGTTGGCAAGGTAGTCATAGATCATGACGTCGCACGTCTCGATCACTTCCTTTGCCTTCAGAGTCAGCATTCCGGGATCGCCCGGTCCGGCACCGACAAGATACACTGTGGACATCGCTTATTGCCTCCGGGAGCTAGAAAGCCCCTTCAAAAAAGCTCTTGAATATATTCGAAAGACACCTCGTCCATCCTCCTTGCGAGTAGAGACGACGCACCTCCCAAAATGATGAATACCGGGCTCCCTGAAGACCCCGGCCTGTAGCCTTGTACCAGTCGGACAAGCCGCAAGCTCCCAACGGCAGTCCCTCTCGTCGCCGGTAATGCCTCCGGCGGCTCAAGGACCTTTTCCAAAAGGTCCTTGAGAATCCCCAAAACGTCTTATCTTGCGCCGCTACACACCGCCCGGGAAAGCGGATACCGACCTAGCGGCGCCCGGGGACTCACAAATATCAAACCATCCCTCTGACACACCCCGTTTCGGGAAGGTGCATGAGCAGGGACGATCGCGAAAGCGACAGCCCCGACCGGATGCCTTGCCGAAACAAGACAGGGGTGCAAAGGGGACCCGCCCCTTTGCCGGGTGCAGGGCAGCGCCCTGCTCGCCGAGGGCATAAACGGCCTCCGGCGGCTCAAGGACCTTTTCCAAAAGGTCCTTGAGAATCCCCAAAACGTCTTATCTTGCGCCGCTGCACACCGCTCGGGAAAGCGGATATCGACCTGGCGGCGCACGGGGACTCACAAATATCAAACCATCCCTCTGACACACCCCGTTTCGGGAAGGTGCACGGGCTGAGACGATCGCGAAAGCGACGGCCCTGACCGGGTGCCTTGCCGAAACAAGACAGGGATTGCAAAGGGGGCCCGCCCCTTTGCCGGGTGCAGGGCAGCGCCCTGCTCGCCGAAGGCATAAACGGCCTCCGGCGGCTCAAGGACCTTTTCCAAAAGGTCCTTGAGAATCCCCAAAACGTCTTATCTTGCGCCGCTGCACACCGCCCGGGAAAGCGGATACCGACCTGGCGGCGCCCGGGGACTCACAAATATCAAACCATCCCTCTGACACACCCCGTTTCGGGAAGGTACACGGGCAGGGACGATCGCGAAAGCGACGGCCCTGACCGGGTGCCTTGCCGAAACAAGACAGGGATTGCAAAGGGGGCCCACCCCTTTGCCGGGTGCAGGGCAGCGCCCTGCTCGCCGAAGGCACCGGCGGTCTCCGGTCCGACGACTCGACCGTTCCTAGCAGGTCCAACCCACTTTTCACAAGCCGCAAATACGGGTCTTCATGCACTTTCGCGCATTCAATTGGCCCGCATCAAGGGCTGTAGGGAAAATTCGATGGGGAACCTCTTTCCGAGGCTCCCCATCGATTCAAGCTATCCTGCGATGGAGCTCAGGCGCTCCTTGAGTTCTGCGAGCTTGGCCAGATCTTCTTCCATCTCGGCCAGCTTTTCCTTTTCTTTTTCAACGACTTCGGCGGGCGCGTTGTTGATGAAGCCCGGATTGGAGAGCTTCTTGGACACGCCGCCTTTGGTCTTTTCGATCTTGGCGATATTCTTGTCCAGCCGTGCGAGTTCGGCGTCGAAGTCCACGACGCCTTCAAGCGGGACGTAGATTTCGTTGCCCTGAACCACGGTGGAGCCGGAGGCCTTGGGGCCCTCGACGTCCGGGCCGATGGTGATGTTCTCCAGCCGTGCGAGGGAGCGGATCAGCTCGATGTTGGCTTCGAGCAGTTCGCGATCCTCGTCGGACACGGTCTTGACCAACAGATCGAGCTTCTTGGCGGGCTCGATGACAAGCTCGGTGCGAATATTGCGTACGCCGGAGACAACGCCCATGAAGAGTTCCATGCAGGCCTCGGCCTGTTCGTCGCGCAGTTCCGGACGCATGTCCGGATAGGCGAGCGTGGCGATGTCGTCGCTGCGGTCATCGCCTTCGGGGCGCGGCAGCACGGACCAGATTTCCTGCGTGATGAACGGGGTCACCGGGTGCAGCAGGATGAGCACTTCGGAAAGAACGGTCCAGAGCACGCGCTGGGTTCTGGCCTTGACGGCCTCGTCTTCGCCGTAGAGGGCGGGCTTGACCATTTCGAGATACCAGTCGCAGAATTCGCTCCAGATGAACTTGTAAAGGGTCTGGGCGATTTCGTTGAAGCGATAGGTCTCGGTGGCTTCCTTGACGGTGACCTTGAGTTCTTCGAGGCGGCTGAGAATCCACTTGTCGGCGAGGCTGTCGCTTTCGGACAGCTCCACGGCCGGGATGGTCTCGGGCAGGTTCATGAGGCTGAAGCGCGCCGCGTTCCATATCTTGTTCATGAAGTGCTTGTAGCCTTCGATGCGCTTTTCGCTGAGCTTGATGTCGCGGCCCATGGCGGCGAAGGAAGTCAGCGTGAAGCGCAGGGCGTCTGCGCCGTAGGTCTGGATCATGTCCAGCGGGTCGATGACGTTGCCGGTGGACTTGGACATCTTCTTGCCCTTCTCGTCACGGACCAGCGCATGAATGTAGACGTCGTGGAACGGCACCTTGTCCATGAACTCCAGTCCCATCATCATCATTCTGGCAACCCAGAAGAAGAGGATATCGAACCCGGTGACGAGGCAGGAGGTCGGGTAATACTTTTCCAGATCTCTGGTCTGTTCCGGCCAGCCGAGTGTGGAGAACGGCCAGAGCGCGGAGGAGAACCAGGTGTCGAGCACGTCCTCGTCCTGCGCGAGATTTTCGCTGCCGCAGACGCAGGTGGTGGGGTCTTCCTTGGCGACGATGAGTTCGCCGCAGTCGCCGCAGGTCCACGCCGGGATGCGGTGCCCCCACCAGATCTGACGGGAGATGCACCAGTCGCGAATTTCGTCCAGCCAGTTGTAGTAGGTTTTGCTCCAGTTCTCGGGATGGATCCTGGTCCGTTCCGGAACGGCTGCACGGGCCTTTTCCGCCAGCGGCTTCATGGAAACGAACCACTGGGTGGATACGTGCGGCTCGATGACGGATTTGCAGCGGTAGCAGACGCCGACCTTGTGCTCATGGTCCTCGATGCTTTCCAGATGGCCTGCGGCTTCGAGGTCCTTGACGATCACGTCGCGGGCGTCGTCCTTGTAAATTCCCTGATACTTCTCGGGCGCGTGCTCGTTCACGTAGCCCGCGTCGTCGAACACGGAGAGCACTTCAAGATCGTGCTTGCGGCCGAGTTCCCAGTCGTTCATGTCGTGAGCCGGAGTGACCTTCAGGCAGCCGGTTCCGAACTCGGTGTCAACGTAGGTGTCGCCGATGATGGGCAGTTCGCGGCCCACCAGCGGAAGGATGGCCTTCTTGCCGATGAGGTGGCTGAACCGTTCGTCCTCGGGGTTCACCGCGATGGCGGTGTCGCCGAGCATGGTTTCGGGGCGGGTGGTGGCGATGGTCAGCTCGCCTGAGCCGTCGGCAATGGCATAGCGGATGTGCCACAGCTTGCCGGGCTTGGACTCGTGCTCCACTTCATCGTCGGCAAGGGCGGTGTGGCAGCGGTTGCACCAGTTGATGATGTAATCACCTTTGTAGACCAGCCCCTTGTGGTACAGCTCGACAAAGACCTCGCGCACGGCCTTGGCGCGGTCATCGTCGAAGGTGAAGGCCTCGCGGGTCCAGTCCACGGATGCGCCCATGCGGCGAATCTGGTTCAGGATGTGGTCGCCCTTCTCGCGCTTCCATTCCCACACGCGCTCGACAAAGGCTTCGCGGCCGAGGTCGTCGCGGGTCTTCCCTTCTTCCTTGAGCTGGCGTTCCACCACGTTCTGGGTGGCGATGCCGGCGTGGTCGGTGCCGGGAACCCAGAGTACGTCGCGGCCCTGCTGACGGTGGAAACGGCACAGAATGTCCTGCAGGGTCAGGTTCAGGGCGTGCCCCATGTGCAGTACGCCGGTTACGTTCGGGGGCGGGATGACGATGGAATACGGGTCGCCTTCGGCGTCCGCACGGGGGGTGAAGGTATTTTCCTTCTCCCAGTGGCTCTCCCACTTGTCCTCGACGTCCCAGGGCTCGTAGCCCTTGGCAAGCGTAGGTCTGCTCATGGTAGGTTTTCTCCTTGCGTATGAAAAGGGACGCCTTGGCGTCCTTGAAATTCAATCGGTTGTGCTTGCCAGAAAGCAACGCCCCCTGATAAGCGTGCGGTAAGACTCGTCAAGGGACCGCTACATGTCAAGCATATACATATATTGGGATGAATCCCATTTCTGGGGCCTTCTGCTCATCCGCGCGCTGCGTGCATGGGGTGTTCCCCATCGGCTGGTGCGCGCAAAGGCAATATCCCAAGGAGCGCTGGACCGCAAGCCCGCAGCGCTGATGGTCCCCGGCGGCTACGCTCGCGGCAAGGCCGCACGCCTCGGCCCGGAAGGCATGGATGCCATTCGCCGCTACGTTGACGAGGGAGGCACCTACATCGGATTCTGCGGCGGTGCCGGGCTGGCCCTTTCCGAAAGCAAGGGGCTGGGCCTGTCCCCGTGGAAGCGGCGCCGATTCGAAAAACGCCTGCAACATTTTCTTTCCGGGCACATGCATGTCCGGCTTGCCGACCACCCTTTGATCCCCAAGGAACTCGGCGGCGAGGCTCTCATTCCGGTCTGGTGGCCGGGCCAGTTCGACGACAGCGCTCCCGGCCCCGAGCCGCTGGCGGTGTTCGACACCCCCGGCCCGGACGTCTGGATGGCCGACATGCACCTCAAATCCCTGCCCGAAGGTACCGTGGGCGACTGGGAGAACCTTTACGGCATCAGCCTGCGGCCGGACTTCATCAAGGGTCGCCCCGGCATCGCGGCCAATGAATACGGACAGGGGCGCGTCATCCTGAGCTATGCGCATCTGGAAACGCCGGCCTCCCCGCAGGCCAACTACTGGCTCGGCAGCATGCTGGCCGACATTCTGGGCATCGAGCCAAACCGCGCCCCGCTTCCCGCCTGGGATCTGGCTGCGCGTCCGGTGCGCTGGCACCACCCCGTATTGGAGCAGGCCGCTCAGGCCATGGACGAGATCATTGAGACCGGCAACCGCCATTTTCTGCTCTTCTGGCGCACGCCGTGGCTGCTCGGCTGGCGGCGCGGCATTCCCGGTTCCGGCATCAACGCTCTGTACGCGCTCATCCACGAGATCATGGCTTCGGAACCAAACGCCGAGGCCGAGCAATACCTTCTGGAAAACGGCGGCAGAACGGGCGAACTCGTTGACCTGTTCCGCAAGGGCGTCACAGGCTACCTGCTGGCGGAACGTCTGGGCATGACCGTACTGCACTCCGGCCCGGACGCCATTGCACCGGAAACCCTGCGCAATCAGCGCAACGCTCTCTTCGGAAAGCCCCCTGCGCCCGGTGGACTGTACGAAGAACTGCTGCGACTGCTCGAAGACCTGTATTTCCTGCTTTCCAGAGGTATTTCCGACACCCCGTAGCGGCCTTTCATGCCTGCATCTAAGGGGGGTTACATTGGTTCCAAAGCCATGTATGGTCGAAGTGCCATGTGAGTCTGGCTGAACTTAGCAGAACTGGAGTACGTGGGCCATGGCCGACGATAACAAGACCTGCACCCCTATGGAAGAAACCGCCAAGATGAAGAAGAAGGCAAAAGGGTCTTCCGACGCGCGATTCCGCTTCTGTCTTTCCGAAGACAAAATGAAGCTGGGGATCAGCCAGTATACGCCCCCGTCCAAACTCGGGGCGGAAGCCACGGTGGACAGTATCTGCCGCCAGATTGCAGAAGCAGGCGTCAAGCTCGATCCGGACCGCGCCGCCGCCAAGCGCATCATAAGCATTCTTCAAAACGGTGGCGGCATCGACGAGATCAGCGGCATCACGCTCGTTCGCGGCGTCGAGGTGCAAGAACCCGAGGACGCCTCCATCGAACCACAGGGCGACCTGACCAAACCGGTCTTTCCCGGCGATCGCTTCGCCGAATACTCTCCCCCCAAACTGGCACGTAACGGCGAGACCATCGACGGCGTCATCACCAAGCCCAAGGACAACCGCAAGGCCGAGGACATTAAGCCCGAGGCCGGAGAGAACTGCGATTTCGACGCGCGCGACGGCGGCTTCACCGCCACCACCCACGGCATAGCCCGCATCGAGGGCGGCCGCGTCAGCGTGGCACCCTGCCTGCGCGTCACTTCCGACGAGATAAAGGTTCTGGGAGACCTGTACGACAAGGACTTTCGCGGCCTCGCCGTTACCCCAGACCGCATCGTCAAGGTCCTTCACGACATGGAGATCGGTCTTGAGCCCGATCTGGACTGGCTGGACAAGGAACTGGAGCGCGCCGCCAAGAGCCGTCAGCCCCGTCTGAACAAGACGGTCATCAAGGGCAAGCGGCCCATCGACGGGCGCGACGGCTGGCTGGAGTATCTGGTTGCCACCCGCGAGGAAGCTGGCACAGAGGACGATCAGGGACGCATCGACTACCGCAACCGGGGACTCTACCCATCGGTAACCCCGGACCAGACGGTCGCGAGACTGCATCCCCCGACGCAGGGCGAAGCGGGCGTGGACGTATATGGCAAGACCATCCCCGCCAATGCGGGCCGCGAGCTCACCCTGCACGCGGGCGAGAACATCGAGGTCTCGGCCGACGGCATCACCTTCACGGCCAAGGACACGGGTATACTTGTCGTCGAAAAAAACACCGTCTCGGTAACCCAGTGCCTGGTCATCCATGGCGACGTGAACCTCGGCACCGGCAACGTCCGCACCGACGAAGGCTCCGTGAAGGTCACCGGAAACGTCCTTTCCGGCTTCAAGGTCGAGGCTCCCAAGCACGTCATCGTGGAAGGGTCGGTGGAAAGCGCGGACATCAAGGCGGGGGGCGACGTCTCCGTCAAGGGTGGCATTCTCCAGCCCGACGGCGGGACGGTCTTCGCCGGAGGCGAGGTGGTCACGGGCTTTGCTGCCAACGCCACCATCCGTGCGGGCAGAAGCCTCGTCATCAAGAACGAGTGCAGCAACTGCCGGGTGCAAACGCCTTACCTGCTCGCAGCCAAGGGCAAGGGCGTGGTTCAGGGCGGCGTGCTGGTCATTACCAAGGGCATGGAAGTGAACGAGCTCGGCTCAGAACTGGGCGTGCCGACCACTATCTCCGTCGGCATAGGCAGCGAAAAGGATTCCGAGCTGATCGCAGAACNCACCAGACTCAAGAAGGAGCTGCAGAAGATCGATCACGCTCTGGGCGGAGCCGATCCCAAGGACATCCTTCAACGCACCCCGGAAGCCAAGCGACCGCAGGTGGCCAAGATCATCAAGCACCGGATGAACGTGGCGAAACGTTTCGAGGACACCGCAGCCCGCGCCGCCGAGATGACAAAACAGCGCATCAGCCAGCTCAGCGGCGTCAAGATCAAGGTCCGCAAGCAGATTCATCCGGGCGTCCTCGTCAAGATGGGGGGCAAGACCATGAAGGTGAAGAACACGTTGGAGCGTTCGATGATCTTCTGGCATCCCGGCAAGGACGACATTGAAGTCGGCAATCTGTAGCACTTCGAATTTCAGATAAAAGCCCCCGCACCGATTCAGGCGCGGGGGCTTTTTTTGCAGATCTGACGTAAAACTTAGTGCACGCCGCGTTCGTTGAGATATTTGCTGTAACGCTGGTCGGTGCCCTTGATGTGACCGAGCAGCCAATCCTTGAGAAAACGCATGACCTCCATGGTCACGGAGGCCTTGCCGGAACGCAGCTCCTCGCCGAATTCCGAGACCTTTGCCACGAATTTGCGGTGCACTTCCTTGTGGGCTTCCGTTTCCGGATACCCGTGCTTGTCGAAGAGCTTCTCTTCCGTGCCGAAATGTTCCACGGCATAGTTCGCCAGACGGTCCACCACTTCCATCATGATCTTCTGGGACCGGCGCTGACGCATGGCGTCGTTGAGTTCGTTGATGAGATCGATGAGAACCTTGTGCTGGTCATCGATCTGATTGATGCCCACGGAAAGACTGTCGTCCCAGACGAACAATTTACCGTCGTCTCGCAGCCCGGCGCGGTCAGCCTCGACAAGACCGTGAACGATGTTGTCCAGATTCTCCACCAGCCCGGAAATCTCGTTGAGGGCATCCGTGGCATGTCCCATGCCTTCCGCGGTTTCCCCGGCCACCTGATTCACTTCCGAAACGGCGCGATTGATCTCTTCGCTGGCCGCGGACTGCTCCTCGCTGGCGGCCGCGATGGACTGCACCTGCAGCGCGGTCTCGTCCACGATGTGCACGATCCTTTCCATGAATTCGCCGGAACGGTTGGCGGCCTCGGTGCTGTGGTCGATATCTTCGGCGGCCTCTTCCACGGCCACCACGTTCTCCCGTGCGTGCTCCTGAATCTGCTTGACCGTGCTGCCAACTTCCTTGGTGGCCTGCATGGTCTTTTCCGCAAGCTTACGGACTTCGTCCGCTACAACGGAAAAACCGCGCCCGGCCTCGCCCGCACGGGCCGCCTCGATGGCGGCGTTGAGCGCCAACAGGTTCGTTTGGTCCGCGATGTCGGTGATTACGTTCATGATGCGGCCGATGTTCTCCGCCTCCTGCCCGAGTCCCGTCATGGACTCCTTGAGGCGCATTATACGGCCATGCATATTCTGTATGGAAGCCACTGCGGTATGGACGCCTTCGGCGCCGGTGGTGGCGTTTTCCTTGGAATTGACGGCGCTTTCGGCCGCACTGCCCGCATTCCGGGCCACTTCGATGACGGTGCTCGTCATCTCCTCCATGGCCGTGGCGGTTTCAGTCATACGGTCGCGCTGGACCTCCACGCCGGAATTGACGCGGTCCACCTGCGAACTCAACTCGCCGATGGCATTGAAAATCTGTTCGGAAAGCCCTTCGGCACGGGAAGCGGCCTTCTGCATCGCCTGCACGAGTTCCCGGCTTTCCTTTTCTGATCTGCGGATACCCTCCGCCTCGTTTTCCAATCGACCAGCTTTCTCGCGGGCAGCCTCGGCCTCGCGACGAGCATCCTGCGCATCCCGGAGCAGGCGCTGCCTGTCGGCGGAAACGGCCTGACGCACATGAGCCAGTTCAGCGGCTCCGCCCTGCTCATCGGGAACGTCCTTCCCCGATTCCAGCAGCGATGCCAGCCGCATCAACGGTCCGGTCAAACCGCCCCGGACGGTTTTCAGGCCGATGAGAAGACAAATGACAACCACGAGGGTCAAAGCCGCCTGCGTTGCAAGCAGCGTGGTGCCCGTCCCGGACAGCAGCCATGCGGCAACTGGCTGGGAAAGCGAGGCGACAGCAGCGACAGCGAAAAGGATTGCGAGCAATTTTGCTGTGGACACTCGGAAACTCCGATGTAAGATTGAACGGGTAACAGGTCTGGTTACTGAATACTACGCTTCTTGCAGACAAAGGACAAGAGCCTGATATGCACCAAACACCGCAGCCCATCGACAGAACTGAAAATATCCGGAGGCCGGTAATGAAACGTATGCCCTTTTTTCTGGTGACACTGCTCGTCGTGGGGATGCTCGGCGCCTGCGTCCCCACCCTCAGGGTCGCCGACGGCAACTTCCAGAAGGCAAGACACCTCAGGCTGGCCGGTCTGAACGAAGAGGCCGCGCCCGAATACGCCGCAGCCGCAACCGCCTACAGCAAGGCATTCGCACGCCGATCCGAGGACGGCAGGACGCCGTTTTTATCCTCTCGGCTCAAGGCCGGCATGAGCATGTACTGGACCGGCCGTTTCAAGGACGCCTATGAACTCTTCGACGGTCTGTTCGAGGCTGGTGGTCGCTCACTGGAAACCATCGTCTACGGCGGCCTCTCCGCTGCCGAACTCGACAGGCACGAGGACGCCGTAAGGATGTGGTCCGCCATGGACGCCACACACGGCATGTTCATTCTGCATGAAGGCATCAAGGCCGCGCTGGCCGGGCTCGACGAAGGTTCCATGAACCTGAGGCAGGCGGCCGACCACGTTCGCAACGCCCTTTGGAAACAGGACAAAAGAAACGTCCGCATCAGCCTGAAACCGCAGGAACAGCTCAATCCGCCGGAGAACTGCGCGGGACGCTTCTGGTGGCGCTACAGCGAGAGCCCGTGCCCTGCTCCGCCAAGGCTTCTCGACGATTAATGAACTTGACCTTTTTGTACATCCCGGTATACCGCAATCCGGGCCGCTTAGGTGGCCCGGATTTTTTTGAGGAAAAGGAGACCATGGAAGCGCAACTCAAGAAAGAGGTGGAACGCCGCCGTACGTTCGGCATCATCAGCCACCCCGACGCAGGCAAGACGACCCTCACCGAGAAACTGCTGCTCTTCGGCGGAGCCATTCAGACCGCCGGAAGCGTCAAGGCCAAGCGGGCCGCGCGCCACGCCACCAGTGACTGGATGGCCATGGAACAGCAGCGCGGTATTTCCGTGACCACCTCGGTGATGCGGTTCAATTACAACGATCATGAGATCAACCTGCTCGACACCCCCGGTCACCAGGACTTTTCCGAAGATACCTACCGCACCCTCACTGCGGTGGACTCCGCGCTCATGGTCATCGACTCCGCAAAAGGCGTCGAACGCCAGACCCGCAAGCTCATGGAGGTCTGCCGCCTGCGCGACACGCCCATCATGACCTTCATCAACAAACTCGACCGCGAAGGCCGGGACCCGTTCGAACTGCTCTCCGACATCGAGGAGACACTGAATATCGAATGCGCCCCCATGTCATGGCCCATCGGCATGGGCAAGGATTTCAAAGGCGTCTACTCCCTGCATCAGAAGAAGCTGCACCTGTTCTCCCCGACCCACGGCGGCGGTATTCAGGAAGGCATCGTCATCGAGGACATCAACGACCCCAGACTCGACGAGGAACTCGGCGATCAGGCCGACAAGCTGCGCGAGGACGTGGAACTGCTCGAAGGTGCAGGCTACCCCTTCGACCCGCAGCGCTATCTGGCCGGAAAACAGACCCCGGTCTTCTTCGGTTCGGCCATCAACAACTTCGGCGTGCAGGAAATGCTCGACACCTTCGTGGATCTCGCCCCCTGCCCGCGCGAACGTCCCGCCGTCGAACGCGACGTTTCCCCGGAAGAAACCGGTTTCTCCGCCGTCTGCTTCAAGATTCAGGCAAACATGGACCCCGCGCACCGCGACCGCATCGCCTTCATGCGCATCAACTCCGGCCGCTTCACCAAGGGCATGAAGGTCAAGCACCACCGCCTCGGCAAGAGCGTCACCGTTTCCAAAGCCACCATCTTCATGGCACAGGACCGCGAAGGTGTCGAAGAAGCATGGCCCGGCGACATCATCGGCGTGCACAACCACGGCACCATCCGCATCGGCGACACCTTCACCGACAAGGAACCCCTGACCTTCACCGGCATCCCCAACTTTGCCCCGGAAATGTTCCGCCGCGTGATCCTCAAGTCGCCCCTGAAAGCCAAACAGCTCGGCAAAGGCCTGACTCAGCTGGCAGAAGAAGGCGCGGTTCAGCTTTTCCGCCCGATGATCAACAACGACTACATCCTCGGCGCCGTTGGCATGCTCCAGTTCGACGTGATTCAGGCCCGCCTGCGCGACGAATACGGCGTTGACGCCATCTACGAGCCGATCGAACTCTACACCGCGCGCTGGGTGAGCGGATCCGATTCCGAACTCAAACGCTTCACCCGCTCCATGCAGCGCTATCTGGCACTGGACGGCGACGGCAATCTGACATACCTTGCCCCGAGCCGCTGGCGACTCGACGATGCCGCCGAGAATTGGCCCGAGATATCTTTCCACGCCACGCGCGAACAGACCAACAGCAATTGATCATGCCCACAGTGGAACTGCCAGAACAATACACCAGAGCGTTCACCAAGGAAGAAATCAACGCACTGCCCCTGAAACGCTGGAACGGTCCCGTCGAAATCGTCCGGACCGAGGGCCAGCGCGACAAGGCAGTGAAGGAACTCAGGAACGACCCGTTACTCGGCTTCGACACCGAGACGCGGCCGGTCTTCAAAAAAGGCCGCAAACCGAACCTGCCCTCCCTCCTTCAACTCGCCACGGCGGAATGCGTCTACCTCTTCCAACTCAACCTCCTGCCCATGGACAACGGGCTCCTTGAACTGCTCGCCGACCCCGCCGTCATCAAAACCGGTGTGGCCGTCCGAGACGATATCTGCGGCCTGCGAAAACTCACCGACTTCACCCCAGGCGGCTTCGTGGACCTCTCCGACATCTCAGCCAGCACCGGCATGCAGACCCACGGCCTGCGCAACATGGCCGCCAACCTGCTCGGCTTCCGCATATCCAAGACAGCACAGTGCTCCAACTGGGCCAAAGACAACCTCGCACGAGCACAAGTCGCCTACGCAGCCACCGACGCGTGGGTCAGCCGCGAACTCTACCTCGCCATGAAAGAACTGGAACTGCTGTAACTTCAGCATTTCCAGACAACACTCCCGGCATTTTCATATGCCTCCGGCGGCTCTCCGAGGGCCCTCCGGGGGCTTAAGAACCCTTTTGCAAAAGGGTTCTTAAGAATCTCCCAAAAACATTTGTGTTGCCAAGCCGCACGAGGCTTTCCGAAAGCTGAGGCGTATAGGCGGCTTGGCGGGAGGCTGA